>DATGHG010000151.1:0-20460 GCA_035308185.1 Thermoanaerobaculia bacterium | reverse complement strand
AGACCAGCAACGCGCGGCAAGAGGGACAGGCCGGCTCACGACGACGCCATCGGCCGGCGGCCCGGCGCAGGATAGACTCGGCCACGCTGCAAGACACCGGCAGGCCGCATGGGCCTGCCGGACCCCTTCAGGAGCGGCGATGTCCGATCAACCCGACTGGATCGAAGAAGGCCAGAACGCACCCGATTTCACGTTGCGCGCCGACGACGGCAAGGAGGTCCGGCTCTCCGCCCTGCGCGGCCGGCCGGTGGTGCTGTACTTCTACCCCAAGGACGACACTCCGGGCTGCACCCGCGAGGCCTGCGCCTTCCGCGACCGCAAGTCCGAGCTGGCGGCCCATGGCGCCGCCGTGCTCGGCGTCTCGCCCGACGACGTCGCCAGCCACGGCAAGTTCCGCGACCGCCACGGCCTCAACTTCCCGCTTCTGGCCGACCCCGGCCACCAGGTGGCGGAGACCTACGGCGCCTGGCGCGAGAAGACCAACTACGGCAAGACCTCGATGGGCATCCAGCGTTCGACCTTCCTCATCGACGGCGCCGGCAAGGTGCGCAAGGTATGGAAGCGCGTCAACGTCGAAGGCCACGACGCCGACGTGCTCGCCGCCCTGGCAGCGCTCTGAAGTCGACCCGGCGACGCTCCAGGAGAAAGTGGGGAACAGCGCCATGGAACTCTTCCAGCAGATGGCGGGCATGGGGCACGAGCGGGTGCTGTTCTGCTCGAGCCCCGAGGTCGGCCTGCGGGCGATCATCGCCGTGCACTCGACCGTGCTCGGACCCGGGCTGGGCGGAGTGCGGATGTGGCCCTACGCCACCATGGACGAAGCGTTGATCGACGTGCTGCGCCTGTCGCGCGGCATGACCTACAAGGCGGCCGCGGCCGGGCTCCACCTGGGCGGCGGCAAGGCGGTCATCCTCGGCGACCCCAAGCGCGACAAGTCGGAGGCGCTGCTGCGCACCTTCGGCCGCTACGTCGAATCGCTGGGCGGCCTCTACATCACCGCCGAGGACGTCGGCACCGACATGGAGGACATGGAGCAGATCCTGGTCGAGACCCGCTGGGTCACCGGTATCTCCGCCGCGCAGAAGGGCGGCGGCGACCCCTCGCCGGTGACCGCGTTCGGCGTGCTGCAGGGGATCAAGGCGGCCGCCGCCTGGCAGCTCGGCTCGCCGCAGCTCGAAGGGCGCAAGGTCGCCATTCAGGGGCTGGGCAGCGTCGGCTTCGCGCTCGCCCGTTACCTGCGGGAGGAGAAGGCCGAGGTCTTCGCCGCCGACATCGATGCCGCGGCGACCGACCGGGCGCGCGGCGAGCTCGGCGTCGAGATCCTGGCGCCGGCCGACATCCTCACGGCCGAGTGCGACGTCCTGGCGCCCTGCGCCCTGGGCGCCGTTCTCGACGACGCCAGCATCCCGCGGCTGCGCTGCAAGATCGTGGCGGGCGCCGCCAACAACCAGCTCGCCGACGAGGCGCGCCACGGCCAGGCGCTGCACGACCGCGGCATCCTCTACGCCCCCGATTTCGTGCTCAACGCCGGCGGCCTGATCAACGTCTACAGCGAGCTCACCGGCTACAACCGCGCCACCGCCCTGCGCATGGCGCGCGGCCTGTTCCAGAACACCACCCGCATCTTCGAGCTGTCGCGGGCCCAGGGCATCCCCACCAGCGCCGCCGCCCACCGCGTCGCCGAGGACCGCATCGCCAGCGTCAAGTCGATGCGCGGCCGCTTCTGGGCGCGCAAGGTGCGGACGCTGCGAGGCGCCCCTGGCTGATGCGGCGCCGGCGCCGCGCGGCCCGGGCGCCTTGCCCGCCATCAGCGTCATCGTCCCGGACCTCGACTCGCCGCTGATCGACCGCACGCTGGCCGCGCTGCGCGAGCAGGGCGCACCCGGCGACGGCGTCGAGGTGGTGGTGGTCGGCAGCGACGCCCCGGGCCTGGTGCCGCGCGCCGGCGACGTGCGGTTCCTCGCGAGCGGCGGTCGCCTCAACCCGGCGGCGGCCCGCAACCGCGGCGTCGCCGCGGCGCGCGGCGCGCGGCTGCTGTTCACCGACGCCGATTGCCGTCCTGCCGCCGGCTGGCTGCGGCGGTTGGCGGCGGCCCTCGACGACGCGCCGGTGGCCGGCGGCGCGGTGACCTTCCCGCGTCCCACCACCGCGGCGGCCGCCCGCGCCGCTGCCGCGACCGGCGACATCTGGGCGCTGGCCGACAACATCGCCTCCTTCCACCCGCTGCTCGCCGACCGGCCGGCCGAGCGCGACACGCGCCGGCCGCTCGGCAGCCTCAACCTGGCGGTCCGGCGCGACGCCTGGGAGCGCGTCGGACCCTTCGACGAGGGCCTGCCGACCAGCGAGGACCATGACTGGGTGCTGCGCGCCCGCGCCGCCGGCCTCGCCACCGCCTTCGTTCCCGACGCCCTGGTCGAGCACGCCGCGGTGCGCGCCAGCCGCCGCGAGCTCGAGGCCCACGCCGCCTGGTACGGCAGCCATTTCCGCGCCTTCCTCGCCCGCCATCCGGGAGCCTTCGCCGGCGGCCCGACCTGGGCCACTCGCCGCCGCCTGCGCCTCGCCGCCCCGCTCAAGTCCTGGACCGGCGCCGCCGCGATCTTCCTGCGCCACCCCGCCCTCCTGCCCTGCTGGCGCGCCCTGCCGGCGGTCGCCGCCTTCCGCCGCGCCTGGTACCAGGCCATCCTGGACGCCTGGACCGACGCCTGACCGCCGCGTGCCGCGGCTGCGGCCCGGCCCGGCCTGCCGCGGCGGCGCCGGCGCGGGACAGCGGGTCGCGGACGTTCGCAGTGCGCAGCGCGGGAGGTGACAGAATCCGCCGCATGCGCTCCTCCGAGCGGCGCTTCCTGCAGTCCACGCTGGCGGCCTATGGCAGCCAGCTCGGCCGCGTCCTGATCCGCGCCGCCAGCGACCTGGCGTTGGCGCGGATCATCCTGCCCGAGGCGATCGGCCTCTACGACCTCGCGCTCGCCTTCGCGGTGATCGCCGCCATCGTGCGCGACCTCGGCCTGCCCTACGAGCTGGTGCGCCACCCCCAGCGGCCCTTCGGCGCGGTGCTGGCCTGGGAGGCCGGGGCCGGCCTGGTGCTCAGCGTCGGGTTGGCGCTGGCGGCGCCGGCCACCGCCGGCCTCGATCCGCGGCTGCCGGCGGTGCTGGCGGTCTACGCCTGGTGGGTGCTGCTCGACGGCCTGGCGGTGGTGCCGCGCGTCTACTACGAGTGCGAGTTGCAGGTGGGCCGCCTGGTGGCGCCCGAGATCGCCCGCGGCGCGGCCATCGCCGTGGTCTCCATCGCCCTCGCCGCCGCCGGCGCCGGGGTGTGGGCGCTGGTCGCCGGCCAGCTGGTCGGCGCCGCTCTCTTCGCCGTCCTGGTCTGGCGACGCGTCTGGGGCCTGATCCCGTTGCGCCTGACGCGCGCCGGCTTCGCGGCCCTGCCGTCGATGATCGGCCGCAGCTACTTCCTCTTCCTGATCGCGCTCGCCGCGCTGCCGGTTCCACAGGTGAGCAAGCTGATCGTCGGCTCCGGCCTCGGGGTGGCGGCCGGCGCTTTCTGGACGGCTCAGTACAACAAGGCGCGCGAGTGGGGCTTCCGGCTGCAGGAGCTGGTGATGCCGGCGGTGGCGCGGGTGCTCTACCCGGCGCTGATCGACTACCGCAAGCACGGCGACCGCCGGCGCTACCTCGCCGCCTACCGCATGGGCACGGTGACGCTCCTCGGGCTGCAGACGCTCGGCGGCTATTTTCTGGCCTTCAACGCCGAGGTGGTCCTGGTGCGCATCCTGATCGGCCCGCGCTGGGTCCAGGCGGTGCCACTGGTCCAGGTGCTCTGCTTCGCTCCGCTCGCCGACCCCTTCTCGCCACTCGGCGGCGAGCTGCTCAAGACCGAGGGGCAGGACCGCGCCTGGTTCGCCGTCGTCGCCCTGAACCTCGCGTCGCTGGCGCTGTTCGGCATCCTGCTCACCCATCGCCTGGGGGCCATCGGCATGGCCTGGGCCAACTACCTGCTGCTCGGCAGCCTGCTGATGACCTGGCGGGTGTACCGCATCCTCGGCGCCGCCGAGCTCGGCCGCCTGGTGCGCGACCTGCTCTACCTCTACCTGGTGCCGTTGCCGCTCTTCGCGCTGGTCGCCTGGTGGCTGCCACCGGCCAGCTGGTGGCGGCTGGGCGCTTCCATCCCGGCCGTCGCCGCCGCCTTGGGGTTCTACCTGGCGCGGTTCCACGGTCCCTTCCGCGCCTTCTTCCTCGCCGCCACGGCGCCGGCGCCGGCGGCGGTGGCCGCCAGCCTCGCTGGCGAGGCGGCGCCGCTGCCCGGCGACGCGGCGGCGGTCCTGCCACCGGCCGAGCCTTGATGCGCGTCGCCTTCGTCATGCCCGGAGTGGGCGTGGTGCCGCGCGGCGCCGAGGCTTTCGTCGTCGAGCTCTGCCAGGGGCTCGGGGCGCTGCCCGGCTTCGAGGTGCGCCTCTTCTGTCGCGGCGAGGCGCCGGTGCCACACACCCGCATCCGCGCCCTGCCGCGCGACCAGCCGCTGATCGGCGCGCTCTACGGCGCGACGCGGCTTGGCCGCAAGGTGCTCGACACCCTGTACCTCGATCCGCTGAGCCTCGAATGGGCGACGGCAGCGCTCTCGGCCCTGCCCCACCTGTGGCGCGGCGGCTTCGACGCGGTGGTGATGGAGGGCGGGCTGGTCGGCGCCTGGCTCTGCCGGTTGCTGCGCCGGCGCCAGGGCGTGCCATTCGTGGACGTCGCCCACGGCCTCGACCCGAAATGGGAGGGGGCCTTCGCGCGCCAGCGTCCCGATCGGGTGGTGACCTTCACCGCCGCCGCCGCCGAGATGATCCGTGCCCGCGCCCCGGGCGCGCGGGTGGCGGCCATCCCGCACGGCATCGACCTCGCGCTCTGGCGTGCCCCCGGCGCCGGGCGGCCGGCGAGCCCGGCGCCGGGGGCACTGCCCGCGCCGCCGGCCAGCGGGTCGACCGGGCAACTCTCGGCACCGGCGCTCGGGCCGCGGCCGCGGGTGCTCTGCGCCGGTGCGGTGGACTCCCACAAGCGCATGCACCTGGCGGTCGAGGCGGTGGCCCGGCTGGGGTCGGGGGGCAGCCTGACGGTGCTCGGGGATGGGCCGGAGGCGGCGGTGCTCGACCGGTTGGCGGTCGAGCGGCTCGGCGCCGCGCGCTACCAGCGACGGGTGGTGCCGCGCCATGAGATGCCGGCCTGGTATGCCGGTGCCGATTGCTTTACGCTACCGTCGCGCACGGAGTCCTTCGGCCTGGTCTACCTCGAGGCGCTCGGCTGCGGCCTGCCGGTGGTGGCGCCGGACGATGCGGTGCGGCGCGAGGTGGTCGGCGAGGCTGGCGTGTTCTGCGACGTGACCGATCCCGAGGCCTATGCACGAGCGCTGGCGGCGGCGCTGGCCCGCGACTGGGGCGAGCTGCCGCGGCGCCGCGCCGAGCAATTCCCGATCGCCGCCACCGTGGCCGCCTACGCCGATCTGCTCGCCTCCCTGAGATTTCCCGGCGGCCCGGCGCCGGCCGCGCCGCCGCTGGCGCCGGCGACGGCCGGGGCGCCGCCTGCTTCCCCGCCGGTCCCAAGGCCATGACCCGGTTGCGCGTGCCGGTGCTGATGTTCCATCACGTCGAGCCGGCGCCGGCGGCCGAGCTGGTGCCGCCGCCGCTCCATCCGAACAGCTACCTGGCGCGTCGCGAGCTTGCCGGCATCCTGGACATTCTTGCCGGCAGCGGCTATCGCACCCTGACGCTTGGCGCGGCCGCCGCGGCTTGCCATGCGGACCGGCACCTGCCACGCCGCACCGTCGTGCTCACCTTCGACGACGGTTGCCGCTGCTTCCGCGACCACGCGCTGCCCGAGTTGGTGGCGCGGGGCATGACCGCCACCCTGTTCGCGGTCAGCGGCGAGTTGGGCGGCTCGAACCGCTGGGACCGGCCGGCTGACGGCGCCTCGCCCAGCACCCATGGCGTTCCCGGCGCCACCGGCACTCCGGACGCCGCGGGCGAGCGCCGCGAGGATCTCCTCGACGCCGCCGCGCTGCGCGCCCTGACCGCCGCCGGCATCGAGGTGGGCTCGCACAGCCGCAGCCACCGCGACCTCACCGCCTGTGACGCCGCGGCGCTCGCCGCCGAGGTGGCCGGCTCGCGCGAGGAGCTGGCGGCAGCCATCGGCGCGCCGGTCGCCACCTTCTGCTACCCCTACGGCCGTCTCGACGAGCGCGTCCGCGCCGCCGCCGCCGCCGCCGGCTACAGTGCCGCCGCTGCCATCCACGGCGTCTCGGCGGCGCGCCGCGGCGACTTCTTCGCGCTGCCGCGGCTGGCGATAAATCCTGGGGAGAGCCGCTTCGAGCTGCTGCTCAAGGCGAGCGGCGCCTATCCCTGGTGGAGCCGGCTGCCGCGCCTCGGCCTGCTGCGCGCCCTGCGCCAAGGTGCGCCGCCGCCGCCGGCCGCACTCGCCGCCGCTCCTGGCGCTTTCGGCGTCCCTGGCGCTCCCGGCGGCGCCAGACCTGCAAGCGAGGCCGGCGGTGCCGCGGCAACCGGTGAGGCCGAAGGCGCCGGCAGGGCCGACGGGTCCGATGGGGTGGCTGGAGCGGGCAGGGCGGTTGTGACCAGCGGGGCGGCAGGGCCGGGAGGCGGCGGCCGGTGAGCGCCGATCCCTCCGCGCCGCCGCCGCGCTCGCGCCGCGGCACCACCACTCCGCCGCCGCCGCTGCGGCCGGCGCCGCTCGCGTCGCGCCTCGCCCGCGACTTCCGCCGCCTGCGGCAGGTCAAGGGCCGCGGCTTCTGGCCGGCGCTGCTCGACGCGGTGCTGTTCGACTCCGGGTTCCAGGCGCTGGCCGCCTACCGGCTCGGCCACGCGCTGCTGAGCTGGCGCGTGCCGGTGCTGCCGGCGGTCTGCCGGCGCTGGGCGATCGGCGCCTGTGCGGTGGATATCCTGCCGCGCGCCGAGATCGGCGGCGGCTGCATCATCGCCCACGGCGTGGGCCTGGTGATCGGGGGCTACACGGTGATCGGCGAGGACTGCACCCTGCTCCACGGCGCGACCCTCGGCGAGGCCCGCTTCGACGAGCTCGACTATCCTCGGGTCGGCAACCGCGTCACCATCAGCGCCGGCGCGCTGGTGCTCGGTGGCGTCACCGTCGGCGACGACGCGACCGTAGCCGCCGGCGCCGTGGTGCTGGCCGACGTGCCGGCTGGCGCCACCGTCGCCGGAGTGCCGGCCCGCATCCTGCACCTCTCCACCGAGCGCGGCCAGGCCGCAGGCGACGGCGCCGGTGCGGATGCCACCGCCGAGCCGAGGCCCGGCGAGCGCTGAGGCAACGCGAACTGCAACGTCAGGGTTGGAGGGACCGAGCATGAAACGCCGCACGCCCGCAACGTGTCGTCCTGGTCTTGTTGGTCTTGTCAATCCTCCTCGTCCCTGCCTTGGCGGTCCACGTTGTCTTGGTGGTCCGCATCGCCTTGCCGATCGCCCTCCCGCCGTCGCCGGGCGTGCAGGCGTGGTCGCCCTCCTCGCTCGCGCCGCCGCCGACGCCTGCCGGCAGATCGGCTACCGCCCCATCCCCGTCACCAGCCCCAGCCGCGCTCGCCTCGTTCCCGGCCACGTCCGGGCCATCGACGCCGGCGCCGGCCTCATGGCCGGTCGCGCCAAGGCCGCCGCCGTTCTGGTGGCGATCACGCTCGCCGCGGCGGCCAATGCCACTGCCCAGGAGCCGGCAGCGGCTGCAACCACCCCCGCCAAGCGCGGCAGCGGCGCTACCACCACCCCGGAACCGGGCACCGGCGCCGGTGACAGCGCTTCCACCGCCATCTGCGACGCCTCCACCGCGCTCACGGCGATCGGCATCGACACCGACTCCGGCCTGGTGCTCTTCGCGGTGGCCGGGCCCGGCGGCGGCGCCGGCGCCTGGACCGTCGCCCTGGACCTCGGCAGTGAGCATGCCGGACACGGCGCCACGAAAACCAGCCCGGCCGGCGCCGCGAACGACGCCGCCAATGCCGGCGACGCCAGCTCCTCCGGCACCGGCGCCGCCGCGCCCGAGGCCCATGCCTATCCCGAGCAGCAGGGCGGCCGCTTCGGCGGCTCGGTCGGACCGGGACCGGTGGTGGCGCTCGAGCCCTGCGGCCCCGTCTGCCTGCAACCGGTGCGTTTCGGCGACGGCGCCTGGCGCCCGCTTGGCGAGCCGGTCACCGTGCCCGCGGCCAGCACGGCGGCCGCCACCTACGACGCCGGCGGCACGCCCTGGCTGGTGGCGCACACCGCCGCCACCCAGGATGGCCAGGTCCAGGCGTTCGCCTTTCGCTACGCGGGGCGCGAGTGGAAGAGCCGCGGCAGCCTGGTGGTGACCGCCGTGGGCCAGCCGCAGGCGGTGCCGGCGCCGCAGCGCCGCGACGCCGTGATCAGCGGCACCGGCCTGTTCTCGGCCGGCGGCCCGCCGGCCACCTGGGTCCTGGGCCTGCCCGGCCTGCCGCCCGCCCGCCGCGGCCAGCTGCTGGCGCTGACCGCCGACGACGACGCTTACATCTCGGGCGACGGCATCGCCTACCTGTCGTCCGACGGCGGCAAGACCTGGCGCCGCTCGACCTGGACCCCCTGGGGCGGCGGCGACACCACCGGCATGTGGCGCCAGGGGACCGACTACGTCATCGACCTCCCGGTCGGCGATCATTACGGCGCGCTGCAACTCGCCTGGTACGACCGGCGCAGCGCCGCCGCGGAGAGAGTCGTGTTGACCCGCCTGGGAGCCGGCGGCAGCTGGAGCGAGCTGGCCGCGGCGCCGGTGGACGTCACCACCCGCAACGGCGAGCATCTGCCGGTGACCCAGGCGCTGATCCCCCGCGCCGGCGAGTGGATCCTCCTCTCCGGCTGCGCCGCGACCGCCGGCGGCTCCGGCCTGGTCCTCCGCACCTTCGAGAAGGGCCGGCTCTCCGATCCCCGTTTCGTCCCCATCGTCCTCGAGCCCAAGGCGCCGGCGGCGCGGCCGCCGGCTCCCGGCCGGTGATTCATCATGCAGCGCCTGCCCGAGCCCGGGCTCGGAAGCTTGCTGCAACACCCTGGTCGAAGCGACTAGGCGCCGAGACGTCGCACGCCGGCAAGGCCGTCGAAGCCGGTGTCGAAGCTCATGATGGTGGCGATGCCGTGGCGCTGCATGATCGCCAGGTGGAGCGCATCTCGGGCCGATAGACGCTGGCTGGGAAACAACAGGCTCTTTGCCCGTTCCAGGTCCGCGAGCTCGACCGGAAGGACTTCATCCACGACCCCGAGCAATGCATCGAAGGCGAATTGGATCGATTCCCGCTGCCGCAAGGCATCGTAGCGGTGCAGGATCTCCTGCAGCACCTCCGCATCGGTGACCAGCCGTTCGCCGGCGACCGTGGCTCCGTCCAGCAGTCGCCGCGCTCCCTCTTTGTGGGGGTGGGCGCGGCCGATGAGGTACATGGGGATGTTCGAGTCGATGAAGATCACTCGGGCATCCCGCGCTGATAACCCTGCTCGATCTCAGCCAGCATCTCGGCGATATCGGCGGTGGGGGCGCCCTCGTGCTCGTAGGCCCTGCGGATGGCCTCGAGCTTGCGTTCCAGGCTTGCCCGCGGCCTCTGGCGGCGCATCTCGCGCAGGGCCTGACGCACCCATTCGGCCACGGTCAGGCGCTCCATCCGCGCGGCGCGCCTGATCTCGTGCATCTCCTCCTCATCCAGCAGGACCTGAAGACGTGTACTCATGAGAGTAGTCTATTTGACTCATGATGATGAGTCAAATGCCGCGGTAACCTCCCGACCCTCGTCTCGATAGGCCACTGAGATACTCTGGTCCGGTCCCCCGAGACCCGGAAGAAGGAGGCCCCTTGCGCCCGCTCGAGCTGCTGGCCAGCACCCTGCAGGACGCCCGCTTCGCCGCCAGGATGCTGCGCCGCAGCCCGGGCTTCACCGCCGTGGCGGTGCTGACCCTGGGCCTCGGCATCGGCGCCGGCACCGCGGTCTTCAGCGTCGTCGAGTCGGTCTTGCTGCGCCAGCCGCCGCTCGCCGCGCCCGACCGCCTGGTCATGGTCTGGCTGGACGACCACCAGCACGGCTTCCCGCGCGACGAAATGTCCTATCCGCGCTTCGACGACACCCGCCGGCTCGCCGCCTCGCTGTCCGGCGCCGCCGCCTTCGAGCGCCAGTCCTTCGTGCTCACCGGCGGCGGCGACGAGCCCGAACAGCTGCGCGGCCTCGCCGCCAGCGCCAGCCTGTTCTCGGTGCTGGGCGTGCGCGCCGCCCTCGGCCGCACCTTCGTCGCCGGCGAGGACGTCCCCGGCAACGACCGCGTCGTGGTGCTCGCCCACGGCCTGTGGGTCCGCCGCTTCGGCGCCGACCCCGCGATCGTCGGCCGCCGCCTGCAGATCAATTCCCAGCCGTGCGTGGTGATCGGCGTCATGCCCGCCAGCTTCTACTTCCCGGACCGCCAGCAGGAGCTCTGGATGCCGCTCGCTCCCGACGCCGAGCGGCGCGCCCAGCGCAACGCCATCTGGCTCTCCGTCGTCGCCCGCCTGCGCCCGGCAGTCGCCTTGGGCCAGGCGACCGCCGAGCTCGACGCCCTCAATCGCCGCCTGGGCGAGCAGTACCCCAACACCGATCAGCGCGCCGGCACGGTGCTGGTCAGGCTGCGGGACCAGGCCGCCGAGCCGCTGCGCCGCGGCCTGCTGGTGCTGGCCGCAGCCGTGGTCCTGGTGCTGCTGGTGGCCTGCGCCAACGTCGCCGGCCTGCAACTGGCGCGCGCCGCCGGCCGCGAGCGCGAGATGGCCGCCCGCCTGGCCCTGGGCGCCGGGCCGGGCCGCCTGGTGCGGCAGCTGCTCGCCGAGAGCCTGGCGCTCTCCGCCCTGGGCGGCGCCCTTGGCCTGCTGCTCGCGGCCTGGGGAGTGCGCGGCCTGCCGGCGCTCGCGCCCGCCGAGCTCGAGCCGCTCGCGAGCGTGCACCTCGACCTCGGCGCCGCGCTCTTCGCGCTCGCCGCCGGCGCCGCCGCCGGCATCGCGGCTGGCGTCTATCCGGCCCTCCGCCTCCTCCGCCACGACCGCCTCTCCGGCCTGGGCCAGCGCACCGCCGGCGCCGCCGCCGGCAGCCAGCGCCTGCGGCAGGCCCTGGTGGCGGCGCAGCTGGCGCTCGCGGTCCTGCTGCTCACCGGTTCGGGCCTGCTGATCCACGGCCTGCTGCGGCTCGAAGGTATGGACACCGGCTTCCGTCCCGATCACCTGCTGGCCGTCCGGGTGTCGCTCCCGGCCGCCCGCTACGCCCACGGCGCCGCCCGGCAACAGTTCTTCGACCGCCTCGAGCAGCGCCTGGGCGCCGATCCGCGGGTGCGGGCGGTGGGGGCGATCGAGAGCCTGCTGCTCGGCGCGCTGCCGAATGCCTCGGGCTCGTTCACCATCGCCGGCCGGCCGGCCGATACCGCCTACGTCGCCGAGCCGCTCACCCGCGACGCGATCACTCCCGGCGCGCCGCGCGTCCTCGGGCTGCCCCTGCTGCAGGGCCGCGCCTTCACCGCCGCCGACGGCGCCGCCGCACCGCCGGTGGTGATCGTCGACGCCGCCATGGCGAGGCGCTTCTGGCCGGCCGGCAACGCGGTCGGCCAGCGCATCGCCTACGGCCGGCGCGACGACCCATCCAGTCCCTGGCTGACGATCGTCGGCGTCGTCGCCGACAGCCGGCGGGCCGAGCCCGGCTCGCGCGCCTGGCTCGAGTCGTTCCAGCCGGAGGCGCAGTATCCGCGCCGCAGCCTGATGGTGATGGTGCGCACCGGCGGCGATCCGCTGGCGCTGGCGGCGGCGGTGCGCCGCGAGATCCACCGGCTCGACCCCGACCAGCCGGTCGCCTGGATCTCGACGGTCGAGCGCCTGCTCGCCGACCGTCTGGCGCCGCAGCGCTTCGACGCCGCCCTGCTCGGATTGTTCGCCGCCGCGGCGCTGCTGATGGCGGCGGTCGGTCTCTATGGAGTGATGTCGTATCTGGTGACCCTGCGCACCCAGGAGATCGGCGTCCGCATGGCGATCGGCGCCCGCCGCGCCGACGTGTTGCGCCTGATCGCCGGCCGTGCCGCCGCGCTCGCCGCCGCCGGTGCCGCCGCCGGCACCCTCGCCGCCCTGGCGCTGGCCCGGTGGATTGCAAGCCTGCTCTATGGCGTCGGCCCTCTCGACCCGGTCGCCTTCACCCTGGCGCCGCTCCTGCTGGCCGCCGCCGCAACCGCCGCCGCCTGGCTGCCGGCCTGGCGCGCCAGCCGCGTCGATCCGATGAGCGCCCTGCGCCGCGAATAGCTCCCTCGCCGATTGCCGGCCGCTCGAAGCGTGGTCTAGACTGCCGTCGAGATGCCCAGCAGCACGGTCGAGAACTACGTCAAGCGCCTGTACATGGAGCAGCAGCGCTCGCCTGACCGGTTGGTGCCGATGGGCCGGCTCGCCGCCGTCATGGGCGTGGTACCCGGCACCGTGACCACCATGGTCAAGGCCCTGGACGAAGAGCGCCTGGTCCACTACGAGCCCCGCACCGGCGTGCGGCTCACCCGCAGCGGCGAGAAGCTCGCCCTGCACGTGCTGCGCCGCCACCGCCTGGTCGAGCTCTTCCTGGTCAAGGTGCTCGGCTTCGACTGGAGCGAGGTCCACGTGGAGGCGGAGGTGCTCGAGCACGCGGTCTCGGAAAAAGTGCTGGGGCGCCTCGACGAGCTCCTCGGCCATCCAACCGCCGACCCGCATGGCGATCCCATCCCCGACGCCGCGGGAGCCGTCGTCCAGCGCCGGGTGCAGACCCTCGCCGACCTCGCCGCCGGTCAGGAGGTGCAGGTCGCCCGCGTGGAATCCGAGGACGCCCAGTTCCTGAAGTTCGCCGACGAGCACGGCCTGGTGCCCGGCAGCCTGGTGGTGGTCGAGAGCCACGACCCGGTCGCGGACGCGGTGACCCTGCGCGCCGCGGGCCATCCGCCGGTGGTGGTCGGCGTCCGGGCGGCCCGCCGCATCCACGCCACGATCCCCTCCTGAAGACCGCCGCCCCCACCGGCGGGCGCCGCTCCGTCCAGCTGCCCCCTGGCAGGTGACCGGCGGACCCTCACCGCCGACCTGCCGATCCTCCGGCGGTAGTGGCTCCAGCCACCATCCCCCGGCACCCGCTTGTCCAATTTTGGCTACTATGATTTAATATTTTGAAGCCTCGAAGAGCTTGCTCGGCGAGGCAGACGCCGCGATGATCACCGAGACCGCCAAGCCCGCCCCGGAGCCCGCAGGCCGCCGTTCCCTGGAAGGGATGCACTCGACCGTGGCGGTGCCGCATTCCGACGCCGGCTTCTGGCGCCACTGGCGGGCCTTCGTCGGGCCGGCGCTGCTGGTCAGCGTCGGCTACATGGACCCGGGCAACTGGGGCACCGACCTGCAGGCGGGCGCCCAGTTCAAGTACGGTCTGTTGTGGGTGGTCGCCCTGGCCAGCGCCATGGCGATCGTGCTGCAGATCCTCTCCGCCCGCCTCGGCGTGGTGACCGGCAAGGACCTGGCGCAATGCTGCCGCGACTGGCTGCCTCGCTGGAGCCGCTGGCCCAACTGGCTGCTGTGCGAGGCGGCGATCGGCGCCTGCGACCTCGCCGAGGTGCTCGGCAGCGCGGTGGCCCTCAACCTGCTGTTCCACATCCCGCTGGCCTGGGCGGTGATCATCACCGGCCTCGACGTGCTGCTGCTGCTGGCGCTGCAAGGCTTCGGCATGCGGTCCATCGAGGCCGTGGTGCTGCTGCTGGTGGCGACCATCGGCGTCTGCTACTTCATCGAGATCTTCGTCCTGCCGGCGACCCACCCGGGCTTCCTCGAGATGGGCCGCGCCCTCATCGCGCCCAGCTTCCGGCAGCAGGGCATGATCTACGTGGCGATCGGCATCATCGGGGCGACGGTCATGCCCCACAACCTCTATCTGCACTCGGCGCTGGTGCAGAGCCGCAGGCTACAGCAGGACCCGGCCTCGGTGCGCATGGCGATCCGCTTCAACGCCATCGACGCGACGGCGGCGCTGACCGTGGCCTTCTTCGTCAACGCCGCCATCCTGGTGCTGGCGGCGACGGTGTTCTTCGGCAAGACCTCGGTGCAGGTGCCCGGCGGCCAGCTGGTGACCTTCCGCCCCGACAGCGACTGGATCCGGATCGCCTTCCTGACCCTGGCGCCGCTGCTCGGGACCTTCGCCGCCAGCCTGCTGTTCGCGATCGCGCTGCTGGCGAGCGGCCAGAGCAGCACCATCACCGGCACGCTTGCCGGCCAGGTGGTCATGGAGGGCTTCATGCACTGGCGCCTCGCGCCCTGGCTGCGGCGGCTGATCACCCGCTCGCTCGCCATCCTGCCGGCGGTGCTGGTGATCTGGCTGCGCGGCGACAGCAGCGTCACCGACCTGTTGACGCTCAGCCAGGTGGTCCTCGCCTTGCAACTGCCCTTCGCCATGTTCCCGCTGCTATGGTTCACCAGCTCCCGGCGGCGGATGGGCGCCTGGAAGGCTGGCTGGCTGCTCACCGCCGCCGGCTGGGTCAGCGCGCTGCTGATCACCGCCATGGACGTCGTCGGGCTGCCCGACTCGGTCAGAACCGCCTGGCAGGTGCTCGTCGGCGGCTGACGCACCGGCAAGCGCTCCCTTCCCCAGGCAACCGCCCCCTTCCCGCACCGTCACCGACACCATGTACCAATCCATCCTCGTCACCCTGGACACCACCAAGACGGACCGTGCCATCATCGAGCACGTCAAGCAGCTGGCCAAGCTCACCGGCGGCCGGGTCGTGCTGTTGCACGTGGCCACCGGTTGGGCGGCGCGCACCTTCGGCTCCGACGCGATCAGCCCGGAGATCCGCGAGGACACCGCCTATCTCGAGAGCGTGCGTGCCGAGTTCGCCGCCGCGGGCATCGCCGCCGAAGCGGAGCTCGCCTACGGCGACCCGGTCAAGGAGATCGTCCGCTGGGTGCGCCAACGAGGCTGTGACCTGGTGGCGATGAGCACCCACGGCCACCGCTTCCTCGCCGACCTGTTCCTGGGCGTCACCGCCAACCGCGTCCAGCACAGCGTCGACGTCCCGGTCCTCCTGCTGCGCGCCAGGTAGTCGCCGAGAGGCCCCGGGCCGCGGCCGGTCCGCCGAGGCCTACCACCCTGCGCTCAACCAAGGGAATGGTACATCACGATGTGCTATTATCACCTTGAAAGAGACGTTGGGATGTAGCTATGAGTATCGACCTCCTGCGCGAGATCCTTCAGGATCAGAACCCTTGGTGGCGTGCGGCCGAAGCGCGACGAGCCTCGGCCTATCCGGTCAAGAGGGAACTGCAGCGGGAAGTGATCGAACGCGTTGGACGCCTTGCCGATCGCCGGGCCGTGGTCGTGGTCGGTCCGCGCCAGGTCGGCAAGACGGTGCTCCTGCTCCAGACTGCCGACGACCTCCTTGCCGCCGGTTGTCCCCCGGCGAATCTGGTCTACTTCGATTTCTCGGATGATCGCCTCCTCGCCGAGGCGACTCCGCGCCAGATCCTGGCCACGACTCCCGACGGCTTCGAGCCCGATCGACCGCGCATTCTCCTTCTCGACGAGATCAACCTCGTCCCGCGGTGGGATCGCTGGCTCAAGCAGGCGGTCGACGAAGCGGCAGGCTTGCGTGTCGTAGCGACGGGTTCCGCCGCGTCGTGGATCCGCGCCGGCGGGCAGGAATCTGGCCAAGGCCGATGGGACGAGCTTCACCTCGAAGGTCTCTCATTCCGCGAGTTTCTCGCTCTCAACTCGGCTCCAGGTGAATCGGTACAAGCCACCTTCAGCCGCGAACGAGGATTGATAGAGCGTTATCTCGCGGTTGGAGGGTTTCCCGAGCACGCTCTTGGCCATCCAGGATCGGGCCTCCTGGAACACACTCTGACTGCCGAGTTTGCCGAGGTTTTCCGCCGTCTGCGCGAGGACATCGCGGACCGGGCCATCCGGCGCGATCTCGGCAGGATCGGGCTCGATGTCGAGCGCGTGCGCAAACTCTTTGCCTACCTGGTCGAGGGCTCCGGAGCCATCTTCAAGGCTCCGGAGCGCGCCAGGGACCTCGACGCCGACCCGCGCTCGGTGCGCGAGTGGCTGGAGCGATTGACCGAGACTCTGCTCTTGGTTCGCCTCGAGCGCTTCCACCAGCGGGCCGCGCCCCGTTTACGGTCGCAGCCAAAGATTTACGCCGCCGACCCCGGCCTGGTGTCGGCCTTTTCACCGGATGCCCAGGTGCAGCGCGCTCGTCAATTCGAATCGGCCGTCTTTCGCCACCTGCGCGCTGCGACGCGAGAGCTGGCGGCAGAGACCTGGTATCACCGCGCCGACGACGGTCGTGAAATCGACTTCCTGGTTCAGACCAGGCAGGACCTCATCGGCATCGAGGTGAAGAGCTCGTCCCGGGTTCGCTCAGAGGAAATCCACCGGTTGCGCCAAGTCGGATCCTCGCTTGGCGTGTCGCGGCTGTTGCTGATCCATGGCGGTACGATTTCGGATCCCCGGTCGGAGGTTACCCTCCTTGCGTTGCCGGAGTTCCTGCTCGATCCGGTGGGCGCCGTGCGCGGCGACCAGAGGCAGCCATGAACGCCGGGATGAATCCCCACCTGCCGATCGATAAGCAGGAAGGCGAGAAACTGGAGCTCAAATCACTGGCTGCGCTCGACGAGCCTGACAACATCGCTCGGGAAGCCGTGGGCATGCTGAACTCGCAGGGCGGAGAGGTGTGGATCGGGATCGAGGAAGGCGAGGAGAGGCATGCGGTAGAGCCGCTGCCAAGGGTCGAAGCCGCGCGGCAAAGGCGGCGTCTTCAGAATCACTTGCTCGACGTGATCGAGCCGACCCCCGTTGCAGGGGAGGTTTCGGTAACCGAGGAGCCCGTCGGCAGCGGACCGCAGGAGGAGGGTCGAGTCCTCCGGGTCGCATTGATGCCCGCACCAGGGAGGCGCCCTTATGCACTTCGTCGTCATAGTGGACGACACTTTCTGCGGCGATTCGGCGATCGCATCGTGCCCATGTCCTGGGACGAGATCGGCAGAGCGTTCAAGGCAGCGGAGCCCTTGGCGACGCCGCGTGCAGCCCATCAGCTGCTGGAGGATCTCGAGATTCTCCGGGAGGGAGCCACCGACCGCCTCTGGCTCGGCATCGAGCCTCAGGAGCCGGGTGAACTGAATCTCCGTGGCCTGGCCGAGACGCCGTTGCTGGAGGATCCCACGCTCAGCAGGACGCCTCGTGGCAGCTACAACTTCACTGCCGCTCTCTACCGGGGCGCAGCAAGA
This sequence comes from Thermoanaerobaculia bacterium, assembly GCA_035308185.1. Classification (GTDB taxonomy): domain Bacteria; phylum Acidobacteriota; class Thermoanaerobaculia; order Multivoradales; family UBA5704; genus JASLEW01. The sequence goes on along the minus strand of DATGHG010000151.1, from coordinate 3,195 downwards.
ATCGTCAAGTCCGAGCTCATGATCGGCGATGACGAGCTATCGCTCCGGATTCTGAAGAGCGGCGGCGTCAGGTTCGAAGCGGCTTTGGCAGAGACCTTCTGGGTGGGCCGCGTTCCCTTCGTCGAGGCGGAGCGGCTGCTCTCACCCGAGGCGCTGCTGGGCTATTTGCTCTCGGTGGTACGACTGGTCGGGAGGCTGCTCGAAGCAGAGGCCCCGCTTTGGCGCCGTTCCCCGCAGGGCGATCTGTGGGTGGCGCTCGGCATCACGGGCCTGCGTGGCTGGGGCTTGCTTCCCGGCAACCTCGCGGAATGGCCGTCGTACAGATACCAGATCCGCCGATTCCAGGATCAGGACCTGATCTTGCGGGAACCGCTGCGGTTTACCCAGGATGACATCAGGGACCGACCGGACGAGTGCGGCGTGCGGATCGTCGAGCGCATCTACGACGCATTCGAGATCGACCGCCTGCCATCGATCACCGCCACCGCGCTCGGCCATGCCGGGCTCCCGGCGATCGAGCGAGGCGGCTACAGCCGCCCCGTCAGCCTCGATCTCGGCGACGGCATTCGAAAAGTGGCCCGCCTCCGCCAAGACCCTCACCAACCCGGCCGCTCCGAGTGGGAGACGCGGGACGGAGACCGGATCCCGGCCAGCGGCAGGTGGGTTCACGGGTGGAGCTACGTCGAATAGCGGCCAGGCCTCCGGCGTGATCCAGGGCGGCACTCTACCGGCCGCCTGTAGACCGGCCGCCTACGGCGCGGCGCGGACGTGGGCGCGCAACAGACGATCGAGGCGGGACAGCTCGACCGGCTTGGTGAAGTGGGCGTCGAAGCCGGCGGCGCGCGCCAGCGCCTCCTCGGTCTCGCCGCCGTAGCCGGTCAACGCCACCAGGAAGATGCCGCCGGCTCCCAGCTGGGCGCGGATGCGTCGCGCCACCTCGTTGCCGTCGATCTCCGGCAGTCCGATGTCGACCAGCGCCACGTCCGGGCGGTTGGCGACGGCATGGGCCACCGCCTCGCCGCCGTCCGCCGCCACCGCGACCTGGTGGCCGCTGAGCTCGAGCAGCGTCTTCAGCGCCTCCCGGGTGTCGGCGTCGTCCTCGACCAGCAGGATGCGCTTGGCGCCGTTGTCCCCCGCGGGCGGCGGCTCGGCCGCGGCGGCAGCCGCCGCGGCCGCAGCCGACCCGCCGGCTCCGGGCACCTCGCTATCGCTGCCGGCGCCGCCAGCGCTCCCGGCAGCCGCGGTGCCGCGGCTGTCGCCTCCCTCCGGGCGAAACCCGTTGCTGCCGCTGCCGTGAATGGCGGCCCCATCCTCGCGTAGCCCGCAGGCGGGCGGCGCCTCGCGCGGCGCCTCCTCGCCACCCGGAAGCGTCTCCTCGCCGCCTGCGGCAGGCGCATCCTCGCCGCCGGCCACCACCGGCAGCCCCGCCGCGACCTCGCTCACCACCGCCAGCAGGTCCGAGGGCTCGACCGGCTTGGTCACGTAGCGCTCGAAGCCGGCGGCCAGCGCCCGGCGCCGGTCCTCCTCGCGCGCGTGCGCGCTCACCGCGATCGCCGGCACTCTGCCGCAGCGCTCCGGGCCGCGACGACGCAGCTGGCGGATGAGGGCGTAGCCGTCGCCGCCGGGCATCGCGATGTCGCTGATCAGCAGGTCGGGCCGGAAGCGGTCGCAGGCCGCCAGCGCCTCGCCGAGCGAGGCGGCGGTGGCCACCGCCGCGCCGGCCGAGCGCAGGATCTCGCCCAGGATCTCGCGAGTATCCGGCTCGTCGTCGACCACCAGCAGGCGGAGCCGCCCCAGGTCTCCCGCCGCGATGGCGCCGCGGCCCGCGGCAGCGTGCGGCATGGCGGCCAACGCCCCCGGCGCCCCCGGCCCGCCCGACATCCCCGGCCCTCCCGGCGGCGCCTCCGGCGCGGCCGCCACCGGCAGCGGTGTTCCGAGGGGTCCGAGGGGTGCCAACGCCGCCAGCGCCGCCGGCGACATGATCAGCTCCGGCAGGGTGACGGTGAACGTGGCGCCGCGGTTGACCCCCGGGCTCTCCGCCTCGACCCGGCCGCCGTGCAGCTCGATGATGTGCTGCACGATGGCGAGCCCGATCCCCAGGCCGCCGTGAGCGCGGGTGCTGCTGCTGTCGTCCTGGCGGAAGCGGTCGAAGACGTGGCGCAGGAACTGCGGGCTGATCCCCTTGCCGGTGTCGGTGACCCGCACCTGGAAGCTCCCCACCGTGCGGCTGACCGCGATCTCGATGCGGCCGCCGGGAGCGGTGAACTTGATGGCGTTGGACACCAGGTTCCAACCCACCTGCTGCAGCCGATCGGCGTCGCCGGCGATGGTCGCCCGCTGGTCCACCTCCGGGCTGATCGCGAGGCCGAGGCTCACTCCCTTGGCCTCCGCGGCCGGGCGCATCGCTTCCACCGCGGTCTCGATCGACGGCAGCAGCGGGATCGGCCGCAGGCTCACCCGCAGCTTGCCGGCGATGATCCGCGACACGTCGAGCAGGTCCTCGATCAGCTTGGCCTGCGCCGCGACGTTGCGCTCGATCACCTCCAGCCCGTGCGCGAAGCGCTCCGGCTCGGCGGGGCTGGTGCGCAGCACCCGCGTCCAGCCGAGGATCGCGGTCAGCGGCGTGCGCAGCTCGTGTGACAGGGTGGTCAGGAACTCGTCCTTCAGGCGATTGGCCTCGCGCGCCTCCGACGACAGGACGTTCTCGATGGCGATCGAAGCCAGCTGCGCCAGCTGCGTGAGGATGGTGCGGTCCTCGTCGCCGAACTCGCCGCGGTCGGCGACGCGGCCGGCAAGGTGCACCCACCCGAAGCTGCGGCCGTCGCGTCCGGTCAGCGGCGCCGCCAGCCAGCCCGATGCGGTAGCCCCGCACCGTCGCCGGCCCCCGACGTCGCCGGGTTCGGCGGCTTCCTGCAGGAACCGCCAGCGCGGATCGCTCGTCACCTCCTGCGACGTCAGCAGCACCGTCCGGCTCTGGTCGCCGAGCGCCGCGGTCACCGCCGCCGCCTGCGCCATGAACCGCCGCTCGTCACACTCGTCGCCGGCGCCGGACCTTCCCGGGGCCGCCGCCTGCCGGGCCGGCGCGTCAGGCTCGGTGTATGGAGCCAGCGAAGCCAGCGACGCCTGCGAAGCCGGCGGGACCGGCGGCGTCAGCGGGGCCGGCACCACCAGCGGCGGCAGCGGCACCAACGGACC
>DATGHG010000150.1:0-9592 GCA_035308185.1 Thermoanaerobaculia bacterium | reverse complement strand
CCCTGCCGATCTCGATGTGGCAGGGGAGGGCGAGGATCTGATCCACCGAGGTGATCTGCCCCTCGAGCGTCATCAGGATGTGCCGGATGGTGATCTGCGACGCGGGCCGCCCCAGCACGTGGCCACCCTGAGGGCCGCGGTTGGAATGGATCAGGCCGTCCTTCGAGAGCAGCGCCAGGATCTGGCGCAGGTAGGGTTCGGGGATCGCCTGGTGCTGGGCGATCTCGTGGCTCGTCACCGGTGAGTTTTCGCCGTGCATTCCGATGTGCAGCATGGCGCGCAGGCCGTACTCGCCCTTGGTGGAGATTTTCATGTGACTCTTGATGTTACCACAGGCCGGTCACCGCGAGGCGCCGCCGCGGGCCGCGCCAGCGGTGACCAGCGCCGGCAGCGGCGAGAGGTCGTGCAGCCCGGCGAGCTCGCGAGCTTTGCGCGCCGTGCCGGCCCGGGCGGCCGCGGCGTCACGCCCGCCGCGCACCAGCAGCAGGGCGCGCAGGCCCGCGGCGATGGCGCCTTCGAGGTCCTCGAGGCGGCTGTCGCCGACGTGCAGGGCGGCGCGGGGTTCCACGCCAAGCTCGCGCAAGGCGCGGCGGAAGATCCGGGAATCGGGCTTCTCGACCCCCACCGCCGAGGAATACACCACCACCTCGAAGCGCCTGGCCAGGTCGAGCTGCCGCAGCACCTCGGGCAGGCGCGTGTCCCAATTGCTGATCACGCCCAGGCGCAGGCCGCGCTCGCGCAGCGCGTCCAGCACCCCGGGAACCTCGGGGTACACCTCCCAGGCCTCGCCGCCGCCGAAACGGTGAAACAGCTCGGCGGCGGCAAACGGCGACGGCGGCGGCGCCTCGAGGTGCTCGCAGAAGCGACAGAGGAACCGCCGCCACCAGCCGCGCGGCCCCTCGGGGTGGGCGCTGAAGCGATCGCGCGACGGATCGGCCGAGCAGGCCATCTCCCGCCAGACCACGCCGATCAGCCGCAGCGCCTCGGCCGGCGCGACCTCGATACCGTGGCGGCCCAGCACCTCGGAGTAGATGTTCCCGAGCCGCGGGCAGTGGACGAGGGTGTGGGTGACGTCGAAGGTGACCGCCTCGATCATGCCGGTCCCAGGATACTCCCACCGCGCACCCACGGCGAAACGCCGGCCGGCCGGAACGGCCCATCACCCTCCCGCCGCCGGCAAACGCCCTGTGATACGGTCGCCGCCGATGTCCTCCCCGGCCTCCCCGGCCTCCCCGGCCTCCCCGGCGACACCGCGGGCCTCACGCACCGCCGTAGCAGCACTCTTGCTTGGCGCCTACGGCCGCGCCGCCGCCGCCCTGCTGCTGTTCTCCGCGTGGATGGGACTGCTGTTCGCCGGCTTCCTCTTCAGGGGGGCCCTGCACCTGCTGCTGGTGGGAGCGGCGCTCCTCTTCCCCTGGCGATCGTTCGCGCCGCCGGTTCCTTCGGCCCCTGCCGCTGCCCCCGAAACCACCGACCGGCCGCAGGACTGAGCTGGCGACCGGCGACCGCCGGGCTGCCGGCGCTACGGCCCCTGCTTCCAGACCTCGACCGGGCTGGCGAGCACGCCGACGCCGGCGACCTCCACCTCGATGCGGTCGCCGCCGGCCAGGGGGCCCACCCCGCCGGGCGTCCCGGTCAGCAGCACGTCTCCCGGCTCCAGGGTCATCATGCGCGAGGTGTAGACCAGCAGGTCCACGATCCCGAACACCATGTCGTGAGTCTCGCCGTGCTGGCGCTCGACGCCGTTGAGGCGGGTGACCACCGTCAGGTGCGCCAGGTCCGCCCCCACCAGGATCGCCGGTCCGAGCGGGCAGAAGGTGTCGAAGGACTTGGCGCGCGCGTAGGTGGCGTCGGTGCGCTGCAGGTCGCGGGCGGTGACGTCGCAGGCGCAGGTGACTCCCAGCACTCCCTGCGCCGCCTCCGCGGCGGACGCACGGCGCAGGCGCTTTCGCACCACCACCGCGATCTCGCCCTCGTACTCCACCCGCTGGCTTTCGAGCGGCAGCACCACCGGGGTCTGCGGGCCGATCACCGACGAGGTCGCCTTGAGGAACAGCAGCGGCTCGCTCGGCACGGCGTTCTCCATCTCCCGCGCGTGCTCGGCATAATTGCGCCCGATGCCGACGATCTTGCCGGGCAGGATGGGGGCGAGCAGGGCGGCCCCCTGGCGGGCCACCGGGCGCCCCAGCTCCCAACGCTCGACCGGATCGGCGAGCGGGTCGGAATGCAGCAACCGCAGCTCGCCGTCCGGCCCGTCGCTCACCGCATGGAAACCTTCCGGGCCAAGCCTGTACAAGAGCATGGGTCTATCTTAGCGCCCATCGCCCTCGGGGGGGCCACCACGGTCCCGGTTGTCCCGAGCGCCGCTGCTTGGCCGGCCTCAGAGCGCCAGCGCCACGCCACCGATCAGCGTCCGGCCCGGGCTCGGATATCCCAGCACTTCCGCGTAGCGGCGGTCGGCCAGGTTCTCGATCCGGGCGTAGGGCGACAGCCGCGACGAGGCCCGCCAGGTCGCCGCGAGGTCGAGCCGCAGGAAGCCGGGGTTGGCGAGGCGGTCACCGCTCACCGGATCGAGGTCGGCGCGCTCGCCCACGTAGCGGCCGGTGAAGGCGAAGGTCCAGGGACCCGGCCGCGCGGTGAGCAGCAGATTGGCGCTCCACCGGGGGCGCCGCAGCAGCTCGAGGCCGGTGGTCTGGTCCACCGCCTCGAGGTAGGTGCCGTTGAGCCGGGCGGCGACGATCCCCTGGCGGCAACCGACCTCGCCCTCCAGCCCGCGGCTCCGCGCCCGGCCGACGTTGACGTTCTGCGAGGAGAAGTTGTCGAACACGATCAGGTTGCGCTGGCGGTTGTCGAAGCCGGTGACCAGGAACCGCCAGGGTCCCGCCTCCTGCTCGACGCCCGCCTCGTAGCTGGTGCTGGTCTCCGGGCGCAGGTTGGGATTGCCGCTGAAGGGAAAGTACAGCTCGCCGAGCGTCGGAGCGCGGAACGCCTGACCAAAGCTGGCGCGCAGCCGGGTGCCGCGGGCGATGCGCCAGACGCCGCCGGCCCGCAGGCTGGTCTGGCCGCCGAAGACGTCGTTGTCGTCGCGCCGCACGCCGAGGTCGAGGCGCACCGGACCGCCGCCGTAGCTGGCCTGTCCGAAGCCGGCCCAGGTCCGCTGGTGGGCCCGGTCGAGATTGATGCCGAAGACGTCCTGGTCGGTGACCCGGAAGCCCTCGCCCTCGGTGCCGAGCGAGACCTCGAGGTCCTGCGCCGGCTGCTGCAGCAGGTGGTAGGAGCCGACGGCGCGGCCCGCCAGGGTCTCCGCGCGGGTGTTCTCGGCATAGGCGCCGAACGGGTCGTCCGGGCTGCGGAAGGTGGAGTCGAAGCGCGCGTCCGAGAGCTGCGCGTCGACCAGCCAGCGCCCGCCGGTGGCGGTCAGGGGCAGGGCAAGCTCCCGCTCCTGCCAGGAGATGGTGGTGTCCGGCGTCGGCACGCCCGAGGAGAAGGGCACGCCGGTCTTGGAGTCGTCGGCGCGCGCCACCACCCCGAGGCTGGTCCCCGGCAGCACCGACCAGAGGGCGCGGCCCACCGCCTCCTCGCCGTCGAAGAAGTCGTTGTTCAGGGTGCCGTCGCTGCGCCGGGCGTCGCCGACGAAGTCGAGCTGCGCGCCGCCGGCGCTGGCGCCGGCGGCAAGGCCGCCGCGGAAGTAGCCGTGCTCGCCGCCTTCGAGATCGGCGGCGAGGCCGCGGTGAGCGCCGGTCAGCACCTGCACCACGCCGCCGACGGCGTTGCTGCCGTAGAGCGCGCTGAACGGGCCGCGCACCACCTCGACCCGCTCGACGCCCTCGGTCGGCACGAACTGCCAGTTGATGGTGCCGAAGAAGGGATCGTTGAGCGGGATGCCGTTCCACAGCAGCAGCGTCTGGTTCGAGTTGGCGCCGCGAGTGAACACCGAGGTCTGCTGGCCGGGTGCGCCCGCCTGGGACACGGTCAACCCGGGCACGCTCCACAGCAGGTCGGCGAGGTCGCGCACCTGGCGGTCGGCGATCTCCTGGGCGTCGATCACCGTCACCGCGGCGGGAGTGTCGGCGCGAGGCTCGGCGTCGAGCGAGGCGGTGACGACGACCGAGTCGGCGATCCGCGGCGCGCCGGGCGGCGGGGTGGCCGGGTTGTCCGCGCCTGCCTGGGCGGCAGTGGCCGGGGTGGCCGGGTTGTCCGTGCTCGCCTGGGCAGGGGCGCCCGGCGGCTGCTGCGACGTGGGAGCGGGAGGGGAGGCAGGGAGGGTCTGGGCGAGCAGGCCCGGCATCGCGCCCCCGAGGATGCCGGCCGCCAGCAGCAACTGACGCATGTGTGCTCCTTCACCGGTTGCGACGTCCCCGCGAGGGACGAGGCGAGGTCGAGAAGGCGCACACTCCGACCTGCAGCCCAGCCCCGCACCCCGCGGGTGGCGTCGGACGGAACGGCAGGTCTCCTGGCTTCCGGATCTTCCTACTCCCGGGCCTTCCCACGTGGGCAACCCCCTGGTTGGCAGGGGATCCACCGCGCGCAGTGGCACATCTCCGGTTTCGTACCCGGTTACAGTGGCGGGGGCCGCGCCGGATTCACACCGGCTTCCCTTTCACAGACGGCGGGCCTCCTCGCGTGGAGGCGGCGCCGTCACCGCACCGTCGGTTTTGTCAACGGAACCCGCGCCGTCCAGCGGCTGGCGGGCTCGAACGGAACTGGTCGCACTATATCGAGAGCGCCAGGGCGGCGCCAGGTCCGGCGCCGCCAGGTCAGACCGCGATATTCGCGCTACCGCCGCTACTGCTGAAGCGTGCCGCCGCCGCCGCTGGGCGCGGCGGGCAGAGCCACCGGCAGCTGCGGGACCGGCGCCGGCACACCGGGCAGGACCGCGCCGCCGACCAGCCTGGCGGGGATCCCGGCGGCCTGGTCGGTGCTGACGAACTGCGGGATGGTGTAGTGCTCCTGCTGCTGTTGCTGGTGGTAGATGTTCTGCAGCGCCTGCAGGGTCGCCGCCTGCGGGTTGGCCTGTACCGCCGCCGGATCGACGGCGTCGTTGGGCGCCCAGCCGATGGCGACGGTGTTGAAGTTCAGGGAGACGCCGAAGCCGTGGATCTCCGATTCGGAGATCACGGACTCGATGGTGCGCTGGTCGACCCCGATCCAGTTGCCGGCATCGCTCAGCAGGATCACCACGTTGGGGTCGAAGCTCGCCTGCTGCGGCTGGTACAGGGTGTCGATGACCGTGCCGTTGCGGAGCTTGACGTGGAAGACCTCGCCCTGGGCGGGGATGGGGGCCGCGGTCAAGGCCAGCAGCGTCAGCAGCAAGGCGGTCAACGGCAGCGTGAGAAGCAGACGGCTCCGATTCCTGGGCATCGCGAACCTCCTGGGCTGCCAAGCGCCGGCACCCAAGTAGGCATGGTAGCACGCTTTTCCCCGCCGCCAGTAGGCACCAGGGCGGGTCGTGGGTCCAACTGACCGACTACCAGGCGGGCGAGCTCCGGTTCAGCCTCTGCCGAGCTGCTCCGCGAGCTGCCGGCGGAAGGCGGTGGCGCCGCCGTGGGCGGGGTGGCGCAGCGCCGTGGCGGCCAGACCTAGGCGCGCCAGGGCGGCCGCCGCGGTCTTGCCGGCGGCGAGCAGCCCCACCGGCCCTACCGCCTGCAGCAGCAGCTCGAGCACGTGCAGGTTGGCGGCCACCATGCGGCTCTCTGGCCGGCGGTTGCTGAGCGCGCCGCCGCCGCCCGCCGGATGCCAGGGGAAGGCGTTCCACAGCAGCACCCCCTGCGGCCGCCCGGCCAGCGCGCTCCAGACGATGGTGCCGGAGGGCTCGAGCCAGAGCGCCGGGTTGCGGCTGGAGGCCGCGAACGGCGGGCTGGCCGCCCAGGGCAGCCGGTGCTCGGGCCCGCCGAGCAGCTGGCGCTCGCTGGTGAAGGCGATGCCCGAGAAGCGCCCGCCGCGGTAGCCGGGCGCCTCGCCGACCAGCAGCCAGCGCGGCCTCCCCACCACTCCCAGATAGGCTTCGAGGTTGCGCCGCCGCCGCCGGGCGGCGCCACCGCGGTCGAGCCCGGCGGCCTGCTGGCGATAGGGGTTGAAGACGCCGGCGGCCGCGCCGCGCGGCCCGCTGCACAGTGCCGCGAGCACCGGGCCGTAGTCGGGCGGCCGCCGGGCGGCGCTCACGGATGGCCGGCGGCGTCGTAGAAGGCGGCGATGTCGCTCTTGAAGTTCTTCAGATCCGGCTCGTGGATGTACATCATGTGCCCGGCTTCGAAGTACTTGAGCTGGATGCGGGCGCGCTGCTCCTTGCTCAGCCCCAGGTGGTCCATCATCGACTCGGTGCCGAGGAACGGCGTCGCCAGGTCGTAGTAGCCGTTGAGCACCAGGACCCGCAGGTTCGGGTTGTAGCCCAGGGCATGCGCGAGGTCGATGCCGGTGTTCGGGAAAGGCAGCGGGAAGGGGAAGCCGGCGACCGGGATCCTGTGCTTGAAGTCCCAGGAGCCGGCGATCGCGTCGTTCGAGATGTTGTAGGTCTTGCCCTTGCCGAATTTCAGGTCGCGATGGTAGTAGTCGAAGAAGGCGGCGGTGAAAGCCGAGCTGATGGCGGCCGACTGCGGATCGTAGTCGGTGTCTTCGCCGAGCGGATCGAAGTTCACGCCCAGGAACCGCGCGTCGAGCCGGCCCACGGCCTCGTGGTGCTCGCGCAGCAGCTCCTGGGTGAACTGCGACTCGCGGACGCGCAGGTTGGCGGTCTTCAAGTAGGCCACCGACAGACCGGTGTACTCGTGCAGCTTGCTGGCGACGGCGTCGCGCTCCGTATCGCCGAGCGCGTCACCCTGGAGCAGCGCCGCGGAGTACTCGCCGAGCGCGAACTTGCGCACCTCGTCGAGGAACGGCGCGAGCTCGGCCGGCGGGTGCGGCAGCGCGTGATGGTAGGCGGCGACGGCGGCGAAGGTCGGCAGGAACAGGGCGAACGGGCGGTCGTTGCCGGGCCAGTTGAAGATCGCCTCGAGGTCGAGCGCGACCGAGACCAGGATGACGCCGTTGAAGTTCATGTTCTCGTTGGTCTGCAGGCGATCGACGATCCCCGCCGACCGGGTGGTGCCGTAGCTCTCGCCGAGCAGGTACTTGGGCGAGTTCCAGCGATCGTTGTCGGTGACGTATTGCTTGATGAAGCGGCTGATCGAATCGATGTCCTGGTCCACTCCCCAGAAATCCTTGTCCTTGGCCTTGCCGACGGCCCGGCTGATGCCGGTGCCGACCGGATCGATCATCACCAGGTCGGTCTTGTCCACGATGCTGTAGGCGTTGTCCACCACCCGGTAGGGCGCCGGCGGGGTCGGGCCGGCGTCGGTGGTGACGACGCGGCGCGGCCCCAGCGCGCCCATGTGCAGCCAGACCGCCGAGGAGCCGGGCCCGCCGTTGTAGGCGAAGGTCAGGGGACGCCTGGACGGGTCGCCGGCCGGGCGCTGGGTGTAGGCGATGTAGCCGATCGAGGCCGTCGGCTCGTCCTGATCGTTGCGGATGATGAGCGTGCCGGCGGTGGCCGTGTACTCGATCATTCTGCCGCCGATCTCGGCGCTGTGCTGGGTGACCGACTGCTCGGGCTTGGGCGTTTCCGTTGCCGGTTTCTTGGTGTCGTCGCCGGCCGGCGCGTCCGCGGCTTGCGCCGCCACGCCGCTCAGCAGAGCGACGCCAGTCATCAAACAAAGCAGCATTTTCTTCACATTCTTCACGGTTTCTCTCCTCAGGCGGTTTGCGGCGTTGGCGGAGCGGTCGCCCCGGGTGTGCAGGAAGAGGTACGCAAAGCGGCGTCCCGGGTTGCGCTCGCCGCCCGGGCCGGCCGCGGCGGCCGGCGGCGCCGGCGGGCGGTGCGCCGGTCGCGCAGCTTCACCCAGATGGCGCGCAGCATGGCGCGGTCGGCGCGCGCCAGGCCCAGCTGGCCGGCGAGGACCAGGCGATCGTTCTCGGCGAGGGCCTGGTCCAGCTTGCCGCCGCGCACCAGGCGGTCACACTCGGCCAGCGGCAGCGCGGCCCCCAGGCAGGCCGGCACCAGCAGGCGCTCGGCCTCGGTCGGCTCCAGCTCGAGCACGCCGCCGCCGTAGCTGCGGCCCTCGATCTCGGCGGAAGCGGCGGTGAGATGGGTGTAGGCGCCGGCGATCACCGCGTCGGGGTCCGCCGTGCAGGTCAGCCGGTGGATGGTGTCGGTCGAGGTGGCCGCCGCGGCGTTGCGGACGAAGCGTGGGAACTCGTGGATCTGGCGCAGGACGAAGGCGTCCGGGATCCACGCCGCCGGCACCGCGTACCAGGGCGTGCGCAGCGAGCACTTGTAGCCCCGGTGGCAGCCGCGGGCCTCGCCGTCCTCGACGTAGCTCGCCAGCGGCGGGTCGAGCGGCGCCTGGCCGGGCGGCGCCGGACACAGCAGATGCACCCGGGCCTCCGCTGCCGAGAGGGCCTGCCAATCGGCGGCGGTGATCGACGCTCCCACCAGCTGCGCGGAGCGCGAAACCAGCGGCACGGTGTGACCCGCCAGCCGGAGCTCCGCGACCTGCCGGCGGCTGAGCACGAAGAACTCGTTGCTGCCGGTCACCACGCCGACGTCCACGCCGGCATGGGTCCGCAGGCTGGTGACGGAGTTCGCGCCGCGCAGCTCGCGCATCAGGTCGATCTCGCGGCCGGTCAGGAAATACTTGAGCCATTTCTCCTCGCCGTGGTGGACGGTCTTGGGCACGGCGCCGGCGAGGACGGCCGCCGGCGGCCGGGAGACCAGCTCCCCGGCGCTGTGGGTCTCGGTGAGCGCCACCCGGCAGGCAGCTTCGGCCGCACCCGGCGCGGCGGCGCCATCAGCCAGCAGCAACAACACCTCCTGCTCGGCCCCGGCGAAGAACAGGTCGTTGCAGGCGATGAGATCGAGCCGCGCGAAGCGGCAAGCCAGGAAGGAGCGCAGCTGCGCGGCGTAGCCGACCTGCAGCAGCTCGGCAGGCAGCACCAGCGCCAGGCGCCCGCCCTCGACCAGCGTCGCGGCGGCCGCGGCCACGAACGGCACCCAGCTGTTGGTCAGGCGGTTCGGCGTCAGCCCCAGCCCGGCCAGGATCGCAATCGCCCGGCCGCGATGCGGCTCCGGGAAGCTCTGGTAGCGGATGAACGGCGGATTGCCGACCACGGCGTCGAACCGCGGGCGGCCCGGCCGCCGCCACCAGGCGAAGAAATCGGCGGTCACCACGGCCGCGCCGGCGGCGCCAGCAGCATCGGCGGCGCCAACAGCATCGGCAGCGCCAGCAGCATCGGCAGCGCCAGCAACATCGGCGCCGCCAGTGGCGTAGGCTCCGCCAGGAGCGTGGCCACTGCCAGCAGCGTGGCCACTGCCGGCAGCGTGGGCACCGCCAGCAGCGTGGGCGCCGCTGGCTTTGCCGGCGCCAAGGCCCGGCCGGCCTGCGAGCCGGGCGCGCGCGGCCGCGGCCTCGCCGGGGACGACCTCGATGCCGGTCAGCTGGCCGGCGACCACCGGCACCGGCGCGCCGAGCGCCGCCAGCCGCTCCGCCGCCGCGGCCAGGAACACGCCGTCGCCGCAGGCCGGCTCGAGCACCGCGTTGGTCGGCGCCCGGACGGCCCA
>DATGHG010000149.1:0-5792 GCA_035308185.1 Thermoanaerobaculia bacterium | reverse complement strand
CCATGGGCAAGGAGAAGTTCGAGCGGAAGAAGCCGCACGTCAACGTCGGCACGATCGGTCACGTCGATCACGGCAAGACGACGCTGACGGCGGCGATCACCAAGGTGCTGGCGACCAAGGGTTGGGCGCAGTTCGTGGCGTTCGACCAGATCGACAAGGCGCCGGAGGAGCGTGAGCGCGGGATCACCATCGCGACGGCGCACGTCGAGTACGAGAGCGCGAAGCGTCACTACGCGCACGTGGACTGCCCGGGGCATGCGGACTACGTCAAGAACATGATCACCGGTGCGGCGCAGATGGACGGTGCGATCCTGGTGGTGTCGGCGGCGGACGGTCCGATGCCGCAGACGCGGGAGCACATCCTGCTGGCGCGTCAGGTGGGAGTGCCGTTCATGGTGGTGTTCATGAACAAGGTGGACATGGTGGACGACCCGGAGCTCTTGGACCTGGTGGAGCTCGAGCTGCGGGAGCTGCTGTCGTCCTACGATTTTCCGGGCGACGACATTCCGATCATCCGGGGATCGGCGTTGAAGGCGTTGGAGAGCGGCGATCCGGAGAGCGAGTGGGGCAAGAAGATCATCGAGCTGATCGAGGCGGTGGACAGCTACATTCCGGTGCCGGAGCGGGCGATCGACAAGGACTTCTTGATGCCGATCGAAGACATCTTCTCGATCTCGGGCCGCGGCACGGTGGTGACGGGTCGGGTGGAGCGGGGGATCGTCAAGGTGGGCGACGAGGTGGAGATCATCGGCATCCGGCCGACGGCCAAGACGGTGGTGACGGGCGTCGAGATGTTCAAGAAGCTGCTCGACCAGGGTCAGGCGGGCGACAACATCGGTGTGCTGCTGCGGGGTACGAAGAAAGACGACGTGGAGCGTGGCCAGGTGTTGGCGAAGCCGGGCTCGATCACGCCGCACACCAAGTTTCGCGGCGAGGTGTACGTGCTGACCAAGGAGGAGGGGGGGCGTCACACGCCGTTTTTCAACGGTTACCGGCCGCAGTTTTACTTCCGGACGACGGACGTCACCGGGGTGGCGAGCCTGCCGGAGGGAACGGAGATGGTGATGCCGGGCGACAACATCAACCTGGAGGTCGAGCTGATCGCGCCGATCGCCATGGAGAAGGGCGTGCGCTTCGCCATCCGCGAGGGTGGCCGCACGGTCGGCGCCGGCACCGTCACCGACATCGTGAAGTAGGCCAGACGAGGATCAAGGCAGCCAGGGGGTCGTAGCGGGAGAAGCAGCCGGAACAACAGGCCAGTAGCTCGAACTGGTAGAGCATCGGTCTCCAAAACCGAGGGTTGGGGGTTCGAATCCCTCCTGGCCTGCCACTCTCTCCACTCTCGAGACGAGGAAAAGAAGGCGACATGACCGAGTGGTTCAAAAAGATCAAGGACTTCCTGGCCGAGACGCGGCTCGAGATGCGGAAGGTGTCGTTCCCGTCGCGTGACGAGGTGGTGGCGACCACCGTCGTGGTGCTGATCACCAGCTTCGTCTTCGCGGTCTTCCTCTTTGCCTCCGACAAGGCGATCGAGAACGGCTATATCGGGATCATCAGGGTGTTCTCCAAATGAGCGACCTGGCGGCACCAGCGGAGCAGCCGGCGCGCGAGCGCAAGTGGTACATCGTGCACACCTACTCCGGCTTCGAGGAGCGGGTCAAGGAGACGTTGCGCCAGCGCGCCGAGGCGCTCGACATGGGCGACGCCATCGGCGAGATCCGCATCCCGACCGAGACGGTGGTGGAGTACAAGGGCGGCAAGAAGCGTGAGACGCAGCGCAAGTTCTTTCCCGGCTACATCCTGGTCGAGATGGAGATGTCCGACGCCGCCTGGCACGTGGTCAAGAACACGCCGAAGGTGACCGGTTTCGTGGGCACCGGCCGCAAGCCGACCCCGCTCAGCCAGGACGAGGTCGACAAGATCCTCGAGCAGGTGGTGACCGCCAAGGAGAAGCCGAAGCCGAAGTACGTCTTCGAGAGGGCCGAGCCGGTGCGGATCACCGATGGTCCGTTCAACAACTTCACCGGGATCGTGGACGACGTCAATCTCGACCGCAACACCCTGAAGGTGATGGTGACGATCTTCGGCCGGCAAACGCCGGTCGAGCTCGACTTCTCGCAGGTGCAGAAGATCTAGCAGGCCGGGGTCGCCCGGGACGCCTGGAGACGCGGAGGAGGAGTGTAGTGGCCAAGAAAGTCGTGGGACAGATCAAGCTGCAGATCCCGGCGGGCGCCGCCACGCCGGCGCCGCCGGTCGGTCCGGCGCTGGGTCAGGCGGGCGTCAACATCATGGATTTCTGCAAGAACTTCAACGGCCGCACCGGCTCGCAGCAGGGCATGATCATTCCGGTGGTCATCACCGTCTATGCCGATCGCAGCTACACCTTCATCACCAAGACGCCGCCGGCGGCGATCCTGCTGCGCAAGGCCGCGGGGGTGGAGAAGGGCTCGGGAGAGCCGAACAAGAAGAAGGTGGGCAAGGTGACGCGGGCGCAGGTCGAGGAGATCGCCAAGACCAAGCTGCCCGACTTGAACGCCGCGAGCCTCGAGGCCGCGGTCCGCATCATCGAGGGCACGGCGCGCTCGATGGGGCTCGAGGTCGCATAGAACGAACGCCCATCGAAGAGGGGGTGGGGGCGTCCCCTTCCCCCCGGAGGGTGGGAAGGGGATCGAGGGGATGCGGGGGCGATCCGATAGATGCTTTAAGTAGGCCTGGATCGGTTCGATGTCGCGGGTAGGCAGTTGATTGGAGGAAAGATGGCCAAGCACGGCAAGAAGTTCAAGGAGGCGGCGGCCAAGGTCGAGCAGCGGCCCTATCCGCTGCGCGAGGCGATCGAGCTCGCCAAGGGCGCTTCGTTCGTCAAGTTCGACGAGACGCTCGAGGTGGTGATGCGGCTGGGCGTCGATCCCAAGCATGCCGACCAGATGGTGCGCGGCACCGTGGTGCTGCCCAACGGGCTCGGCAAGAAGGTGCGGGTGCTGGTGTTCGCCAGCGGCGAGAAGATCCGCGAGGCGGAGGAAGCCGGCGCCGACTTCGTGGGCGGCGACGACATGGCCAAGAAGATCGAGGGCGGCTGGATGGACTTCGAGGCGGTGGTGGCGACGCCCGACATGATGCGCGTCGTCGGCCGGCTCGGCAAGGTGCTCGGTCCGCGCGGCCTGATGCCGAACCCGAAGGCCGGCACGGTGGCGGTCGACGTCGCCAAGGCGGTGCAGGAGATCAAGGCCGGCAAGGTGGAGTTCCGCGTCGACAAGACGGGCATCCTGCACGTGCCGGTGGGCAAGCTGTCGTTCGGCGTCGAGCAGCTGCAGGAGAACGCCGACGCCCTGATCGGCGCGGTGCTCAAGGCCAAGCCGAGTGCCGCCAAGGGCAAGTACGTGCGCAACATGAGCCTGTCGTCCACCATGGGCCCCGGCATCAAGGTCGACGAGGCGGCGCTCAGCGCCCGCGAAGCCTGACGCCAAAGGAGAGTTGACCGATGCCGCTGACGCGAGCCGACAAAGAAAAACTGATCGCCGAGTACCAGGAGGGCCTGGCCGAGGCGCCGCATGCCTTCCTGCTCGGTTTCAAGGGGATCACGGTGCCGCAGGTCACCGAGCTGCGCAATCGCGTGCGGGCGAGCGGCGGCGAGTACCTGGTGGTCAAGAACAACCTGGCCCTGCGCGCCATCGATTCGACCGCCCTGGCGGCGCTCGAGCAGCACTTCGTCGGGCCGACGGCGGTGGTGTACAGCGCCAAGGACCCGGTCGCCCTGGCCAAGGCGCTGACCGACTACGCCAAGGAGGTGCCGGCGATCGAGTTCAAGGCCGGCATGGTGGAGCGCCGGGCGGTTGGCGCCGCCCAGATCAAGGAGATCGCCCAGCTGCCCGGCCGCCAGGAGCTGATCGGGAAGCTCCTGTACCTGTTGCAGTCGCCGATCACCCGCTTGGCGCGGGTGCTCGCCGCCTTGCCGCGGAGCCTGGTGATCGTGCTCGATCAGGTCGGCAAGCAGAAGCAGGAGCAGGGGGGAGCAGAGGGAGCAGCGGGAGCGGAGGCCCCCACGCCGGCAGGTGAGTGAAGCGTAGCGCCTACCGGCTTCTTCCCGCGGAGTCGCCGGGCAGACGGTGGGAGTGGAACGAAGGCGAGACCCCAAAGCGGCTCCGGACTTCATGCGGGTCCGAGCGGAAGGAGAGAAGGAGAGAAAATGGCCATTGCCACCCAAGAGTTCATCCAGCAGATCGACTCCCTGACGGTGCTCGAGCTGAACAACCTGGTCAAGGCGCTCGAAGAGCACTACGGGGTGTCCGCCGCGGCCGCCGCGGCCCCTGCGGCTGCCGCCGGCGGCGGCGCTGCCGCCGCGCCGGTCGAGGAGAAGACCGAGTTCGACGTCGTGCTCAAGACCGTCGGCGACAAGAAGATCAACGTCATCAAGGCGGTGCGGGAGGTGACCAGCCTCGGCCTGAAGGAGGCCAAGGACCTGGTCGAGTCCGCGCCCGCCACCGTCAAGGAAGCGGTGTCGAAGGACGAGGCCGAGGCGGTCAAGAAGAAGTTCGAAGAGGCCGGGGCGACTGTCGAAATCAAGTAAGGTGGAGCGGCACGACGCCAGGATCGGCAAGCATCCTACCGAGCCGTTCGCAGGTCTGGCGGCGCGGCGGGGGATTCCTGCGCGCGCCGCCGAGGCTCGCCCGGGCATAAACCGGGCGCAAGAGATGTTGAGGGCTGTGAATGCCACGCCCGCCTTCCTGCCGAGAGGCAGGGGCGGGCTAGGTGTCGTCTCCCGCTTCCGCTTTTCGGGCCCCGGCCCGCCCCGCTCGGGACCCACAGGAGCCCGCTGAGGCTCCGAGGCGCCTGAGGCCCGAGGACCCCGGACGGCCCCGAGGACGCCAGAGGACATTCGCCGCGTCGACCGCATCGTAGGCATCGAGGAGAGACAAGGACCCCCATATGGATCAATCCCCCAACCACGAAAAGCGCAACGGCCGGAAGGACTTCTCCCGGATCCAGACCTCTCTGCCCATTCCCAACCTGATCGACGTCCAGCGGCGGTCCTACGAGCGCTTCCTGCAGATGAACCTGCTCCCCGAGGAGCGGGCGAACCATGGCTTGCAGTCGGTGTTCACCAGCATCTTCCCGTTCTCCGACTTCCGGGAGACCTGCTCGCTCGACTTCGTGAAGTACTCGATCGGCGACTGGCAGTGCAAGTGCGGCGAGCTCAAGGGTCTCGAGTACTTGCGCATGACCTGCACCAACTGCGGCGCCAAGATCATGACCGATCACCCGCACGAAGAGACGGTCACCTGCACCGAGTGCGGCTTCGTCAACAAGAACCGTGTCACCAAGTGCGACATCTGCGGCAACCCGGTCGATCTGCAGCTCAAGTACTCGATCTCCGACTGCCAGGAGCGCGGCATGACCTTCGCCGTGCCGCTCAAGGTCACCTTCCGGCTGTTCGTCTACGACCGCGACCCGGACACCGGGGCGCGGATGATGCGCGACGCCAAGGAGGAAGAGGTCTACTTCGGCGACATCCCGCTGATGAGCGACAACGGAACGTTCATCATCAACGGAACCGAGCGGGTCATCGTGTCCCAGCTCCACCGCAGCCCCGGTGTGTTCTTCACTCGCGAATCGGCTCGCGCCTTTCTCGCCAAGATCATTCCGTACCGCGGCTCGTGGGTGGAGTTCGAATACGACCAGAAAGACGTGCTTTCGGTGCGTATCGACCGGAAGCGCAAGTTCCACGGCACGGTGTTCCTCCGCGCCCTGGGTCTCGAGACCGACGAATCGATTCTGCGCCCGTTCTATACCGCGGT
>DATGHG010000148.1:0-11030 GCA_035308185.1 Thermoanaerobaculia bacterium | reverse complement strand
CCCAGGTCATGCCCAGCGTGTGGCCCCAGAAGGCGAGCGGCACCACCGTGTAGAGGAACGAAAACGCCAGCAGGAAGATCGCAATCGCCGGCCAGTCGCGCAACGCCGGGACGACGCCGAGATAGCGGCAGCCCGCCAGCGCCAGGATCGCCACCGCGACGTGCACCAGCAGATCGGCGGCGCCGGCGGCAAGGCGGCGGCCGATCCCGACTCGTCCGCTCCCGCCCGCCGGTTTGGTGCCAGTCTCGTCCACGGTGCCGCCGGCCGCGGCCATGCCGGCCGAAAACGGCAGGCCGGGAATCTCGGCCTGTGGCGAGGGCCGGCGAGCGGCGGGCGCCGGAGCCGCGGCGGCGCGCGGGTCCTGGCGGCCGGTCGGCCGCTGCAACGGGAGCTCCTCGGCCGCCGGCGCCGGCCCTCCGGTTCGCGGCGCCACGCTCCGGTTCGCCGCCGCGGCAGGCGGTGTTGCCGGCGTTGCCGGCGCCGGCGGCGCCACGCCGGCAGCCGGCGACGGCACGCGGTCCCCACCCTGGGGCGGCCGGCCGGTCCGGGGGTGGCGCTGCGGCGGCGCGTTGTCATGCGGTGGGCGCGGGGGGCGCGGCGGGCTCTGCGGCCGGCGCTCGAGCACCGGCTCGGATTCGTCGTCGCGTGCCGGCCGATCGAGCGGCAGGTCGAAGAGCAGCGGCTCGTTGTCCGGACGTCGCATCAGCGGATCGACAGGTACTTGGCGTAGATCCGGTAGAGGAGGTCCGGGCTGCGCTCGAGGTAGGTCTGCGCAAACAGCAGCTGGCGCTTGACGTCGGGATCGTCGGGAGACAGGTTCTTGGCCTCGGCGAACTTCTGCGCCGCCCGCGCCACGTCGCCGTGCTGCAGGTCGCGCACCCCGAGATCGTAATAGCTGTCGACGATCATGCGCGTGGCGTCCCGGTTGGCCGGCTCCGATTCGTGGATCCGCCACAGCTCCGGCAGGGCGTACTCCCAGTCGTGGCCGCGGAACATGGCGATCTGGCGCTGCAACGGCACCAGCTTCTGCTTCGCCGCGTCGAACTGCGCGGCCTCGCCCGGTTCGAGCTTGCCGAGCTTGCTGGCAGCCTCGAAGCGTTCGGCGGCAACCAGGTTGAGGCCCTCGCCGTACGCCTTCTGAGCCTCTTCGAGCAGGGTGCGCCGCCGTTCGGCGGCCGGCGCTGCCGGCGTCGCCGCACCCGGGCCGGCCGCGGTGGCGGCCCCCGCGGCACCCGCGGCCCCAGCCGCGCCGGATTCGACGCCGGTGGTCCCAGCCGTGCCGGGAGCACCGGGGCTGCCGGTCCCTGGGGTTGCCGCACCCGGGATCGCCGGCGCTCCGGCGCTGCCCTGGGCCTCTTCGGCCTGCCACTTGGCGATCAGCGCCTGCGCCTCCTTGTAGTGGGGATCGCCGGCCGGCACCCGGCTGAGCTGCGCCAGCGCGATGGCCAGCTTGCCAGAGTTGTGCAGCTTGACGGCTCGCGGAATGGGATTGGGCGCCGGTGGCTGCGCCGGTTCTTCGGTGCGGGAGTTCGGGAACCACTGCTCCCGATTCAGGTAGAGGAACCAGCCCACGGTCAGGACCAGCAAGAGGACGGCGCTGCCGACCACCAGGAACATCCGCCTTGCCCGCCCTTGCGGGGCGTTGGCCGAGCGCGCCTCCTTGCGCGACTCGGGGGCTCGGGCGGCGCCTTTGCCGAGGTCGGGCGGGACCAGGATCTCCTCCTGCAGGTCCGCCGCCAGGTCCCCCGCCCCCGCTTCTGCCGCGAGGCCGGCAGGCAACGGCGGCCGCGTCGCGGCCGCCGGCGCCGCGGCTCCGCTCCGGTCCACGCCCGCGGCAGCGGTCAGTGCCGGCGGTGAGGCGGCGAGCGCCGACGACACGAGAGGCCTTGCCGCGGTGTGCCGGCCGCCGCCGGCGATTGCCGGCATACCGCCCTCGTCGAGCTGCTGCAGGTACTCGCGCGCCTGCAGATGGCCGGGTTGCAGCTCGAGCACCTTCTGGAAGGCCTGGCGCGCGGGCTCCGGGTCGCCGGCCTGCAGATGGGCGAGACCGTCGTGGAAGGTCTCCTCCACCTGGCGGTCGCGCTCGGCCCTGATGCGCCGCGCACGTTCGATGCGCTGCGCCGCCTCCTGGTGGTCGATGTCGATCAGGAAGATCCGCGACCAGGCGTCGATCGCGGCCTGCGGATCGCCGCCGTCGAGAGCGGCCTGTCCCTCGTCGAGCAGCTGCCGGATCCGGTGCTCGCTTTCGCTGTCGGCGCTTGGCCCCGGCAACGGCGACGCGGCCGGGACGGCCGCCGCCATGCCCAGCGCGGCGGCGACCGGCGCCGGCGAGACCAGGGCCGCGGCAGGGGCGCTCGCGGGCTGGCCGGCAGACGCGCCTGCCGCGACGCTCTTCACACCCAGGCCGCTCAGCTCCGCAATGCCGGGATGGGTGGGGTCGAGCGCGCGCGCCTTGTCGAGCAGCCGTTGGCCCTCGGCTGCGTTGCCGTTGCGCAGCGCCTCCCGGGCGGAGAGCAGGAACTTGCTGACGTAAGGACCCGCTTCGAGGCGCTCCTGCGCCAGCGTCACCAGGCGCTGCAACTCGAGATCGCCCGCCACCGCCGCGGCTTCCGCCCGGGCGCGCAGCTGTAGCTCCTGGAACCTGCGTTCGGCGAGCAGCGACTCGAACTCGGTGCGCAGGCCCGAGGGATGCGCATCGGGGAGGTCCGGCAGCTCGCTTCCCAGCCCTTCGAGGTCGTTCCAGAGCGGGTCGAGCTCGGGCGCGGTGTTGGAAGGGGTGGAGGGGGTGGCGGGGGCGGCGGGGGCGGGGGCCGCCCCCGCTGCCGGTGCGGATGCCGGGGCCGGCGGTGGGGATGGCGCGGGTTCCATGCGCCGCAGGTCGTCGACCGCCAGCGGCCCGGTGGCGACCTCCAGCCGCTCCTGCAGCCGCCGCGCCGGCTCGAACAGGGGATCCATGCGGAGCACGAAGTCGCAGCCCAGCAACGCCTCCTGGCGGCTGCCCTTCTCGGCCAAACCAAGCGTATGCTCGAAAGTGCTGAGAATGCGCTGCTGAACGTCGGATGCCAGTGACGAATTACCGGGATAAGTCATTTTCGGAGCGCAGGGGCGCAGCCTGTTTCAGTGGCTCGGAACCGGCCGTATGCTACCAGGACGGAGCGTTCGTGGGTAGAGCCGCGGGGCGTGGCGGGCGGGGCGCGGGTTCCGGTCGCTGGTGTATGGTCGGAGCGTGCCGGCGCTCGAGTGCGTTCCCAACCTGAGCGAAGGCCGCCGGCCGGAGGTGGTGGCGAGGCTGGCTGCGGCGGCCTCGGCACCCGGGGTCCGTCTGCTGGACGTCGCCTCCGATCCCGACCACAACCGTTGCGTCCTGACGCTGGCCGGCGAGCCGGAAGCCTTGATCGCCGGCCTGCTGGCGCTCTACGAGAGGGCGCTGGCCGAGATCGACCTGCGCCGGCATGAAGGCGTGCACCCGCGTCTCGGGGCCGTGGACGTGGTGCCGTTCGTGCCTCTCGGCGACACGCCGATGGCGACCGCGGTGGCCGCGGCGCGGCGGCTGGCGTCGGAGGTGGCACGCCGCTACGACCTGCCAGTCTACCTGTACGAGGATGCCGCGTCCCGGCCCGAGCGGCGGTCGCTGGCGACGATCCGGCGCGGCGGTTTCGAGGCCCTCGACGGCAAGCTGGCCGAGCCGCGCTGGGCGCCCGACCACGGCCCGGCGCGGCGCCACCCCAGCGCCGGCGCGACGGTCATCGGCGCCCGCTTCTTCCTGATCGCCTGCAACGCCATGCTCGACACCGCCGACGCGGCGGTGGCTCGTGCCGTGGCCGCAGCAGTGCGCGAATCGGGTGGCGGCCTGCCGGCGGTGCGGGCGCTGGGCTTCTACCTCCCCAGCCGCGGTTGCGCGCAGGTGAGCATGAACCTGGTCGATTTTCGTCGCACCTCCCTTGCCCGGATGCTGGCGCGCGTCCGCGACGAGGCCGCGGCGCGCGGCGCGCGGGTGGTGGCGGGCGAGATCGTCGGCCTGTTGCCGCAACAGGCGGCCCTCGACGTGGTGAAGGAGACCCTGCAACTGCCCGCCCTCGGCGCCGGCGGGCTGCTCGAAGAGCGCCTGCGATCGACGGCGCCGGCTAGTTGCTAGTGCCTTTCAGCGGCCGGCGCGAGGGCCCCGAGCAAGCGGCGCGGCAGGCCCGCGAAAGCCCCGGACGACATGGTGACCAGCACGTCGCCCGGCCGGCTGGCGGCGACGGCGCCGGCGAGCAGCTCGTCGACGCTGTCGTAGCGGACCGCGCCGACACCCCCGGCCGCCAGCGCCGCGGCCAGCGCCGCGAAGTCCAGCCGTTCCCCGGCGGCCAGGCGGTCGCCGTAGAAGGTGGGCGCGAACAGCACCAGGTCGGCGGCGGCGAAGGCCGCGCGATAGGCGTCGAAGAACATCGCCCTGCCGGCAGTCAGGCTGCGGGGCTCGAAGAGCGCCACCAGCCGGCGGCCGGGGTAGCGCTGGCGCAGCGCCGCCAGCGTCTTGCCGACCGCGGTCGGGTGATGCGCGAAATCGTCCACGACGGTGACCCCGCCCTGGCTGCCCAGCTCCTCGAGGCGGCGCTCGACGCCATGGAAGCGGGCCAGCGCCGCCGCCACCCGCGCGGCCGGCAAGCCGTCGTGGCGCGCCGCCGCCCACACCGCCAGGGCGTTCGCCACGTTGTGGCCCCCGGGCAGGCGCAGCTCGATCGTCACCTCGCCGGCCTCGGCATCCGCCACCTGGAAACGGCTGGCGTCGGGCAGCGCCTCGCAGCCGGCCAGCGGGCGCAGGGCATTCGCCTCGCCGAGCCCGTACAGCAGGGTGCGGCAGGGCGCCCGGCGCGCCAGCTCCCGGACCTCCGGCGTGTCGCCGCAGGCCACCAGCAGGCCGTCCGGCGGCAGCAGGGCGATGACCTGCCGGTAGGCCTCGCGCAGCGCCTCGGGGCTCGGGTACAGGTCGGCGTGGTCGTACTCGACGCTGGTGAGGATCAGGGTCTCGGGGCGG
This sequence comes from Thermoanaerobaculia bacterium, assembly GCA_035308185.1. GTDB lineage: Bacteria > Acidobacteriota > Thermoanaerobaculia > Multivoradales > UBA5704 > JASLEW01. The sequence continues at coordinate 6,016 of DATGHG010000148.1, read as the reverse complement.
TAATGCAGGAACTTGGCGCCGCGGTCGAAGTAGGCGGCGTTGTACTCGTCCCCTTCGACGATGAATCGGCGCGCCGCCCCGCCGCCGGCGGCGAAGCTGCCGGGGAGGTCGCGCGGCGCCCCGCCGATCAGGTAGCCGGGATCGGCGCCGCACTGGCTGTAGACCCAGGCCGCCATGGCGGTGGTGGTGGTCTTGCCGTGGGTGCCGGTCACCACCAGCGGCCGCCTGCCGGCCAGGAAGAAGCGGGCCAGGGCCTGGGGCATCGACAGCAGCGGCAGGCCCAGCCGCTCGGCCGCCACCGCCTCCGGATTGTCTCGGCGCACGGCGTTGCCCACCACCACCAGATCGGGCGGGGGCTCGAGGTGAGCGGGGTCGTAGCCGAGGAACGGCCGGATCCCGGCCAGTTCGAGCAGGCCGCTCATCGGCGGATAGAGCGGCCCGTCGGTGCCGCGCACGCGGTGGCCCTGCTCTTGCAGCAGGCACGCCAGCGGCGCCATGCCCGTACCACCGATCGCCAGGAGATGGATGTCGAGCCGGCCTTGTTCCATCAGTCTCGTCGTCTCGCCGCCGCCGCTCCTGGTGGCCGGTCGTGCCAGGGTCAGGTGGGTGTAAGTGGGTGGGAGCCCGGTCTTTCCGCCGGCGGGCGCAGAGTGTAGCATCCAACGAGTCGACGGAGCCGAACAGGCCTCGCGTCTCATCTTCGACGAAGGAGCCGGTTGCCATGAAGCGTCCCAGTCCTCGAGTACGGCCTGTCATTTTGGCACTTCGTGCCATTCTCCCTTCCATCATCGCGCTCGCCGCGATGACCGGTTTGGCCCCCGCCGCCGTCGCCACGTCTCCGGCCGCGCCTGCCGCGCCGGCAAACGCCGCCGCCGCGGCCAGCGGACAGCCGAAGGCCGTCGTGGTCCAGGCGATCAAGGACGTGGGCTCCGTCGCCAAGGGCGACCAGGTCGCCGAGGACTTCGAGATCCGCAACGACGGCAACGCGCCGCTCGAGATCACCGACGTCAGGCCTGCCTGCGGCTGCACGGTGGCCCACTACGACCGCACCGTCGCTCCCGGCAAGAGCGGCGTCGTGCACCTGGTCATCGACACCACCAGCTTCACCGGCCCGGTGGCCAAGGGCGTGACCGTCTTCACCAACGATGCCGCCAACCCGCAGATCGAGTTGACCGTCCGCGCCAAGATCGACCCCTACATCGCGGTCAAGCCGGGGTATGCCCGCTACAGCATCGTGCGCGGCGAGGCCAAGGAGGGCACGATCGTCCAGACGCTGTATGCGCCCGACGGCTCGCCGATGGACATCGTCAAGGTCGATTCGCCGTGGCCGTACCTGAAGGTGACCTTCCGCGAGGCGCAGGAGGGCGAGCGGCTGCCGGATGTGAAGGTCAAGCAGTGGCGCGTCGAGACGCTGCTGTCGAGCGACGCGCCGGTCGGCCCGCTCGCCGGCAGGGTCGTGGTGCACACCAACCATGCCCGGCAGAAGACGGTGGAGATCCCGGTTTCGGGCTTCGTGCGGCCGGTGATGGCGGTGACTCCGCCGAAGGCCGACTTCGGCAAGCTCGAGGTCAAGGAGCCCCAGCGGCGCGTCCTCGACGTCAAGAACTTCGCCACCGAGCCGATCAAGGTGACCGGCATCGATCCGGTGGGTCAGGGCATCGAGGCCAAGGTCGAGCCGCTCGAAGAGGGACGTGAGTACGTCGTCCGGCTGACTCTCAACACGGGGATGCCCAAGGGGCCCTTCCACGGCAAGCTCACCATCCACACCGACAGCCCGAAATCGCCGGTGCTGGAGGTCGAGCTGACCGGCACCGTGCTGTAGCGGCTGTTCCCGCGCCGCCGCCCGTATCCCGTTCTTAGCCGGGCGGCCCCCAGAGATCGCGCTCCGGCTTGGGCGGCGCCTGGCGGCGGTGCCCCCGGCCGCGCACCTCCGCCACCGCCTGCAGCGTCGGCCCCAGCACCGCGGCCTGCACGGCGGCGAGCTGGGCGATGCCCTGCAAGGCGAGGTCGATCAGGGCGTCCATCTCCGCGCGCCGGAAGCTGCGCCGCTCGCCGGTGCCCTGGATCTCCACCAGCGAGCCGCCGGCGGTGGCGACGACGTTCATGTCCACCTCCGCGACGCGGTCCTCCTCGTACTCGAGGTCGAGCAACGGCACCCCGTCCGCGATCCCGACCGACACCGCCGCCAGCGCTTCGCCGAGCGGCCACTCCTTGATGTCGTTGCGCAGCAGCAGGCGCCCGAGCGCGATGGCCATGGCGACGTAGGCGCCGGTGATCGCGGCGGTGCGCGTGCCGCCGTCGGCCTGCAGCACGTCGCAGTCGAGCGTCAGCGCGCGGTCGGGCATGGCCTTGAGGTCCACCACCGAGCGCAGGCTGCGGCCGATGAGGCGCTGGATCTCGGCGGTGCGGCCCGACGGCCGGCCCTGGGACACCTCGCGCGCCGTGCGCGTGTGGGTCGCCCGCGGCAGCATCGAGTACTCGGCGGTGACCCAGCCCTGGCCGCTGTCCTTGAGGAACGGCGGCACGCGGGTGTCGGCGCTGGCTGCGACCAGCACCCGGGTGTCGCCGAGCTCGATCAGCGCCGAGCCCTCGGCGAACTTGAGCACGTCGATCTCGATGCGGCATGGGCGCAGCGCGGCGGCGCCGCGGCCATGGTTGCGGCGTGGAGGAGCGGTAGGCGAGGTCATCGCCGCATTCTACTCATCCGCGCAGGCCGCAGGGGCGTAATGGGGATGGATGACCAAAGATCGAAGCAATGAAGGATAGGCTGAAGAAGCATAGGTTGCAGAGCATCGAGTCAACTCCAAAGCTGAGAGGAGAACAGTTATGAGATGCCGTATCGCAGCTGCCCTGCTGGCCGCCGCCTTGGTGACGATCGCGCTCTCCGGGGCGCCGGCAAGCGCCTCGAGCCACCGCGAGGCGCCGGGGATCGCCATGATGCCGAAGGTGGACGGCACCGATTTCTACATGTTCAACAGCTACGAGGCGGGCCGCGGCGGTTACGTGACCTTCCTCGCCAACTACGTGCCGCTGCAGGACGCCTACGGCGGTCCCAACTTCTTCACCCTCGATCAGGACGCCGTCTACCGCATCCACGTCGACAACGTCGGCAACGGTGTCGAGTCGACCACCTTCGAGTTCCGCGTCCAGCAGACGTTCAACAACATCTCGCTGCCGGTCGGCGGCCAGACCGTGTCGGTGCCCTTCGTCAACGTCGGCCCGATCAGCGCCGGCCCCGGCGGCAACGCCGCCCAGAACGTCGAAGAGAGCTATGTGCTCAAGGTGATCAGCGGGCCGCTCGCCAACCGCACCGGCGCGGCCTATGCCAAGGACGCGGTGACCGGGCAGACCCGTTTCGGCAAGCCGATCGACAACATCGGCAACAAGTCGGTGCCGAACTACCACGATTACGCCGCCAGCTTCATCCACACCATCAACATCCCCGGCTGCGCCCAGACCGGCCGGGTGTTCGTGGGCCAGCGCCACGACGGCTTCGCGGTCAACCTCGGCGAGGTGTTCGACCTGGTCAACATCGCCAATCCGCTGGGCGACCGCAACGCCGAGCCCAACACCCTGGAAGACAAGAACGTCACCACCTTCGCCCTCGAGGTGCCGGCGTCCTGCCTCACCAGCTCCAAGAGCACGGTGATCGGCGCCTGGACCACGGCGGCGCTGCCGCGCGACCGCGTGCTCTCGAACACGCCGGACTACCGCAACGCCAACCAGTCCGGCGACTACGTCCAGGTCTCGCGCCTCGGCGCGCCGCTGGTCAACGAGCTGGTCATCGGGCTGGCGGACAAGAACAAGTTCAACGGCAGCGCGCCGAGCGCCGACGCTCAGTTCGCCACCTACGTCACCAATCCGACGCTGCCGGCGGTCCTGCAGCTGCTGTTCGGCGCCGCCGGGGTGCAGGCGCCCACCAACTTCCCGCGCAAGGACCTGGTGGCGGCCTTCCTCACCGGCGTCGGCGGCCTGAACCAGCTCGGCGGGCCCGCCGAGGAGGTGCGGCTCAACACCGCCATCGCGCCGACCGCGGCGTCCGGCCAGAACAACCTCGGAGTGCTGGGAGGCGACAACGCGGGCTTCCCGAACGGCCGCCGGCCGGGCGACGACGTGGTGGACATCGAGCTGCGGGTGGCGATGGGCGTGCTGTGCGTCGCCTTCCCCGGCACCTATTGCAGCCCCTCCGACGCGCCGTCGGGAGCCCTGCCGTTCACCGACGGGACGCTCAACGACGTCAGCCAGTTCGACGACACCTTCCCCTATCTCAAGGACCCCTTCCCGGGCTCGCCCAACGGACCTCTTGGCCCGAACGGCAACGGCCTGACCAGCAGCCCCGGCGTCACCAAGTAACCGGTCGCGCCGTCACCCCTGCCGTATCGTCCATCACATATCGCCCGCAGGCGCGGCCAAACCGGCGCGCCTGCGGGCGCCGGCGGTAAGATCTGGGTTATGACAAGTGGCAAGCAGAAGAACCGGGCGGTCGTCCGCCTGGCTTTGGCGCTGGCGCTGCTCGGCGCCGCCGGCGCGTCGGCTCACGACCTGTGGATCGAGCCCTCGGCGTTCCAGCCGGCGCCGGGCACCCGGCTGGCCGTGCGGCTGTTCATCGGCCAGCTGTTCCGGGGCGACGTCTACCCGCGCGACCCGCGGTATCTGGTGCGTTTCGCGATGATCGGCGCCGGCGGCGAGTCGCCGATTCCCGGCATCCCGGATACCGATCCGGCCGGCTTCCTGGTGATCGGCCAGCCCGGGCTCTACCAGCTGGTCTATGCCAGCCGCCCCGCCGCCGTCGAGCTCGATGCCCCGAAGTTCGAGGCCTACCTCGCCGAGGAGGGTCTCGAGCCGATCAGCGCCTGGCGGGCGAAGCACGGCCAGAGCGCGGCGCGGGCCAAGGAGATATACTCGCGTTGCGCCAAGTCGTTGATCGCGGTGGGAGGAGATGCCGGTTCCGGGCATGAGCGGGTGCTGGGGCTGACCCTCGAGCTGATCCCGGAGAAGAACCCCTACACCCTGGCTGCCGGGCAGGAGCTGGCGGTGCGCCTGCTGTATCAGGGCAAGCCGCTGGCTGGCGCAAAGGTCGCGGCGGTGCCGAAGGACCAGCCGGCGCGCCAGGTCTCGGCGCGCACCGACGCCCAGGGGCGTGTCCGCCTGCCGCTCGCCGGCGCCGGCGTCTGGCTGGTCAAGGCGGTGCATATGATTGCCGCGCCGCCGGGAGCCGGCGCCGACTGGGAGAGCTTCTGGGCGTCGCTGACCTTCGCGTTGCCGGCGCATCCCCTGCGGTCGGAGAGCCGATAGCCGGCCACGGGTTTCTCGATTCGAGGATCGCCAAGCGGCCGGGACCAACCAAGTCACGGGACCCTCGACATGGACGGCAAGCACCTCGAGGATTCCTTCCTCATCGGGCGCATCAGCGCCGGCGACCAGGAGGCATTCGCCAGCTTCTTCGACCGCCATTCGGCGGCCGTCCTGGGCCTGGTGTTCCGTATCCTGGGTGCGCGCGCCGAAGCGGAAGAGGTGCTGCAGGAGGTGTTCCTGCAGGTCTGGCGGCAGTCCGACCGCTACGAGCCCGGCCGTTCGACGCCCCGCGGCTGGCTGCTCATGCTGGGCCGCTCGCGCGCTCTCGACCGGCTGCGCCGGCGCGACGCCCGCGACCGGCACGAGCAGGAGGCGGTGGCCGACGCCGCGTTCCCGCGCCTGGCGGATCCCCTGGGCACCGAACGGCTGGAGGAGGCCGAGCGCAGCGAGCGGGTGCATTCGGCGCTCAATCTGCTCTCCCCGGAGCAGCGTAGATGCATTGAGCTGGCGTTCTTCGAGGGTCTGACCCACACGCAGATCGCCGAGCGGCTCGCCGCCCCGCTGGGTACGGTCAAATCCCGCATCCTTCTGGGCATGAACAAGCTGCGACAAGCACTGAGCGCCTGATCATGACCGCCACGACCCATACGCCCCGCATCGACGAGCTGCTGCCGGCCTACGCCCTGGGCGCGCTCGACGGCGATGAGCTACAGGAGATGGC
>DATGHG010000147.1:0-8528 GCA_035308185.1 Thermoanaerobaculia bacterium | reverse complement strand
CCAGCGCGCAGCTCCCCTTCTCCTGCCCGCCGCCGCCGAAGACCTGGTTCAGCGCCGCCACCTCGATCGGATCGCCCAGCGCCGTGCCGGTGCCGTGGGCCTCGACGTAGCTGACGTCGCGCGGCTCGATCCCGGCCATCGCCATCGCCGCCGCGATGACCGCCGCCTGACCCGCGACGCTGGGCGCCGCGAAACCGACCTTGTGGGAGCCGTCGTTGTTCATCGCCACGCCGCGGATCACGGCGCGCACCGCGTCGCCGTCCGCCAGCGCATCGGCCAGCCGCTTGAGGACCACGACGCCGGCGCCCTGGCCCGGCACGGTGCCGGCCGCGTCCGCGTCGAAGGCCCGGCAATGCCCGTCCGGCGAGAGGATGCCGCCTTCCTGATAGATGTAACCGTGCTGCGGCACCCGCACTCTCACCCCGCCCGCCAGGGCGACGTCGCAGTCGTGGGTCAGCAGCGCCTGCACCGCGAAGTGGACGGCGACCAGCGAGGTCGAGCACGCGCACTGCACGCTCACGCTCGGCCCCTTGAGGTTCAGCCGGTACGACGTCCCGGTGGCCAGGAAATCCTTGTCGTTGCTGAGCAGCGCCTGATAGACCCCGGCCGCGCGCAGGGCGGCCGGGTTGCCCAGCAGGTTGCGCAGGCCATAGGAGTTGGCGCCGGTGCCGGCGTAGACGCCGATCAGCCCAGGGTAGCGTTCCGGGTCGCACCCCGCGTCTTCCAGCGCGTCGCTGGCACATTCCAGGAAGATCCGCTGCTGCGGGTCCATCAGCTCGGCCTCGGTCGGCAACAGGCCGAAGAAGGCCGCATCGAAGAGCTCGATGCCGGCCAGGACGCCATCCGCCGGCACGTAGCCGCTCGCCTGGGCGAGGCCGGGATCGACCGCGCCGACCGCAGCCACCGCGGCGGGGCTCAGCCGCTGGATCGACTCGACGCCGCCGCACAGGTTGTCCCAGAACTGCGCCACGCCGTCGGCGCCCGGGAAACGGCCGGCCAGGCCGATCACGGCCACGCCGCCGTCGACGCCCTGCTGGCGGGGCTCGCCGCTGGCGCGGCTCTCGGCCCCGGGCGGTGGGCCGATCCCCAGCGCCGCCTGCCTGTGCGCCGCCCGCCGCCGCACCGCCTCGGCCCACGCGGCGCCAGGCGTCGCCGGCTGGCCGAGGTGCCGGGCGAGCGCTTCGACGGTCGGGTGCCGGAAGAGGTCGAGGATGGGGACCGGCCGCTCCAGCGCTTCCTGCAGGCGTGCCCGGACGCGGGCGAGCAGCAGCGAGTGGCCGCCGAGGTCGAAGAAGTTGTCGTGGATGCCGATCTGCTCGACCTGCAACAGCTCGCGCCAGATGCCGGCGATCGTGCGCTCCAGCTGGCTGCGCGGCGCGACGCCGGCGCCGGCACCGGCCGCGAGCGGGTTCGCGGGCGGCGCCGGCAGCGCCTGCCGATCCACCTTGCCGTTGGCGGTAAGCGGCAGGGCGTCGAGCACCACGAACGCCGCCGGCACCATGTAGGCGGGCAGCTTGCCCTCGAGGTAGCCGCGCAGCCTCGGCGGATCCACCTCGCCGTCCGGCGTGCCGGCGTGCGGGACGACGTAGGCCACCAGCCGCCGGCCGCCGGTCGCCGGCTCGTCGCGGTCGACCACCACCGCCTGCTGCAATCGCGGGTGCCGGGACAGCACCGCCTCGATCTCGCCGAGCTCGATGCGGAAACCGCGGATCTTCACCTGGTGGTCGGCGCGTCCCAGGAATTGGAACGTGCCGTCGGCGTGCAGGCGCCCGAGGTCGCCGGTGCGGTAGAGGCGGCCGCCCGCCGCCGTCTCGCCGCGCGCGAAGGGATCGGGCAGGAAGGCCGCGGCGGTCAGGTCCGGCCGCCCCAGATAGCCTCGCGCCAGGCAGCGGCCGGCGATGCAGATCTCGCCGAGCGCCCCCACCGGTAGCTCCCGGAGGCCGCCGTCGAGCAGGTAGAGGCGGGCGCCGGCGATCGGCCGCCCCAGGGGCACGAGCTGTCCGAGCGGCTCGGCGCCGCAAGGGAAGCCGCTCACCGAGATGGTCGCCTCCGTCGGGCCGTAGCGCGAGATCAGCCGCGGCGCCGGGGCGGCCATGGCGGCGTGGAAGCGCCGCGGCAGCTCGCCCGGCACCTTGTCGGCGCCGGTGACCACCACGCGGAGGGAGCCGCGGCGGCAAAAGCCCTCGTTGGCCAGCAGCGCCGCCAGCATGGCGGGCGGGAGGTTGGCGTTGGTGACCCGCTGCTCGACGATCAGGCGCGCCAGGGCATCGGGGTCCTGCTGGCAGGACGGCGGCGCCACCACCACCACCGCGCCGCTCCACAGCGGCGCGAACACCTCCACCGCCGAGACGTCGAAGCCCAGGCGCGTCCGCTGCAAGACCCGGGCGCCGGGCGCGAAGTCGGCGGCGACCTGGTAGCGCAGGCGGTTGGCCACCGCGCGGTGCGACACCACGACGCCCTTCGGGGTGCCGGTCGAGCCGGAGGTGTAGAGGACATAAGCCGCGTTGTCGGGGTGGGCGCGCCAAGCCGGCGGCGCGGCTGCCGCCGGCGCGGGTGCCGCCCCGGCCGAAAGGCCGGTTGCAGGCACCGCAAGGCCGGTTGCAGGCATCGCAAGGCCGGTCGCAGGCACCGCAAGGCCGGCCGCAGGCATCGCAAGGCCGGTCGCAGGCACCGCAAGGCCGGCCGCGGCGGCCTCGCCATCGAGCAGCGCGACCTGGACACCGGCAGGCAGCAGGCCGGCCAGGCGCCGCTCGGCGAGCACCAGCCGCGCTCCCGAGTCGGCGAGGGTCTGCGCCAGGCGCTCGGGCGGATGCGCGGGGTCGAGCGGCAGGTACGCCCCTCCGGCCTTGAGGATCGCGAGCAGGCCGGCGATCAGCGCGAACGAGGGCTCGGCGCAGATGGCCACCAGGCGGTCCGGCCCCACGCCGAGCGCCCGCAGCTCGCCCGCCAACCGCTCGGCGCGCGCCTCGAGCTCGCCGTAGGTCAGCGTCCGCACGCCGCCGTCGTTGCCGTCGTGCCGGTCGTCCGCGTCGCTCACCGCCACCAGCGCCACCGCCGCGGGGTCCAGTGCCGCCTGGCGCTCGAAGGGCACGTGCACCAGGTCGTCGCCGCCGCCGGCAAAGCCGGTGGCGTTCCATTCCACCAGCAGCTGGTGGCGTTCGGCCGGGCCGAGCAGCCGCAGCTCGGAGAGCCGCCGGTCCGGCGCCGCGACGGCGTCCGCCAGCAGCAGCCGCCACTGTCCCGCGAGCCGCTCGACGGTCGCCGCGTCGAACAGCTCCGTGCGGTAGGTCCAGGCCGCGGCGAGGCTGCCGTCCGCGGCAGGCGAGACGGCGAGCGAGAGGTCGAACTTGGCGGTGCCGGTGCCGGTGTCGGCGTCGGCGTCGAGGAAGCCGCCGGCGACGCCGGGCCAGGCCAGCGCCGGCAGCGCCGATTGCAGGGCGCAGAAGACCTGGAAGAAAGGCGCTGCCGCCGGCCCGCGATGCGCCGCCAGGTCGCCGACCAGCTTGTCGAAAGGCACGTCCTGGTGCGCGTAGGCGCCGAGCGCCGTCTGCCGGGTGCGCGCCAGCAGGTCGCCGAAGCCCGGATCTCCCGCCAGGTCGAGCCGCAGCACCAGGGTGTTGACGAACAGCCCGACCAGGTCCTGGATCTCCGGCCGGCCGCGGTTTGCGACCGGCGTGCCGACCGCCATGTCGGTCTGGCCGCCGTAGCGCCGCAGCAGGCTGGCGAGCGTCGCCAGCAGGGTCATGAACAGCGTCACCCCGTGGCGCCGCGCCAGCGCGGCAAGCTCTGCGGCAAGGGCCGGCGGGAGCTCCACCAGGCGCCAGGCGCCACGCGACCCGGGCGCCGGCGGCCGCGGCCGATCCAGCGGCAGGTCCAGCGGCGGCGGCTCGCCGCGCGCGCCGGCCAGCTGCTCCCGCCACCAGGCCAACTCGCCCGCCAGGGTGTCGCCGGCGAGCCAACGGCGCTGCCAGCGGGCGAAATCCGCGTACTGGAGGGATAGCTCGGGCAGCGCCGGCGCCGCGCCGCTCACCGCCGCGGCGTAGAGCACGGCCAGCTCGCGCGCCAGCACCTCGACCGACCAGCCGTCGCAGGCGATGTGGTGCAGGGTCAGCAGCAGCAGGTGCGAGCCGGCGGACCGGCGCAGCAGAGCGGCGCGCCATGGCGGTCCGCCGGCGAGGTCGAACGGGCGCCGCGCCGCCGCGCGTCGCAGGCGCGCTGCCTCGGCCTCCCGGCGCGGCCCCGGCAGGGTGGAGAGATCGGCCAGCGGCAGTCTCGACAGCGGCTCCGCGGGCAGGACCTCGGCGACCGCCGCCGCCTCTCGCCGGTCCGCGGCCGCGTCCGCGGGTCCGGCCGGGCGTGCGGAGCCGACCGCCACGAACCGGCTGCGGAGCACCTGATGGCGGCGGCGGATCTCGCCGAGGCCGGCGGCCAGCGCCGCCACTTCGAGCCGGCCGTCGAGGCGCAGGGCCGCCGGCACGTTGTAGGTGGCGCTCCCCGGCTCGAGCTGATCGAGGAACCAGAGCCGCTCCTGGGCGAAGGAGAGCGGCGCCGGCGCGCCGCCGGCCAGGCGGCGGATGGGCTCCGGGCCAGGGCGGTCTCCCCGGCCCAGCACCTCCAGCTCCCGCGCCAGGTCCCGCAGCCGCGAGAGCTCGAACAGCCTGGCCAGCGGCACCTCGACGCCCAGGAGCGCTTGCAGCCGGGTCCCCAGGCGGACGGCCAGCAGCGAGTGGCCGCCGAGCTGGAAGAAGTCGTCGTCCGCCCCCGCCCGGCTGCATCCCAGCAGCTCGCACCACAGGCCGGCCACCAGCTCCTCCATGGGCGTGCGCGGACTGCCGGCCGCCTCTGCCTCCGGCCGGGCGCGCGGCGCCATCTGCCGCAGGGCGTTGCGGTCCACCTTGCCGTTGGCGGTGAGCGGCAGCTCCGGCAGCAGGCAGAACGCCGCCGGCACCATGTAGGCGGGCAGCTCGCGCGCCGCCAGGGCGCGCAGCTCGCCGGCCCCGTCACCCCCGTCACCCTCGGCGCCGCCCGCGGCCAGCCGCGACCCGGGCCGCGCGACCACGAACGCCAGCAGCGTGCCCTCGCCCGCTCCGCTCTCGCCCACCACCACGGCGGCCCGCGCCACCTCCGGATGGCGCGCCAGGGCAGCCTCGATCTCGCCCGGCTCGATGCGGAACCCGCGCAGCTTGACCTGGCGGTCGGCCCGCCCCAGGAACTCCAGGTTGCCGTCGGGCAGCCAGCGCGCCAGGTCGCCGGTGCGGTAGAGCCGCGCGCCGGGCTCGCCGCGCCGGCCGCCGGCGGGGTCGGGCACGAACCGCTCCGCGGTCAGGTCCGGACTGCCGAGGTAGCCGCGTGCCAGGCCGTCGCCCCCGGCCATCAGCTCTCCCCACACCCCGACCGGCACCGGCAGGCCCCGGGGGTCCCACAGCACCACGGTGGAGTTGGCGACCGGCCTGCCAATCGGCACCGAGGCACCGTGCTCGCCGCCGCCGGCACCGAGCCCCTCTGCCGCCTGCCCAAGGCCGGCACGCAGCTGGTGGCAGGTGGTGAAGGTGGTGTTCTCGGTCGGTCCGTAGCCGTTGACCAGCACGCCCCCGGCCAGCTCCTGGAGGGCCCGGCGCACGTGCGGCGCCGACAGCACGTCGCCGCCGGCGAGCAGCTGGCGCAGGCCGCGCAGCCCCCGCGGGTTGGCCTCGACCAGCTGGTGGAAAAGGCCGGCGGTGAGCCACAGCGTGGTGACGCCGTGGCGCGCGATGGTCTCGCCCAGCTGCCGCGGGTCGGGCGGTCCCGGCGGGAAGATCGCCAGCCGCCCGCCGCCCAGCAGCGGCCCCCAGATCTCGAGGGTCGAGGCGTCGAAGGCGAGCGGCGCCAGCTGCAGGAACACCTGGTCGGAGCCGAAATCGGCAAACCAGGTGCCGCGGACCAGCCGGACGACGCCGCGGTGTTTGACCGCGACGCCCTTCGGCACGCCCGTCGACCCGGAGGTGTACATCACATAGGCCAGGTCATCCGGCCCCGCCGTCACCGTTTCGAGATCCGCATCGCTCTCGTCGGCGAGCGCCCGCGCTTCGTCGTCGAGGCTGAGCACCTGCAGGCCCTCGCCGATCACCCCGGCCGCCAACCTGCCGCGCAGACGCCGCGCGGTCAGCATCACCGGCGCGCCGGTCTGCGCCAGGATGAGCCGCAGCCGATGCGGCGGGAAGCTCGGATCGAGCGGCAGGTAGGCGCCGCCGGCGGCGAGCGTGCCGAGCAGGGCCACCACCATCTCGGTCGAGCGCTCGACCCACAGCGCCACCGGCACCTCCAGGCCCACGCCCATGCGGCGCAAGCGGCGAGCCAACCGGTTGCCGCGGCGGCGCAGCTCGTCGTAGCTCAGCTGGCAGGCGCCGCAGGCCACCGCGATCGCCTCCGGCCGGCGCCGCGCCTGGATCGCGAACAGCTCGTGGATCGAGCTCTGGCGGGGGTAGGCGGCGGCGCTCTCGCCCCATTCCACCAGCAGCTGGTGTCGCTCGGCGGCGGTGTGCAGCGGCAGCTCGTCCAGGCTCCGGCCGGCGCCGGCGGCGATTGCCGCCAGCAGCACCTGGAGCTGCCCGGCCAGCCGGGCGGCGCTGGCGGCGTCGAACAGGTCGCGACGGTATTCCAGGCTGCCGCCGAGGCCGCCGGCGCGGTCCCGCATGAGATCGAGCGTCAGGTCGAACTTGGCGGTGCCGGTCTCGACCGCGGCGGCTTCGAGGACCAGGCCGGGCGCCGCGACCGCCGGCAGCGGATCCATCTGCACCGCCAGCATGACCTGCACCAGCGCCTGCCCGGCCGCCGCCGCGGCCGGCCCGCGCCGTGGCGCCAGCTCTTCGACCAGCAGATCGAACGGCAGCTGCTGCTGGGCCAGGTCCGCCAGCACGGCGTCCCGCACCCGCCCGAGCAGCCCGTCGAAGCGCGGGTTCCCCGACAGGTCGGCGCGCAGCAAGAGGGTGTTGACGAAGCAGCCGATGAGGTCGCCGGCCGGCGGCGGCTGGCCGCCGCCCTCGCCGCGGCTGGCGCGTTGATCGACGACGGTGCCCACCGCCAGGTCGGTCCGTCCGGTGACGCGGAGCAGCAGGACGTCGAGCGCCGCCAGCAGCACCATGAAGGGCGTCGCCCGGCAGCGCCGGCCGAGCGCCGTCAGCTCGCCGGCGAGCGCCGGAGGGAGGGCGAGCGGCGCCCGCCCGCCGCGAGAGCTCTCGCGCGGCGGGCGTTGCCGATCGGCGGGCAGCGCCAGCGCCGGCGGCAGGCCGGCGAGGCGGTCGCGCCAGTAGGCCAGCGCCGCGGCGGGGGGCACGTCGCGCAGCGACTGGCGCTCCCACCGCGCCCAGTCGGCGTACTGGCAGGGCAGCGCCGGCAGGCGGGCGCGTCCGTAGAGGGCCGCCAGATCGCGCAGGAAGATCGCGTGCGAGCGGCCGTCGGAGATGACGTGGTGCAGGGTGACGAGCAGCAGGTGCGACTCGCCGCCGCGGCGCAGCAGGCTGGTGCGCAGCAGCCGCCCCCCCGCGAGAGCGAAGGGCTGGCGCGCCGCGGCCGCGGCCAGCCGCCTGGCTTCCGGCTCCCGGGCCGGCTCCGCCAGGGCGGCGAGATCGATCATCGGCAGCGGCAGGTGGAACGGCGCGAGGATGACCTGAGACGGCTCGCCGGGGTCGGCGGCCCCGGCACCGCCGCCGGACTCGGGAGACGCGGCGGCTTCGGCGCCCATCGCCGCCGGCACGCCCCCGAAGGTGGTGCGCAGGGCCTCGTGGCGGCGCACCAGCCCGTCCAACGCCCACGACAGTCTGGCGACGTCCAGCTCGCCGGCGATCCGCACCGCACCGGCGATGTTGTAGGCGGCCGAATTCGGCTCCAGCTGGGCGACCAGCCAGAGCCGCCGTTGCGCGAACGACAAGGGCAGCGGGCGGCCGGCGGCGCGCCCGGCCGCTGCCGGCACCGCGGCAGCCGGGCCGGCCGCCGGCCGCTGCGCGCGGGCCGCCGCGAGGCGCCGTGCCAGCTCCGCCAGCGACGGTGCCTCGAACAGGCAGCGCAGCGGCAGCTCGACGCCGGTCTCCTGGCGCAGGCGCGCCAGCAGCCGCGCACCGCTCAGCGAATGGCCGCCGAGAGCGAAGAAGCTGTCGTCGCTGCCGATGCGGACCATGCCACCGTCGGCTGCCGCCGCGCCGGCGGCGCTGGCACCACCGGCACCACCGGCGCCGCCGCCGGCCGACTCGAACCCCAGCACCTCGCTCCACAGCCTCGCCAGCAGCAGCTCCTCCGCGGTGCGCGGCGCCACGTAGGCTGCCGCGGTGGCGGCGGCCGCCGCCGGCCCCCAGGCGGCCGCCTGCAGCGCCCGCCGATCCACCTTGCCGTTCGGCTGTAGCGGCAGCTGCGCCGGGAACGCGAAAGCCGCCGGCACCATGTGGGCCGGCAGCGAGCGTTCCAGAGCGGCGCGCAGCGCCGCCGCGCCGGGCGCCCCTGGTGTCCCAGGTGTCCCCAGCGTCCCCGGTGTCCCCGGCGTGGCGGTCACCACACTG
>DATGHG010000146.1:0-3475 GCA_035308185.1 Thermoanaerobaculia bacterium | reverse complement strand
CTCAACGGCGGAGGGCCGGGCCAAGAACCGGCGGGTGGACATCGTGCTCGGGACGACCTGAGGAGCACCCATCGAGATCGCCGGACTGCCGGCGGGGCCTTCGCTGAAGGCTCCGCCGGCCGGGGCACTTGCAGGTCAGCGGCTGCGCAGCTTGGAGAGCAGGCGGAGGATCTCGAGGTAGAGCCAGATCAGCGTCACCATCACGCCGAAGGCGCCGTACCACTCCATGAAGCGGGGGGCGCCGGCGGCGGCGCCGGCCTGGATGAAGTCGAAATCGATCGCCAGGTTGAAGGCGGCGATGGCCACCACCGCGACGCTGAAGGCGATGCCGAGGGGGCTGCTGCTGTAGAGCATCGGCACGCCGACGTGGAAGAAGCCGAGGGCCATCGACACGATGTAGAACAGCGCGATGGCGCCGGTCGCGGCCACCACCACAGTGCGGAAGCGCTGGGTGACGCGGATGACGCCGGCGCTGTAGGCCAGCAGCATCACCACCAGGGTGCCGAAGGTGAGCCCTACCGCCTGGATGGCGATGCCGTGGCTGGCGACGTTGTAGAGCGCCGAGACGCCGCCGAGCACCAGCCCTTCGAGCAGCGCATAGATCGGCGCGGTCACCGGTGCCCAGCGCTTGGCGAAGACCGTGGCCAGGGCGGCGCCCAGGCCGCCGAGCAGGCCGAGCAGCACCAGCGGCCCGACCGACGGCGAGCCCTCGGCCGCCAGGCTCCAGGTCCAGGTGGCGGAGGCCATGGTGAGCAGCACCAGCAGGCCCGTCTTGTTGATGGTGCCCTGAACGGTCATGCCGGCGGTGGCGGTGCCGGCGACGCTGGTGAAGGTGCCGGGATTGAGCGCCGGGTTGCTGCCTCGCATGGTCGAGCTCCTTGGACGTCGACGGATTGGCGCCGCGGACACGCGGCGTCGGGCCGCCGGGGGTACGGTCAAGTATGGCACATCCATGTCGGCGGCGAGCCCGCCCGCCGGCGGCCCCGCCCCGCCGTGTCGATCTGGAGCGCCGCGGGCGCCGGCGTCCTTGACGTCCAGGGTCTTACGGGATCAGCAGCACCTTGCCGGTCGTCCGGCGGCCCTCGAGGGCGCGGTGGGCCTCGGCGGCGTCGCGGAAGGTGAATTCGGCGCCGATCCGGACCTCGAGCTTGCCGGCGGCGAGCCAGCCGAAGAGATCGCTGGCGCGGGCGGTCAGCTCCTCGCGGGTGGCGATGTAGTGGAAAAGGGTGGGGCGGGTGAGGAACAGCGAGCCGTGGGCGGCCAGGCGGCCGGGATCGATAGGCGGCACCGCGCCGCTCGACTGGCCGAACAGCGCCATCAGGCCGCGCGGCGCCAGGCAGGCGAGTCCCTTGTCGAAGGTGGTACGGCCGACGCCGTCGTACACCACCTGCAGGCCGTTGCCGCCGGTGGCGCGCTTGACCTCGGCCTCGAAGTCCTGGTGGGTGTAGAGGATCACCTCGTCGGCGCCGCACTGACGGGCGAGCGCTGCCTTGTCCTCGGTCGAGACGGTGGCGAAGACCCGGGCGCCGCGCAGCTTGGCGATCTGGCACAGGAGCTGGCCGACGCCGCCGGCGGCCGCATGGACCAGGCAGGCGTCCCCCGCATGCAGCGGGTAGGTGCTGCACGCCAGGTAGTGGGCGGTCATGCCCTGCAGCATCACCGCCGCCCCCTGGCGGGTGCTGACCTCCGCGGGCAGCTTGACCAGCCGCGCCGCGGGCACCGTCGCCTGCTCGGCATAGGCTCCCTGGACCCCGCACCAGGCGACCCGGTCGCCAGCTGCCACCTCGGACACCCCGTCGCCCACCGCCAGCACCGTTCCGGCCCCCTCCTGCCCGAGGACGAACGGCGGCGGCGCCGGCAGCTTGTAGAAGCCGGTGCGGTGATAGACGTCGATGAAGTTGAGACCGGCGGCCTCGACCCGTACCACCGCCTGCCCCGGCCCCGCCTGCGGGTCGCTCACCGCCTCGTAGACCAGCGCCTCCGGCCCGCCGAACTGATGAACCCGGACTGCCTGCATCGCTCACCTCCCGCGGCGGGACTGTGCGCCGCCGCGAGCGATTATCCCATCTTCGCGCTCGGTGGCGGAATCTGCCTGCTGTCGCGGCCTCGACCACGACAGGTACGGTGATCGCCGGCCGAGACTCTGTGGCAGGGTTCTCGCAGGCTGCACCTATAAGGGCGCAGCGAGGCTACAGGTCGCCTAAATGAACGATGCCGATCTTGGTTGCGTCCGAGAAGATGACTCTCTTGTTGGCCAAATAGTAGCCGCCGTCCACCCCAACCTGTTCTGTTACCTCACAGACGGATTGGTCCAAGAAGACGACGGTTCGCTGAACAATGAACTCCGGCTTCTGGCCTTGCCAGGTGGTCGTTACCCAGGCGCGTGCCTTGACCAGCTTCGCGGCGAAGATATCCTTGCCGACGACGTTGAAGTCCGCTTGGGGACCGGGGTCACCCTCAACCACCTCTACCATTCCACCTAAATCGAAGTATCGGTATGTTCGGGGGGTGGTGAATAGCCTCACATATTCGAGCGCTTGCTCGGCAGACTGGATCCGAACTTTGCCGTATAGGTTCTCGGGAGAAACGACAAGTGTCCGGTTGCCTTTGCATGCAAGGAAAACGGCCTCGCTCCGAATTGGATCTGTCGCGGTTTCCGCTACCTGGAGAAGGCAGCCAGGATCAAGGGTGCTGAGAGCCAGTCCTGAGTGCGACGGATTCGCCAACGGACATGAAGTCAAGAACGACAGGCATAGCAGCAAGATTCGCATCTTGATTCAGTAAATCAAAAAGGTAGTCTAAGATTGCACCCATACTGGCGCGCCACTGAGCGAAGTTGCCAGATTCTTTTCTGGATAGCAGCCTTATCTAAGCTTGTCTTATAGCGCTCACCCAAGCAGTCTATTTCGACCTGAAAGGCGCGGCATTCAGATTCGTCCTGGAGTCGTTTTGGGATAAAGCCAGAAAATCCGTCTGGCTTTCCTGTGCACGGTGCGCACTGAGGCACTACAATGTGACTAAGGATGAACTCCACATGATCGTTTTCATGTTTTTCTACACAGAAGCGAAGGTCGGGGTTGACGGGGTTCTGGTCCCAACAGAATGACACCTGTCCGCCCTTGCAGCACGCATGGGCCACGCTGTCCAGGCCCGTCGGATCGATCAGTGTCAGGGGCCTGGCCGCTGCGTACTTGTAGTACGCTGGGACAAACGCTTGATCGAACGGGTCGGAGGCGTCGTATCGACCCGGTAAGGGTTCATACCAGCGATTCAAATTATAGTAGAGGCTGGAAGAAAGGTGTGAATTATCCCACGCGGTGTCGTCCCACTGGCCCGGGAGGCGCAGGAAGATCCCAGAGTTCTGGGCGCTTGGTGTCGTGAAGTCCCGCCCAAACGGCTCGAATCCACCGCTCCAGGTTGCGACGCCGGCGCCGGTCGAGGCCAGGATCGGCGTGCCCAGGTGATCGACTGTGAG
>DATGHG010000145.1:0-23195 GCA_035308185.1 Thermoanaerobaculia bacterium | reverse complement strand
CAGCTGGGCGCCCTCGCTGGCGAGGTCGAACTTGACGATGTCGGGCCGGAAGCAGAGGGCGAGCGTCCAGTCCGCGACGATCCGCACGCGCCGGCTGAAGCGCGGCATCTGCAGCAGGTAGTAGGTGCGCCGCGCCCACCAGGCGATGAACCCGCGCAGCGGCACGCCGAGCACCGAGCCCAGTCCGCGCGCCGCCCCGAGCGAGGCCATGATCCCGAGCGTCTGGTAGACGAACGGGCGCGGCGGCTTGCCGTCGAGCACCGCGGCGATGTTGCCGGCCAGCCGGCGGGCCTCGCGGATGGCGTGCTGCGCGAGATAGGGGTAGGGCTGGCCTGCCGGGTCGGGGATCCGCGCGCAATCGCCCAGCGCCCAGACCTCGGGACGGTCCCGGCAGCGCATCGCCGCGTCCACCAGGAGATGTCCCTGGTGGTCTCGGGCCAGCGGCAGGTCGGCGGTCAACGGGTTCGGCACGATGCCGGGGGCGAGCACGATGGTCTCGGCGGCGATGGTTTCGCCGTCGAGGTGCACCATGCCCGGCGCGATGGCGCGCACCGGCGCGCCGGTGCGGATGACCGCGCCCTGCCGCGCGCCGAGCACCCTGGCGGCGTAGCGGCTGAAAGCCTCGCCGACCTCCGGCAGGATGCGGGCGGTGGCCTGCAGGAGATGGAAGCGCAGCTCGTCGCGCCGCACCCGCGGGTAGTAGCGGACGATCTCGTCGGCGAAGGCGGTCATCTCGCCGAACAGCTCCACTCCGACCAGGCCGCCGCCCACCACGACGAAGCTGAGCAGGCGGCGCTTGCGCTCGGGGTCGAGCTCGACGTCGGCGCGCTCGAAGCGCTCGATCATGTGGTCGCGCAGCAGCATGGCGTCGGCCAGGGTCTTGAAGGTGAAGGCGGCGGCGGAGCCCGGGATGAGGTCCAGGTTGGTGCGCGCGCCGAGGGCCAGGACCAGCTGATCGTAGGGAAGTTCGTAGGCGGCGCCCTCGCCCGGCGCCGCGAGGACGACGCGGCGCTCCAGATCGATCGCCCGCACCGTCGCCTCGACGAAGCGCGCCCGCCGCAGGAAGTCGCGCACCGGCAGCGAGCAGTGCCGCAGCTCGAGGGTGCCCGAGAAGGCCTCGAACAGCAGCGGCGTCATCAGGAAGAAGTTGTCGCGGCCGACCAGCACGATCTCGACGCCGGGCCGGCGGGCGCAGCACCGCTCCAGGCGGCGCGCCGTCCAGACGCCGGCGAAGCCGCCGCCGAGCACCACGATGCGAGTGCGCGGTCCCGCCGCGCCGGCGGCGGTGCTCATGGGCCTGAAGGCGCCCCACCCGCCGGTGTTGCGGGCGGGGCCGGCGGGGCCGGCGTCGTCTTGGCCGCCGGCGGCAGCACCTCGAAGATCACGGTTGCCGGGTCGGCGTAGCGCAGGGCGAAGCGATCGGGCCGCGCCTCGGCCCAGCGGCCTTCGAGCGGGTAGTCGAACTCGAGGTAGCGGCAGAGCAGCAGCCAGCGGACGCCGGCGGCGGCGAGGTTGTCGAGCCAAGCCTGCGGCGAGGGGTCGACTCGCGGGTTGCAATTGGGATAGCTGGCGGCGACGCGGAAATCGGCGCGATTGACGTTGACGTAGATCACCCGTCGCTCCAGGAACGGGCCCATCGCCGGATAGACGAAATAGGTGCCCGGCGAGCCGACCACGTCGACGGTGCCGTCGCCGCCGTGCGCGTCGAGCCAGCCCCAGGCGCCGGCGAACAGGTATGCCGAGGTGGCGTGGGCGGTCCATTCGGCAGCCAGGGCGCGCGGCCGGTCGCGAGCGCGGAAGCGGGCCAGCAGCGGCGCGCCCAGCAGCGCGAGCGCCAGGGCGGCGACGGCGAGAGCGCCGGCGCGGCGCCGCGCGGCGGCCCGCAGGCCGGGCCAGATCCCGAGGGCGACGGCGCCCAGGTCGGCGGCGGCGATGGCGACGCGGACGCCGTGCGGCATCTCGGCATGCAGCTGCAGCAGGCCCTGGCAGGCGAGGGCGAGAGCGATGCCGCGCAGCCAGGGCTCGCTCATCCCGCGGTGCTCGGCGACCGCGACGCCGCCTGCGAAGGCCAGGCCGATGGCCGGGATCAGGTAGCGGATGTTGGCAAAGAGGTGGAGATTGGCGGCGAACGGCACCACCAGCCAGAAGGCCAGCTCGAAGACGATCTGGCTCGCCGCCAGCAGCGCCGCGCGGCGGTGGGCGGCGGCGACGCCGAAGGGCAGGGCGATGAAGGCGAGCAGCAGCACCAACGATTGGGGGCCGGCTCCGAGCTCGACCGATTGCGGCCGGGTGATACCGAGGAAGGCGTCCAGCAGCTGATGGCGCCCGATGGTGGACCACTTGTCCGCGATCGAGTCGCGACGCGGCAGGACGGGCAGCAGCGGCCGGAGCGCGGCGGCCGGCGCCGGGCCTGCCGCGGCTCCCGGCGCCGGTGCCGCCGTCGCCTGCCCGGTCTGGCCCGCGGTCGGCGGCGGCGCCGGCCCGGCGGCGGCGCCTTCGCGTCCCTCGCAGGCGAGGGCGAGCGGCCCGGCGCCGAGCGTCACGTTGCGCACGTAGAAGAAGGCGCCGAAGGCCGCGGCCGCCAGCAGCGCCGCGGCCAGCTGCGGCGTCCGCACCCGCAGCCGGCGGCCGCCGGCGTCGGCACCGCCCGCCGCCAGCAGCAGCGCCGCGGCGGCCAGCGCCGCCGCATAGGCCACTCCCAGGAGCTTGGCGCCACAGGCCAGACCGCCGCCGGCGCCCGCCAGGAGGGCGTCGTCGAAGCGCGGCCGTTCCATCCAGCGCAGGGTGAAGAAGCCGCCGGCCAGCAGCGTCGCGGCCAGGAAGATGTCGACGTACTGGGTGGCGGCGAAGCGCACCACCACCGGCGTCAGCAGCACCAGGAACGACGCCAGCGGCCAGTGCCGGCGCGCCCCCAGCTGGCGGGCGATGCCGCCCACCGCCAGGCCGAGCAGCGCCCAGTGCGCGAGCGAGGCGAGGTTGACGTAGAGCTCGCTGTGCGACGGCGCCATCCACCACCAGAGCCAGATCGAGCCGTTGGCCGGCACGTAGCCATAGTCGTTGACCGGGTAGGGGCCGAAGACCGGCGCCAGGTCGTGCCGTTGCAGCCAGGTGCCGGTCAGCAGCAGGTGGTACATCAGGCTGTCCCAGGACAGCGGCGGCCGGAGCAGGCCACGCAGCGCCTCGCTGCCCACGGCATGGAGGGTGAGCAGGGCGAGGGCAGGATGGGCGCGCAGCCGTTCCCAGGCCCGTCTGGCGAGGTGCCGTGCCGGCTCCCAGGGGTCGGCGGCGAGCGTCGCGGCGCCGGGCCGTCCTGCCCGTCCCAGCAGCGCCACCAGCAGCGTCTGCGCGGCCAGCGCCGCGTCGATCCGCAACCAGCCGCCGATGCCGAGCAGCAGCCCGATGGCGAGCGCTTCGGCGGTCGCCGCCAGCAGCGCGGCGATGGCCAGCGCCAGCGGATCGCGCCGCGCCTCCTCGCCCAGCAGGCGCAGGGCGAGCAGGTAGCCGCCGACCGCCAGCAGGGCCAGCGCCAGAAGCGTCAGGGCGAGCCCCATCACCGCGAGGAGCATGCGGGTGGGATTGATAGCACATGGACCGCCATCGCTGCCATGACGGTCGTTGCCTGAACGACCCCTGGCCAAGCCCGACGCCATTCCGGTAGTGCCAGCCCCTGAATTGCCGGCGCGTTGGGCGGGCCGTTATGATCGCCGGCGCCGATGCCGACGTTGCGCGACAGCCGGCCGGGTGCCGGCAGGTGAGATGGCGGTACGACGCCGCCGAGCCGCCGGGCGGCTGGCGCGGCATTCGCCAGGCATTGGCGGAAAAAGGTTTCTTTTACGTCGCGCGGCAGGCGGCGGTGTGGGCCGCTCTGCCGCTGCTGCGGCTCCACGCCCGGGTTTTTCCCCGCACCTTCAGCTTCCAATCGGCGCGTTACCCTTATTTCCTGCACGCCTACAACCTCACCGCGAGCAACGAGCGGGCGGTCGAGATCCCGATCGTCTGGGCGGCGGTGCGCGCCCGGCGCGGCGGCCGGGTGCTCGAGGTCGGCAACGTCCTTTCGCACTATTTCGCCTGCGATCACGAGGTGATCGACAAGTTCGAGCGCGGCGCGGCGGTGCGCAACGAGGACGCGGCCGGCTTTCGCGGCGGCCATCCCTACGACCTGATCGTCAGCATCTCGACCCTCGAGCACGTGGGCTGGGACGAGGAGCCGCGCGATCCGGAAAAGCTCGCGCGTGCCATCGCCAACCTGAGCGGCCAGCTGGCGCCGGGCGGGCAGCTGCTGGCCACGTTGCCGCTGGGCTACAACCCGCCGATGGATGCGCTGCTCGCCGCCGGCGCCCTGCCGTTCAGCCGCTGCCACTACCTGAAGCGAGAGGGCCTGACCACCTGGTCGGAGGTCGATTGGCCGGCGGTCGCGGGCGCCGCCTACGGCGAGCGCTGGCCCGGCACCCGCGGCCTGGTCATCGGCGTCGTCGATCGCGGCCCGCGATGAGGTCGCGGCAGATCGCCTCGATGCGCGCGGCGATCTCCTCCCAGTCGTAGGGCGCCGCCCGCGCCGCGGCGTTGGCGCCGAGGCGCCGGCGCTCGGCTTCCCCCGCCGGCGCGAGCAGCGCGGCCAGGGCGGTGGCGAGGGCGGCGGGGTCGGCGGGCACGGCGACCCCTTCGACGCCGTCGCGCACCAGCTCGCCGACGGCGCTCTCCGGCGAGCCGCAGTAGACCACCGGCAGCCCGGCGGCCATTGCCTCGAGCGGGAAGAGGCCGAAGCCCTCGCGCGCCGACGGCTGCACGGCGAGGCGCGCGCGGCCCAGCTCGCGCCAGACCTCCTCGCTGCTCCGGACGTGGCCGCGGAAGGCGACCCGGCCGGCGATCCCGAGCTCGCCGGCGAGCGCCTCCAGCCGTTCGCGGTCCGGGCCCTCGCCAAAGATGGTAAGCAGCAGCGGCGGTGGCGGCGCGGCGGCGGCGGCGCCCTCGCCGCGCGCCAGCAGCTGGACGGCGCGCAGGGCCAGATCGAGGCGCTTGTGCGCCAGCAGCCGGCCGGCATAGATCAGCGGCGCGGCGCCCTCGCGGTCGTCCGCGCCGTTGCTTCCCTTCCCGCCGTTGCCTCCCCCGCCGTCGCCGCCCTCCCCACGGTCGCCGGCGGCCGCCCGCACCCGCGCGACGGCGATGCCGCAGGGCACCAACTCCACCTCGCCGCCGCGCTCGCCGCGCCGCCGCCACCACCGCCGCCGCGCCGAGGCCAGCCGGCCGCGGGTGAGCTCGCTGGTGGCGGTGACCGCGGTGCCGAGCTGCGAGGTCAGC
The DNA here is from genome assembly GCA_035308185.1 of Thermoanaerobaculia bacterium. Classification (GTDB taxonomy): domain Bacteria; phylum Acidobacteriota; class Thermoanaerobaculia; order Multivoradales; family UBA5704; genus JASLEW01. The sequence continues at coordinate 17,897 of DATGHG010000145.1, read as the reverse complement.
CACTCGACGGCACGATAGGCCGGCGCCCGCAGGCGTCCGACGTAGCCGCTCCAGTAGGCCCCCCAGTGCTCGTACCAGGTGACCAGCAGCGGCTTGCCGGCGGCGGCGCACTTCCAGGCCAGGGGCAGCAGGTGGACATACGGCATGTTGGGGGTTTCGACGGCGTCGTAGGGCGTCAGGTCGAGGCGCCGTAGCGCCGCCGCGAAGCGCAGCGCCTGGCGGGTGCTGCGCTTGCCGGCGCGGTTGTAGATCGCGCCCAGCTCGCCCAGCGACAGGATGCTCAGGTTCTCGACCGTCGAGGCGAGGTCGCCGCAGAAGCCGGCGAGGGTCACCTGGTGGCCTCGCCGGCAGAGCGCCACCGCCAGCTCGTGGTTGCGGTGCTCCACGCCGCCGATGAAGTCGGGATAGACCGTCTCGTAGACGATCAGCAGCTTCAAGCGCCTGGCCTCGCCGCCGGCAGCAGCTCGTAGATCAGGTTGGTCGGATCGGCGAAGCGCAGCGCGAAGAGCTCCGGATGCGCGCGCGCCCAGTCCCGCTCCATCGCGAATGGATAGGGCGGCGTGCGGGTGAGATCGAGCCAGCGCACGCCCGCCTGGCGCAGGTTGGCGATCCAGGCGTCGGCGGCGGGCTGCACCCGCGGCTGGCAAAGCGGGTAGGCGGCCGCCTCGTCGAGGTTGGCGGCGTTGACGTTGACGTACAGCGCGCGGCGCTCGAGCCGCGGGCCCATCGCCGGATAGAAGAAGAAGGTGTCCGGCGAGTTGACCACCGCCACCGTGCCGTTGCCGCCGTGGCGATCGAGCCAGTCCCAGCCGGCGGCGTACAGCCCGACGTTGATGCCGTGCGCCGTGTACTCGTGGGTGAGAGCCCGCGTCCGGTCGGCGGCGCGGAAGCGCGCCAGCCAGGGCACCGCGGCGAGCGCCGCGACCAGCGCCGTGCCGGCCAGCGCCAGGCGCCGGCGGCGTCCCGATCTCCCCGCGGCGACCAGCCAGCCGCGCAGCCGCGGTGAGAGCGCCAGCGCCACCACCGCCGCGTCCGCCGCCGCCACCGCCAGGCGGACGCCGTCCGGCAGCATGGTGTGCAGCTGCAGCAGGTCCTGGGCCGCCAGGGCCACCGCGAGCCCCTCCAGCAGCCGCGGGTCGGCGCCACGGCTCTCGGCGGCGGCGGCACCGCCGGCAAAGCCGAGCCCCACGGCCGGCAGCAGGTAGCGGACGTTGGCGAACACATGTCCGGCGGCGGCGAAGGGCACGGCGATCCAGAAAGCGACTTCGACCACCACCTGGCTGCCGACCACCGCCGCCTCCCGCCGGCTCTCCCGCGGCAGGGCGGCCAGCGCGGGGACTCCGAGCAGCACCAGCAGCGCCTGCGGCCCCAGGCCGAGGTCGGCGAACGGTCCCGCCACCTCCGCGACGGTGCCCAGGAAGGCGCGCGCCAGGCGCCCTTCGGCCAGCATCTGGCGCGGCTGCGCGGCCACCGAGCCCGGCCGCGGCAGCCGCGGCAGCCCGCGCGCCGGTTGGCGGTGCGGCAGCCCCTCGCACTCGAGGGCCAGCGGATCAATGCCGCGCGCGGCATTGCGCAGGTAGAAGAAGCCGCCCAGGGCGGCCGCCAGCACCAGCGCCGCGGCAGCCTGGAGCGAGCGGCGCCGCCAGCTCCCGACCGCCAGCGGCAGCAGCGCCGCCGCCAGCACACCGGCGTAGACCAATCCCAGCACCTTGGCCCCCGCCGCCAGTCCGAGCCCGACGGCGACCAGCACGGCGTCCCCCCAGCGCGGCCGGCGCAGCCACGACAGCCCGAAGCAGCAGGCGGCGAGCAGGCAGGCGGCGGTGAAGACATCGACGTATTGAGTGGCGGCGAAGCGCACCACGACCGGGGTCATCGCCGTCAGCAGAGCCGCGAGCGGCCAGGAGCGGTGGGCGCCCAGCCGCCGCGCCACGGCGCCGACCGCCAGCCCCAGCAGCGCCCACTGCGGCAAGAAGGCCAGGTTGGCGTAGATCTCGCCGTGTGCCGGCGCCATCCACCACCACAGCCAAACCGCGCCGTTGGCCGGGGTATAGCCGTAGTAGTTCATCGGATAGGCGCCGAATACAGGCGCCAGATCGTGCCGCTGCAACCAGGTCGCGGCGAGCATCAGGTGGTACATCAGGCTGTCCCACGACAGCGGCGGGCGGATGAGGCCGCGCAGCGCCTCGCTGCCGATGGCGTGGCAGGCGAGCAGCGACAGGACCCAGTGCTGTCGCAGCCGCGTCGCCAGCCGCGCGCCGAGGTGGCGCGCCGGCCACGCCAGCTCCGCCCAGCGGCCAGCCGTAGCCTCCGGCTCCTCCGTCTGACGCGCCGGCGCATGCCCCTTCTCCTGCCCGCCGGGTTCGCTCCGGCGGCGGGGCAGCAGCACGCCGCAGGTCAGCAGCGCCAACGCCAGCGCCGGTCCCAGGCGCAGCTCGCCGCAGGCGCCGAGCGCCAGGCCGATGCCCACGCCCAGGCCGGTCGAGGCGAGGAGCCAGGCCACCGCCAGCGTCAGGGCGTCCGACTCGGCGCGCTCGCGCCCGAGCAGGCGGCAGGCCAGCAGGTAGCCGCCGGCGCCCAGGGCGCCGAGCGCGAGCAGGGTGAGCAACAGGCCTGCGACGTCGGCCAGAGGACCGGCCATCAGCTTCGGCCGGCAGCGGCCGGCGCCAGGGCACCGGCGACCGCCGGCAACCGCTGCCGGTGGCAGCGCCGGCGCCGGCCGGCGCCCCTCACCGCCACGGGATCAGCGCCGCGATCTCGGCCGAGCGCCGGTTGATCGACGAGAGAAGCACGCCGCAGGTCAGCGACAGCGCGCTGAGGATGAAGAGGGCCGCCGATAGCACCGCCAGCGGCAGCCGCGGCACCAGGCCGGTCCGCAGGTACTCGGCGATCACCACGCCGCCGCCGGCGAGCGACAGCAGCAGCAGCAGCAGCGCCAGCAGGCCGAAGAATTTGAGCGGTCGGTAATCGCGGAAGAACATCAGGATGGCCATCAGGATGCGATAGCCGTCGCGGTAGGTGTGCAGCTTGCTCGGGCTCTCCTCGGGGCGCGCGCGGTAGCGGATCGGCAGCTCCGCGGTCTGGTAGCCCTGCACCACCGCCTGCAGCGACAGCTCGGCCTCCACCTCGAAGCCGCGCGCGATCAGCGGCGTGGTTTCGAGGAAGCGCCGCGACAGCACGCGGTAGCCGGAGAAGAGGTCGCGGGTGCGGACGCCGAAGAGCACCCGCACCAGCAGGTTGAACAGCCGGTTGCCCAGCGAATGTCCGGCGCGGAAGGCACCCTCCTCGGCGCCGGCGAGACGGGTGCCGACCACCATGTCGGCGCCGTCCCGCGCCGCCGCCAGCAGCGCCACCGCGTCCGCCGCCGGATAGGTGTCGTCGCCGTCCACCATCACCACGAAATCGGCGCCCTTGGCGGCGCGGAAGCCGGCGAGCAGGGCGAAACCCTTGCCGGCGCGCGGCTCCCGCAGCACCCGCGCGCCCGCCAGGCGGGCCGTCTCGGCGGTGGCGTCGGTCGAGGCGTTGTCCACCACCAGCACCTGCGCCTCCGGCAGCGCGGCGCGGAAGTCCCGCACCACCTTGCCGACGGTGGCCGCCTCGTTGTGGCACGGCACGACCACCGCCACCCGCGGGGGCGCCGCCTCCGCCTCGGGCGGCGGCTCCGGTCCCGGCGCCATGGGCGCGGCTGAGATGGGCTCCATCGCCATGTAATGTAAGCGCTGCGGCCCCGCGGTTCAACCGGCCGGCAAGGCCGGTGGGGCCATCCGCGCGCGGCGTATCAACCAGCCGAGGCAGAGGACGCCGGCCAGGGCCTGGGCGGCGATGCTGCACAGGTGATAGACCAGGGTGAACGCCAGCACGCCGGCGCGCTGCGCCGCGACGGTGGGTCCCGGCGCATAGGATGACGCCAGCGCGACGACCGCCAGCTCGAGGGTGCCGAGGCCGCCGGGAACCAGCGGCAGGACGGTGATCAGCACCGCCCCCGAGAGCACCACCAGGCCGCGGGTGAGCGGCAGGGTGACGCCCCACAGGCGCAGACCGAGCCACAGGCCGACGATCATCGCCAGCACGTGCGGCACGCGGACCGCGGTCGCCCGCAGGAAGCCCCTGACGCCGGCGGTGAATGCCGGCGCCAGAACCCGGAAGCGAACGAGCCAGGCCGGCCGCCGGGCAACCAAAACGAGATAAAGCGCGAACGCCGCACCGAGGCCGGCAAGGAGCGGCAGCGCGCCGGCGACCGCGCCGCCGGCCGCTCCAGCGGCGCCGGCGACGTTGGCCGCCGCCCCGGCCGCCGCCACCACGGCGAGGGCGGCGATCTGGGTGGCCAGCAGGAACAGCAGCGTCCCCAGGGCGCGCAGCGGCTCGACGCCGGCGCGATGCAGGTAAAGCCCCATGCCGCCCTGGCCGGCGGCGAAGTTGAGCAACCCCAGCAGGTAGGTGGCGCCGCGCGCCGGCAGCAGGCCGCGCCACGAGCAGCGCACGCCGGTGGCGGCGAAGGCGGTGAGGGTGGCCCAGGTATCGGCGAGCAGCGCCGCGGCGACCACCGCCACCGAGCACACCGCCACCGGCACGGACGGTCCGGTGGCCAGGGCATGGAGCAGCTCGGCGCGGGGCAGCCGGGCGGCCAGGCCGCCGAGGATGGCGGCCGCCGCCAGCCAGGGGAGCCACCGGCGCAGCCGCAACCGCCATCGACTGCCGCGCCGGGGTGGGGGCGTCGCTTGCTCCGCCGCCGCCGGACCCGCCACGGGCCGGCGGTCCCGCCGCCGGCGGCGAACCAGCCGGGCAGCCCGCGGCCGTAGACGATCCAGATCACCGCGAGCCCCCAGAGCGCGATGTTGATCAGGAACGGCAGGTCGGTGAGGATCGCCTCAGTCGGGTTGCGCCCCTCCGCCCGCTGGTACATCAGATAGAGGTAGCGGAAGACGCCGAACAGCACCAGCGGGATGGTGTAGATCAGCCGCCGGGTGTGGAACTTGGCCACGGTCTCCGGTGCCACCGCGTAGAGGGCGTAGGAGAGCACCGACGAAGCGGTAACCACGTTGATCATCTGGTCGAGGAACGCCGGGCTGTAGTGGTCGAGCACCGGCCGCTGGTCCACGGCGCCCTCCGCCAGCAGCGTGATCTCGTGGCGGCGCTTGGAGAAAGCCAGGAAGAGCGCGAGGAAGGTGGTGCACAGGAACAGCCAGCTCGAGACCTGGACGCTGGTGGCCGCGGCGCCGCCCAGCACCCGCAGCACGAAGAAGAGCGCGATGCACATGACGTCGAGGATGACCATGTGCTTGAACCAGAGCGTGTAGAGCAGGTTCAGGAGGAGATAAGCTGCGAGCACTCGCGCGAAGCCGGGCCCGAGCCAGACGGCCAAACCCGCGGCGGCGGCGGCCAGCACCAGCGCGGTGGTCACCGCCGTCGACACCGCGAGGGTGCCGGCGGCCAGGGGACGCAGGCGCTTGAGCGGATGGTGCCGGTCCTCCTCGCGATCGCGCAGGTCGTTGACCAGATAGACGGCGGAGGCCGCGCTGCAGAAGGCCAGCAGGGCGAGCAGCGCCCGGGTGACCGCGGTGGCGTCGCCGAGCCGGCTGCCGAAGACGAGGGGCGCCAGCACGAAGAGGTTCTTCGCCCATTGGGTGGGCCGGAGCGAGCGGACCAGGGGTCGGAGCACGCGCGGTATTGTACGGGGATACGAGGCAAGCGATGAACGAGGAGGAGCCGGCCGTGGCCGGCGTGGCGCCGCCGGCGGGTTCGCGGCGGCGCTTTACGGCGCTCTACGTGCTGCCGCTGATGCTGCTGCTGGCCTGGATCGCGCTGCCGCTGGCCCGCGGCACCGAGACCCTGTACATGCGGGACGTGCTCAACGCCCACCTGCCGATGAAGGTGGCGGAGGCGCAGGCGCTGCGCCAGGGCTGGTTCCCCCTGCTCGACCCCTATCGCGGCGGCGGCCAGCCGCTGGCCGGCAACCCCAACGCGGTGCCGTTCTATCCCACCAACCTGCTGCTGCTGTGGGCGACGCCGATCTGGTCGCTCAACGCCCATTTCTGGATCCACCTCCTGCTCGCCCCCTTCGCCTGCTTCTGGATGGCGCGGCGCTGGGGCCTGGCGCGGGAACCGGCCTGGGCGGCGGCGGTCTGCTACAGCGTCTCCGGCTTCTATCTCTCCCATCTCTCCTTCTACAACCTGATCGCCGGGACGACCCTGGCGCCCGCTCTGATCGCCGCCTGCCTGGGCTTCGCGGAGCCGTCGCGGCGGGCGAGCCACGCCCCGGCCGTCGCGGTCCTCTGGGCGCTGCTGCTGCTCAGCGGCGATCCGCTGATGGCGGCGCTGGCGGCCGGCCTGGCCGCCGCGGCGTTGCTGATCCGCTGGCCGCGATGGGCGTGGCGGCCGGCGACGGTGTCCGGCGCAGGGTTGGCCGCTGTGGCGGTACTCGATGCAGCGATGCCCGGTGCAGTGGCGACCGGAGGTGCGCTGTCTGACGCGGTAGCGGCCCGCGCACGCCGGCGGGGCCGGCCGGCCTGGGGCGCGCTGGCGCTGCTGGCCGCCGCCTTCGCATGCGGCACGTTGGTCGCGCTGCCTCAGGTGGTCGAGTTCCTGCGCATCCTGCCGGTCTCCTTCCGCGGCTTCCGCGGCTACGCCGCGGGGGTGGCGACGATCGCCAGCTGGCACCCGGGCCAGGCCGCCGAGTGGCTGCTGCCGATGCTGTTCGGCCGGCTCGACACGCGCCTCGCGGGCACCTTCTGGGGCCAGCGCTTCTTCACCGGCGCGCCGCCGCTGTATCCCTCGTTCTATCCCGGCCTGCTGGCGCTGGCGCTGGTCGTCGCCAGCGGCTGGCCGCGCGGCCGCCTGCGCGGGGCGGCCTGGTGGGCGTGGGGCGCGGTGGCGGCGGGGCTGTTCTGCTCGCTGGGGCGGTACAACCCGGCGATCGACTGGCTGCTCGGGCGGCTGGGGGCCGGGGCGTTGCGCTACCCGGTCAAGTTCTGGCTGCCGGTGGCGGTGGGCGCCGCGCTGCTCTGCGGGCTCGGCTGCGAGCGGCTGCTCGCCCCCGGGCCGGATACCGCCGCGGGCAGCCGCTTCCGCTGGACGCTGGCGGGGCTGGCGCTGGCGATCGCCGCGCTGTGGGGGTTCCTGGGCCTGCTGCCGCTGCCCGCGATGGCGCTGCTGCGGACGCTCATCCCCGCCGAGCGGCCGCTCGCCTTCGTCGCCCACGAGCGCCTGCGCTGGGCCGGGCTGTGCCTGTTCTCGCTGATCGTCCTGGCGCTGCTGGGGCTGCTCGCCCTGCGCCTGGCGCGCGCCGTCGGAGCCGCGGGCGCGGGCCGTGCCGCCGCCACCTGGTTCGGCCTCCTGCTCATGGTCCACGCGGCGGCCCAGATCTACTTCCTGCGTCCGCTCTATCCCACCGATGCGGTGACGCCCTACCGCGTGCCGCCGCCGGCGCTGGCCTGGCTGCCGCCCGGCCTGGCCGTGGTCAATCCCGATTTCGAGCACCTGTTCGGTCCCTCGGGGTTTGCCTCCGGCAAGTTCCCCTCGCCGGCGCTGCTGTGGCTCGAGCGCCGCGCCTTCTACGAGATGTTCCCCTTCGCCGGTCCGCGGTGGCACCGCCGCTACGAGCTCGCCGAGTCGCCCGAGGGGCTCGACACCTACCTGACCCGGCTGGCGCAGGGCAGCCTCAAGGGCGCCACCGACGAGGAACGCCTGCGGCTGCTGGCCGGCTGGGGCGTCGGCCGGCTGGTGATCGAACGCGCGCTGGCGCCGCTGCCGGCCCATGCCCGGCTGCTGGCGACGCTGCCGAGCTTCGGCCAGCAGCTCCACGTCTACGAGGTGACCGGGCGATCGCCCGAGGTGTTCCTGGCGCGCCGGATCTGGTACGCGCCGCACCTCAACGCCGCCTTCCGGATCATGAAGGGTCCGGCGTTCGACCCCGCGCAGGACGCGGTGATCGAGGGCAGCGGTCCGCCCCGCCCGTCGCTCGGCGGCAGCGTGCGGGTGCTGCGCGAGGGGCCGGAGAGCCTCGACCTCGACCTCGACGTCGGCCCCGGCGGCTCGGTGCTGGTGGTGCAGCGCGCCCTGCTGATCTACCGTGCCACCCTCGACGGGCGGCCGTCGCCGCCGCTGCAAGCGGCCAACCTGCAGCACAACGGCATGCTGGTGCCGGCGGGGCGTCACCGGGTGCGGATGTGGGTGGACCGCACCGCCTTCCACCGCTCGCTGGCCCTGGCGGCGCTGGGCCTGGCGGGAGTGGCGGCCCTCGCCGCCCGGGCGGCGAGGGAACGCCGCCAACTGCGTTAGACTCGCCTCCCTCTCATGGCCCCGCTGCGCAAGGTCCTGATCGCCAACCGCGGCGAGATCGCGGTGCGCATCGTCCGCGCCCTGCGCGAGCAGGGGATCCGCAGCGCCGTCATCTACTCCGAGCCGGACCGCCTGGGCCTGCCGGTGCTGCTCGCCGACGAGGCGTATCCGATCGGCCCGGCGCCGTCGCGCGACAGCTACCTGCGCGGCGACGCGATCGTGCGCCTGGCCACCGAGATCGGCGCCGACGGCATCCATCCCGGCTACGGCTTCCTCTCCGAGCGCGCCGAGTTCGCCCGTTTGTGCCGCGACGCCGGCCTGACCTTCATCGGCCCTTCGCCCGAGGCGATCGCGGCGATGGGCAGCAAGGTCGAGAGCCGCAAGCTGATGATCGCCGCCGGCGTGCCGGTGGTGCCGGGCGGCCAGGAAGTGCTGGCGGACCTCGCGGCGGCGACCGTCGCGGCGGCCGAGATCGGCTACCCGGTGATGCTCAAGGCGGCGGCCGGCGGCGGCGGCAAGGGCATGCGGATGGTGCCGCGGCCCGCCGACCTCGCCGCCGCCTATCGCGCCGCCCGTTCCGAGGCGGCGGCCAGCTTCGGCGACGACGCCGTCTATCTCGAGCGGCTGATCGTCGATCCGCGTCATGTCGAGATCCAGGTGATGGGCGACCTGAACGGGCGGGTGGTGTCGCTGGGCGAGCGCGAATGCTCGCTGCAGCGCCGCCACCAGAAGGTGGTCGAGGAGGCCCCCTCGCCGGCGGTGACGCCGGAGCTGCGGCGGCGCATGGGCGAGGCCGCGGTCGCCGCCGCCCGCGCCGTCGGCTACAGCAACGCCGGCACCGTCGAGTTCCTGCTCGATGCCGAGGGCCGCTTCTTCTTCCTCGAAATGAACACGCGCCTGCAGGTCGAGCATCCGGTGACCGAGCTGGTGACCGGGATCGACCTGGTGGCGGCGCAGCTGCGGGTCGCCGCCGGCGAGCCGCTCGGGCCGGAGTTCGACGAGGTGACGCCGCGCGGCCATGCCATCGAGGTGCGCCTCTACGCCGAGGATCCCTTCCAGCGCTTCGCGCCGTCGCCCGGCCGCATCGAGGTGCTGCGCCTGCCCGAGGGCCCCGGCATCCGCAACGACAGCGGCGTCTACGAGGGCTCCGAGGTGTCGATCCACTACGACCCGATGCTGGCCAAGCTGAGCGTCTGGGCGGCCGACCGCGAGCGGGCGCTGGCGCGGCTCGGGCGCGCCCTGGCCGAGCTGCGCATCGAGGGCATCCGCACCACCGTGCCGCTCTACCGCGCGCTGCTCGCCGACGCCGACTTCTGCGCCGGCCGCCTCGACATCGGCATGCTCGACCGCAAGCTCGCCGCCGGCACGCTGCAAGCGGCCGAATCCGGCCAGCCGGCGGAGCTGGCCGACCTGCCGCTGCTGGCGGCCGCCATCGCGCACCACGACCGCGCCCGCCGCACCATCGCCGGCGGGTCCGGCCTGGCGCCCGGCACCCCCGGCACTCCCGGTTCCGCCGCCGCCCAAGAAGCCGTCGCCGGCGCCGCCGGCACCAGCCGGCGGCAGCGCTGGGCCGCCGCCGGGCGCCGCCAGGCGGTGCGAGGCGGACCGTGCAGCTGATCGTCCGCCGACGGGCGCCCGGTGCCCCTGCCGCCGCCGCTGCCGCCACTGCCGCCACCGGGGATGCCTTCGAACGGCTGCGCATCGAGCCGGCCGCCGGCGGCGGCTACGAGATCACCATCGGCGAGCGCGCCTACCGCGTCGATGCCGCCCGCTTGCGCGACGGGCTCTACAGTCTGCGGATCGGCGGCGCCCAGCACGAGGTGGCGGTGCGCCGGCGCGACGACGGCGCCTATCAGGTGGGTGGTCCCGGCGGCGCCGTGGTGGTGGAGGTGACCGATCCGCTGGCCCACCTGGCCGCCCAGGGTGCCGGCGCCAAGGGTGGCCGGCGCCGCCAGCGCGTCACCGCCTACATGCCGGGGCGGGTGGTGGAGCTGCTGGTGGCGGAGGGCCAGGCGGTCGCGGCCGGCCAGGGCGTGCTGGTGCTCGAGGCGATGAAGATGCAGAACGAGATCCAGGCCGAGCACGAGGGCACCGTGACCCGCATCCTGGTGCAGCCGGGCCAGTCGGTCGACGGCGGCGACCCGCTCTTCGAGCTCGAGTGACCCCCGCGCGCACGAAACTGGCGGCCGGCTTCCTCCTGCTTGCCGCGTTCGCCGGGCTCTGCGTCCACGGCCTGCGCTGGGACAGCCCGACCGTCGACGAGTTCGCGCACCTGCCTGCCGGCTATTACTACCTGAAGACCGGCAACTTCGAGCTCTACGACCTGAACCCGCCGCTGCCGCGGCTGCTCACGGCGCTGCCGCTGCTCGCCTTGGCGCCGAGCATCGACACCGGCGCGCGGCTGCGCGACGACGGCTGGTATCCCTGGGTGTTCGCCACCGACTTCATGCGCCGCAACCCCGAGCGCTTCGACCGGATCTTCCTGCTCGGGCGCCTGCCGGTGGTGGCGCTCGGCGTGCTGCTCGGGTTGTTGGTCTGGCATTGGGCCGGCAGGCTCTACGGCGAGGAGGCCGGGCTGGTGGCGCTGCTCGGCTGCGCCTTCTGCCCCAGCCTGATCGCCCACGCCCACCTCGCCACCACCGACGTCGCCTTCGCGCTGGCGGCAACCGGCGCGCTCTACCTGGCGCAGCGGTGGCTCGAGCGCCCCAGCCTGCCCGCCCTGCTCGCCGCCGGCGCCGGCCTGGGGGTCGCCCAGCTCACCAAGTTCAGCGCCGTCCTGCTCTACCCGGTGCTGCTGTTGCTCGTCCTCGCCGCCCTGATGCGCGGCGAGCGCTTCCCCCTGCGCTCGCGGACGCCGGCGGCGCCGCCGCCCGTTGCCGCCATCGGCGGCATCGGTGGTCTCGGCGGCAGCCTGGCGGCGCTGGCGGTGCTCGGCCTGGCGAGCCTGGCCGTGCTGGACGCCGGCTACCTGTTCCAGGGGGTCGGCCGCGCGGTGGCGAGCTTCCACTTCCGCAGCCGGCTGCTGCAAGGCCTCGCCGGCGTCCTGCCGGGCGGGTTGCCGCTGCCGCTCCCCGCACCCTGGCTGCACGGCTTCGACGCCATCCAGCTGATCAACGAGCAGGGGGAGTTCCCCACCTGGCTCTGCGGCCGCTGGCTGCCGCAGGGCTCGTGGCTGTACTACCCGGCGACCCTGCTGCTGAAGACGCCGCTGCCGCTGCTCGCCGCCTGGATCGCCGCGCCCTTCGCCCGCCTGCCCGCCCTTGACGGTGGCGGCGGCCGGCGCGAGGCGTTCCTGTGGCTGCCGGCCGTGGTGCTGATGGCCGTGTTCTCGCTGGGCTCGAAGGTGAGCTACGGCATCCGCTATCTGCTGCCGATCGTGCCGCTGGCCTGCGTCTACAGCGGCCGCCTGGTGCCGTGGGTCCGCACTCGCGGCCGGGCGGTGCGGGCCGCGGCGCTGGCGCTGCTCCTCGCCTACCCGTTGTCGGCGCTGCTCGCGACGCCTGACACCATCGGCTACTTCAACCTGCTGGCGGGCGGCCGCGGCGACCGCTACCTGCTCGATTCCAACCTCGACTGGGGACAGGGCCTGAAGCGGCTGCGCGCCTTCCTCGACCGCGAGCGCCTGCCCGGCGTCGCGCTGGCCTACTTCGGCCACGTGGATCCGTCGATCTACGGCATCCGCTGGCGCTTCCCCGACCCCGCCCGTCCCGGCCTGGCGGTGGTGAGCGCCAACTTCGTCCACGGCTATCCCTACGTCACCGTCGTCCGGGGCCGCATGGTGCCGGTCCCGGCCGGCGCCTTCGCCTGGATCGAGCGCTGGCCCCGCCTCGCCGACCTGGGCGGCGGTCTCTACCTCTATGAGATCGGCGCGGCCAGCGGCGCCGGGCAGCTCCCGGTCAGCGCTCCGGCCGCGGCGAGCCGCTGACCGGCGCCCGTTTCACCTTCCACGGCGGCGGCGCCGACCGGAGCGGGCGCCTCACGGGTGGGCGGGAGCGGTGGTCACCGGGCAGGCGGCGGCGGCCTTGTTGACCTGCACGCTGGGCTCGTTCTTGTGCATGTAGCTGTAATAGTGATCGTTGGCGAAAAGGTCGCCAGCCGGTGTGGCGGCCGACCAGATCCCCTGGCAGGCGCCCTGCTCGCAGTTGCCGCCCAGCGTCCGCGACGGGCCCTGCATCACCGGGCAGGTGCAGACCGCCTTGTTGGGCGCCTTGTCGTCGACCACGCACGGCGCCCCATAGCACCAGGCCCATGTCGTGTCCTTGGGGCAGGAGAGAGTCTTTTCCGTGCTGTTGTCGGCGTTCGAATAGGTCGAGATGAGGTAGGTCTTGCCCTGTTTCTTGACCGGTGCCCGATCGACGCAGGCGCCCGGCCCCATCGACCACCCCTGGACCACGTCACAGGAGCAGAGGGCGTAGTTGACCGCGTAGTTCGCCAGCCGGTCGATGGTGGGGATCGCCGAGCACGGCGCCTTGATGCACAGCGCGTAGGTGCCGTCGCAGAACGTGGACTGCTCCCGGATCGTGTCGGCCAGCTCGGCCAGCCGTTCGCCGGCGCCGCCGCTCCCGGCAGCCGCGCCGGCGCCGCCCTGGGCCTGGAGGGGGAGCGCGATGACCAACAGCGGACTGAGAACGGCGAGTGCGGCGAACAGCGGATGAACGATCCTGCCGACGATCCTCTGCATGACGAATCCCTCCCGGGAAGACCGGATTTGCACTGTCTCGAAGCCGCTGGAAAGCCGCTGGAAAGCGACATCGTCAAGAATGGCCGAACCCAGGTGTCCGGGTCAAGCGCTGTCAAGGCCACCGCGGTCCTGGCGCTCCTGGAGCTCCCGGCGGTCCGGGCGGTCCGGGGAGCCGCGGAGCTTGCGGTCCCAACGGCGGTGCATCCAGAGCCACATCTCGGGATGGTCGCGGATCTCCCGCTCGATGACCTCGAGGTAGCGGCGGGTGAGCGCCGCCACCGCCGCCTCCCGGTCGCCGTCCGCCGCTTCGTCGGGCAGGATCGGCGGCCGGATCACCTGGCGGTAGCGGCCGCCGGGCTCCGGATAGGCGAAGACCGGCACCACCGGGCAGCGATCGCGGATGGAGAGGCGGGCGAGCACCGGGGTGGTGAGGGCCGCCTGGCCGAAGAAGGGCACCAGGATGCCCTCCCGCTCCTGCACCCGCTGGTCGGGCAGGATGCCCACCCGGCCGCCGGCGCGCACCACCTGCAGCATGCGCCTGGCGCCGCCGCGCTTGGCGATCACGGTATAGCCCAGGAAGCCGCGCAGGCGCAGCAGCTCGCGGTCCAGGTGCGGGTTGTCGGCGGGCCGGGCGACGGTGTGGATGACGCCCCGGTAGAAGCCGATCGGCCAGCCCGAGATCTCCCAGCAGCCGAGATGGGCGCCGAGCAGGAAGACGCCGCGGCCCAGGCCCTCGGCGCGCTCGAGGTGCTCCCAGCCATCGTAGCTGAAGCGGCGGCAGAGCTCGACCGGAGCGAAGCGCGCGGCGGAGATGAGGTCGAAGAGGGCGGCGCCGAAGTGGCGGTAGCAGGCGGCCACCAGGCGGCCGCGCGCGGCCGGGGCGAGCTCCGGAAACGCCAGGGCGAGGTTGGCGTCGGCCACCCGGCGGTGGCGGCGGTCGAAACCGCGGGCGAGGCCGCCGGCGGCGGCCCCGAGGGGCCGTGCCGCGGCGTGGGGCAGAGCGCGCAGGATTCCCTTCACCGCCAGGTAGGCGGCGTACTCGATGCGGTGCCGCACCGGCGCGTGTTTCACCGCGTGCCTCGCCGGGAGGTCACCGCGCCGGCGATCCGGCGGCACCGGCCAGCAAGCGGTCGGCCGCGGCGTCGAGCCAGCTCCAGAAGGCCGGTTCGGGCTCGGCGGTGACCGGCAGCTCGGCGAGCGGCACGGCGAGCCGCCCCAGCAGCTTCACCCGGTCCTTGGCGGTCACCAGCACGGCGGCGGCGCCGCACGCCACGGCGCGGGCGGCGATGCGGTCGAGGCTCGCCGGTGGGAACGCATGATGGTCGGGGAAGCGCAGCTCGCCCATGACGGCGAAGTCTAGCTTGCTGACGGCCGCGGCGAACCGCTCGGGGCGGGCGATGCCGCTGACCAGCAGCACCTTGGTGCCGGCGGCGAGCGGCACGGCGCCGCCGGCGGCGTGCAGCACCGGCGAGCCGGCGCGCAGTCGGCAGGCGAAGCCCGGCCCGCCGAAACCGTAGGGCCGTAGCGCCGCGGCGAGCTGGCCGCCGAGGTCGTGGCCGCCCGGGCCGTAGGTGTCCGGGTCGTAGGCGCCGGGGTCGTGGCCGTGAGGGCCGTAGCCGCCCGGGCCGTAGGTGTCCGGGTCGCAGGCGCCGGGGTCGTGGCTGCGAGGGCCGTAGCCGCTCGGGCCGGAGCCACCTGGATCCTGGCCGCCCGGGCTCTCGCCACCCGTGTCCAGGCCGGCCGCCGGCGAGCCGGTGAGCAGCGCGGCGTCGGCCCGCGCCGCCGCGGCGAGCGGCTCGCGCAGCCTGCCGCCCGGCCACAGCCTGCCGCCGCCGAACGGGTCGGCGGCGGGAAAGACCAGCAGGTCGAGATCGCGGCGCAGCGCCAGGTGGGAGAAACCGTCGTCGAGCAGGAAGAGGTCGGGGACCGGACGCAGCCGCGCCAAGGCCGCGAGGCCGGCCCGGTGCCGGTCGGGACCGACCACCACCGCCACCCCCGGCAGCTCGCCGGCGAGCTGCACCGGCTCGTCGCCGGCCACCGCCGCCGCCAGCAGCGGTCCGTCGCCGCGGCTCACCATCCGCACGCCGTGGCCGCTCCCGCCATACCCGCGCGACAGGATGCAGACCGCCGCGCCCCGCTGCCGCAGCCGGGCAGCCACGGCGGCGACCATCGGGGTCTTGCCGCCCCCTCCCCAGTGCAGGTTGCCGACGCTGATCACCGGCCGCGGCAGCCGGTGGGCACGGTCGCGGTACCAGCGGCGGCGCAGCCGGTGGGCGCCGGCGTAGAGCAGCTGCCAGGGCGAGCCGGCGGGCGGTGGTGCGGCGGCTGCCATTCAGCCGCCGCCGGCCGCGGTGTCCGGGTGGCCGGCACTCGGCTGGCCGGCGTCCGGATGGCCGGCGTCCAGGCGGCCGGCCGTCAGCCGGGCGAGGATGGGGGCGAGCATGGCGAGCGTGCCGGCGAGCGCGCCGCCGTTGGCCTGCAAAAGTGCCGCGGCGCGCTCGCCCTGGCGGCGGGCGGCGGCGGGATCGGCCAGCCATTCTTCCCACACCCGCCCCAGCTCGCCGGCATCGGCGACCCGCCGCCAGGCGCCGGCGGCGTCGAAGCGCTCCGCCATGTCGCGGAAGTTGTGCATCGACGGCCCGGCGGCGATGGCGATGCCGTAGCGGGCTGCCTCCAGGGGATTGTGGCCGCCGGTCCCGACCAGGGTGCCGCCGATGAAGGCTGCCGCCGCCTGCCGGTAGAGCGCCGCCAGCTCGCCGATGCTGTCGAGCAGCACCACCGCGGGAGCGGCGCCGGCGGCCGGCGCCTCCAGCCGGCTGCGCCGCACCGCCGCCAGGCCTTGCTCGGCGAGCAGCCGCTCGACTTCGTCCCAGCGCTCGGGATGGCGGGGAGCCAGCACCAGCAGGGCGCGGCGGCCGGCTCCCAGGCCGGCGAACGCCGCCAGCACCTGCTCCTCCTCGCCGGCCATGGTGGAGCCCGCGATCACCAGCGGGCGGCCGCCGGCCGCGCGGTCCAGGGCCGCGGCGAGGTCCACGTTGGCGCGCGGCTCGGAGGTCTCGAACTTGAGGTTGCCGGTGACCGTCAGGCGCTCGGCCGCGACGCCGAGCGCCAGCAGCCGCCCGCGATCCTCGGCGCTCTGCACGCCGAAGCGCTCGATGCCCGAGAACAGCAGGCCCGCGAGGGGCCGCAGCCGTCGCAGGCGGCGGAAGCTGCGGTCGCCCACGCGGCCGTTGACCACCGCCACCGGCAGGCCGCGCCGGTGCGCCTCGCGCAGCAGCAGCGGCCAGTAGTCGCCCTCCACCAGCACCAGCGCCGCCGGCGTGAAGCGGCGCCAGAAGCGGGTCAGGGCCGGCCCCAGGTCGAAAGGCAGGTAGGCGACCTGCGCCCGGCCGGCCAGGGCCTTGCGGGCCAGCGCCTGGCCGGTTGGCGTCACCGTGGTGACCAGCAGTGGCAGCTCGGGCGGCAGCGCCCGCGCCAGGGTGGCGGCGACGCCCACCTCGCCCACCGACACCGCGTGCAGCCACAGGCCGCCGGGGCCGGCGGGTGCGCCGCCGCCCGCCGGTGCCCCCCCCAGGCGGCCGGCCAGGGTCGGCAGGTAGTGCCGGCCGCGCCGCGCCAGCAGGAAGGGGCCGGCGAGCAGCAGCGCCAGCCCGACGGCCGCCTCGTAGACGAACCAGAGCAATGAAGTCATCCGGCGTCGAAGTATAATGAGCCGCCGGCGACTCGGAGCGGAGCGGCGCCGCCTGCCATGGCGCCGCCTCCTTTGGCGGGCCGCTGCCTCCACCGTCCCGGAACCCCGGAACCCCGGAACCCCGGAACCCCGGAAGATACCGCAAACCACCGATGGACCGCTTCCGCCGCCTCCTGCCCCACCCATCGCGCGACCGGCGCGCCCGGACCGGCGCCGGCGTCGCTTCTGCCGCTGATGCCGCGCGCGAGGAGCCCGGTGCTCGCGGCGGCGCCAACCCCGCCAACCCCGCCGACCCCGCCAACATCGCCAACGCCACCAACGTCGCCAACGCCGGCAGCGGCGCTAGCGCCACCAACGTCGCCAACGCCGGCAGCCGCGCCAGCGCCGCCAACCTCGCCGGCACTGGTGGCGGCGCCGGAGACCTCGCCGACGAGCCCGGCGGCCTGCCGCTCGCGGATTGGGCGGCGGCGGCCGGCGGCGCGCTAGACGATTGCCCGCGGCCCCCCGTATACCGTGGTCAGATGCTTGAACTCGTCTACTCCCGCCGCCAGTCCTCCCAGACCTCGCCCTGGGCCGAGGTTTCCGACCGCGATCTCCTGCTTGCCGTGCGCGGCGGTGACGAGGCGGCGCTAGACCAGCTCATCGGCCGCAAGACCAAGCCGCTGCTGCAACTCGTGTCGCGCATCCTCGGCGATCTCGAAGAAGCGCGCGACGTGGTCCAGGTGACCTTCTTCAAGGTCTGGGAGAACCGGCGCAAGTTCGACGAGCGCTGGAGCCCCAACACCTGGATCTATCGCATCGCGAGCAATCTTGCCATCGACCACCTGCGCGCCCGTCGCAGCCGCGAGCGCAGCCACGAGCCGGTGCGCCAGCACCTGCGCCAAGTGGCCGACAGCCGCGCCCACCGCGACCTGTCGCGCTTGCAGCAGGGCGAGGTGGCCGCCATCTTCCGCGAGCTGGCCGCCGCGCTCTCCGAGAAGCAGCGCCTGGTCTTCCTGATGCGCGAGGTCGAGGGCATGTCGTCGCCCGAGGTGGCGGGCATCCTCGGCTGCCGCGAGTCAACCGTCCGCAACCACCTGTTCAACGCCCGCAAGTACCTGCGCGGCGAGCTGTTGCGGCGCTACCCCGAGTACGCCGCGAACTTCGCCGCACTCCCGCCAGCACCGGCGTCGGCGTCGCCCGCACTGCCCGCATTGCCCGCATCGCCGACATCGCCGACGTCGGCGATGCGGGCAATGCGGGCAGTGCGGG
>DATGHG010000144.1:0-49608 GCA_035308185.1 Thermoanaerobaculia bacterium | reverse complement strand
GAGCCGCTCGTAGAAAGCCGAACTGAAAGCGATCGCATCGAGGTCCGCTACGACGAATTGCATGGAGATGACCGCGGGAACGCCGGCCATGACCAGCGCGGTTGCCACACTGGCAAAGGGGTTAACACCCTCTCGGCGGTTCACGGGGCCGCCACCGCAAGTGCTGAGCACGACAAGGCGAAGTGGTTCGAAGTCGCGCAGAAGCTCGGCAAAGACTTCGCCAGGGACGGTGTTCAAGCCACCAGATGCATCCTCCAAGAGGATCTCCCCGACGCCCGAGTCGGGTGAGAATCTACCGTGGCCTATGAAATGGAGGACATGCACCGGTGCTTGAAGGAGCGCCCGCCGGAGTGACTCGAGGGTGACGTGAGGAAGATACACGACCTCGATGCCAGGGTGCCCGTTGAGCGCGGCACGGATCAGGCGACTCTCATGCTCAATCGCGAGCAGAGGAAGACCCCCCGGTAGGGCACTCACAATAAGAACGCGGAGAGGAAGTTCGACGGCGAAGGACCGCAAGGGGCGGGGCACGTCGAGAGTGCGAACGATTGGGGTCATCCTGCCGCGGCCCAGGAACTCGTGGCGGTCGTGCCAGTATAAGAGCTCCCACGGTAAGCTCGATAACAGCGCGAGCACAGGGTCCGAGACATCGAAGTGGAGGCTCAGACGGAGGTTGCGCTTGGGCGATACCGACACCCACCCAAGGCTGCGGAGGTAGAGGTCCCGTACGGGTCCGTTGAAGAGGGCTTGAAAGAGTAGGGCGCCGACCTTGCGGGCAGAGTCAGCGCGATCGGCGTCGCGAGTGGCTCGCGATAGGCTTTGTGCGATCTCGGCGAGGAGAGGCTCAGGGTCGCCGCCCGGAGGGAGCAGCTGAAGCTCACTTTGACCGATTCCGGCGGGAGAATCGAGGACGAGAACGACGTAGCGCCCTTTGGGCTGGCATTCAATTTTGATTGAGAAGTCGGCGCTTAGCTCGGTATCCTTGCCGGCAGCCGCAGGCCGACAAGTGGCGACGAAACTCATCGCGACGGTCTGACTAGTACCAATATCAATGGCCAGGTTCCTGCGTGTCCTCTGAATGTCGGGAAGCTCAGTTTCTGGGCTAGCCTGCAGAATGTGGGCGGCACGGGCTTTGAGTCGTGCTGCCTCGGCCTCGTGACCCATGTGCTTGAGCAGGAACGCGAGATTGCTCAGGTCGGCGGCGACCTCGGAATGGCCAGCGCCAAGGCACTCTTCGTCGATTGCCAGCGCAGCTCGATAGAGCTGTTCTGCCTCATCGAGGCGCCCCATGGCCTTGAGGACTGATGCAAGATTGCTACTCTCAACTGCAACTGAGCGGTCTCGGCGGCCGCGAGTTGTCACCGCGATCTCGATTGCGCGACGGAATTGCAGCTCGGCCTCGGTGAATAGGCCCTTGATCTGGAGCATGATCCCCAGGCGGTTTCGCAAGCGCGACGTAGAATCCAGTATCCCCTCGCGGTCGGCATGTTCTAGCACCGTCACTGCATGGGGACGCAAGGCGTCCCAGCCAGACCAAGTATGCAGAGCTTCTGGATCGACGGGCAAGAAGTTGTCGGCCAAGCGCAAGGATCGCTCGACCCATGCCTGCCGGCGCGCCACAGGGATACGACCGCGAAGCACTTCCTGCACCATGCGATGGACTGACAGCTCGCGACTCCGTCGGGCGATCAGGGAGTAGCTTGCGAGATCGGCTAGCGCCATGTTCAGCGTCTGGTGAGAGGGAGCCTGAGCGGTTTCCTCGCACAGAAGGTCCGCCGCCTCGTGGACCAGACGTTCGTCGGCGAGCATCGATAGAGGGATGGGCTCAGGAGCGAGGTGGGCGGTCAGCCGCAGGAGGGCGCCGGCGACTGGATTGAGGCGATGGAAAGATTTTTGCCACGTTACCGCAATCGATGCTGGATACTGAATCACAAGCTCGTCGTACCACTCGAGAACATCTTGCCGCTCGTGTGCCCATGAGTCAAGATATGCTGCGAGACTCATCTGATTGGCTGCTATGTAGGCAGCTGCCTGCTCGAGGGCGAGAGGGAGGTGTCCAAGGGTATCGGCCAGAATCGCCGCCTGAGCCGCATCGTCGGGAGTCAACTCTCGTTTGCTGGCGGTGTGGTCGAGAAGGAATGCCACGGCCTCTGCGGCTGTGAGCAGCGGGACCGATAGCTCCCGCACGGTTCGCGGCCAGCGAGTGAAGCGTGACGCGATCAGGATATGGCCGCCAAGGAGACGGGGCAGAAGGTTTAGCACGGCGCGGGCAGCTTCTTCGGTGTCGGCGCCGTCGAGGATGAGAAGCCACCCAGGATGTTCGCGCAGCCAGCGGCCAACTGCAGCTATGGCATCCGCCTCCGGTGCCTGCCGCTCAGGCAGAAAAAGCAGATCCGGGCCGGCCAGAGAGTGGAGCTGGCCGCGCAATCCCTCTGGCGAGTCGGCACGGACCAGGAGCAAGGCCGAATAACGTGCGCCATACCGCCACGCGTACTCGATCGCGAGCCGCGTCTTGCCGATTCCTCCTAAGCCGCAAAGCAGGAACTCCCTGGCGGCCCCGGTCGCCCCGAGTGCGTTCGCGAGCTGCAACAACAGGTCGTCACGCCCCTTGAAAAGGTCTCCCAGCGAATCAGGGATGTTACGGACGAGGGGCAGCTCGGGGGATGGTAGAGGAAGCGGATCGGGTGGCAGTACCGGCTTCGGGCCGAGTGGTGGCTTGGGATGGTGGGGCTGGCCGGTGAGGTGGCGCAGGAGCTCCTCGTAACCGCGAGGCAGATCGAGGCGATATCGTGTGTAGCCGCGAAGTGGGCGGAGGATAAGGTCTGCGGAGAGATCCTCAAAGAGGACTGGAATCAGCCGGTCGTTCCACATGCCGGCGTCGTAGAGGTCTTGGATGAGAAGAACGCTCTCGAACTTGACGCCTCTCCCGGAGGCTGGGAGTTTGCCTGCCTTCGACTTGCGGTAGTAGCCCTCGGTGCAGACCACGAGGATGAATGCGGCCTTATCGAGCTGGTTGTCCATCCACTGCGGCCAGCCCTCGGAGGGATGTGGCTCGTACTTGTCGAAAGCGCAGTCGAATCCGGAGCTGGTAAGGCGCTCTGCCAAGGCGAGCACCTTGGCATCGAGGAGGTCGGAGTCGTGGCTGTAGCTGAGAAAAACTCTCGGACGGGCCGATCCCGGCATGTCAGTTAGCTTAGCAGCGGAGGCTGGTCCTTGGTGCTGCACTGGGTGTGCAACTCGTGCGGTGGCGGTGCGCCGGGGTCCGTACCATGGGGCGCCGCGGGCTTGGCCGAGCTAGTGCTCGCGCTCCTCGACTTTCACCGGCCTAGCTGTCCAGCCGGGGAGGGCTGCGAGAGGGCGGCGCGAGCTGCCGACCCCCGGGCGTGCTGGCGGGCGTCCTCGGGGGTACGCTCACCTCTCCGAGCTACCGAGCGCCAGCGCCGCGCTGTTCTACGAGCGCCTCGCGCCGGACTTCGCTGCCGACCGCGACGGCGCGCATATCGCCGAAGAGATCGCTACCGCGGAAGGGCAGTGCGAACTCTGGTTGGAGGCAAAGCGCAACCCATCGCCTACCCGGTGGAGTGCGCCGCCGCGCGGGTGGGCTTCGCGACCGCGCCGGGCGGCTTTGCCACCGGAGTCGGCGCCTGGGACGACGGCGCGATGCGTGGGATGACGCCGCGGCCGGCGCCCGGCGGCGCGGGCCTGCCGTGCGCCCCGAGCCACCAGCTGCCGAGGAAGCCGAGCAGGCCGACCAGCGTCACCGCGCTCAGCGCCCAGGCCACCCGCCGCTTCAGGCTTGGGCTCTGGGAGAGCCGGGCGATGAGCGGCAGGCCGACCAGGGCGCTGGTGAGCGACGCCAGCACCGCGCCGGTTCCGGCCACCCAGGGACTGATGGTCCGCTGTGCGGCGAGCGCCGCGGCGGACGCCACCGCGCTCGAGCTGGAGAACAGCCCGCCCAGGACGCTCACCGAGTAGAAGCCGGCCTCGCCCAGGGTGCGCTGCGCCAGCGTGCCGGCGACCTGCAGACCGACGAAGAACAGCCCCAGCTGCAGGGCCGAGCGGATCGAGAACGGCGACTCCAGGCGAAGATCGGGGACCTCGGAGCCGGCCGCGGCGGGCCGGGTCCGCTTCGCGAAGGCCAGCGCTACGGCTGCCCCGAACATCAGCAGGAAAGGCAGCCAGGAGGCGAGGAGCGCCGGCGGCGCGACCAGCGCCAGCAGCACGGTGTTGCGCAGCAGCATGGCCGCGGTCGCCAGCAGGACGCCGCGAAAGGCCGGGTCCTCCAGGCCGCCCTCGGTCTCGCGCACCCGGACCGCCATGTCGCTGACCGTGACGGTGCTGTTGACCAGGCCGCCAAGGAAGCCCGTCAGCTCGATGCCGCGGGTGCCGTACAGCTTGAGCAACACGTAGTTGGCGAAGCCGATGCCGGCGATGAGGATGACGATCACCAGCGCGGCGCGCGGATCGACCAGCTGCCAGGGGTCCACCGTCCCCGCCGGCAGGGCGGGGAAGATGACGAAGGTGAGGATCGCCAGCAGGATGGCCGAGCGCAGCTCGGTCTCGGTCAGCGCCTGGCTGAAGCCGGTGAGGGGCCGCTTCCAGGCCAGCAGGGCGGCCGTCACCACCGCCAGGGCCGAAGGGGTGAGGCGATGTCCCTGCCCGCAGAGGACGCCGGCGATGGTGATCAGGAACAGCGCGGCCGAGGTGGTCAGCTCCGAGACCTGGCGGGAGCGCAGGGCATGGAAGTTCAGGAAGACCACCAGGACGCCCACCAGGGCCAGGATCACCAGCGTGTAGCTCTCGCCGAGGAGGCCGGCGAGGCCGCCCAGCAGCGCGACGAAGGCGAAGGTACGGAGGCCGGCTTCCTTGCTGCGGCGCTCCCGCTCGAGGCCGACCATCAGGCCGAGCGCCAAGGCGAGGGCCAGCCGTTCGGCCGTGGGCGGGAAGGGGTAGCGCACGACCTCGGGAAGCATGTGCATTCAGACCCTCCCGTTCCTGGTGCTGTGAGCTACGAAAGCGGTTGCTCGGGGCGCAGCCAGCGGCCGAGGAGGCGTTCGACCGGCAGGGCGTAGGCATCCCTGGCGAGCCGCCAGCGGGCGAGGCGCTGGGCCGGACGGCGCCAGGCGCCGCCGGGCTCCCAGGCGACGTCCTGGTAGAACTTGAAGCGCTCGACCCGGCGGTGCTTGGCCGGGCTGACCCAGGGACCGGCCGAGCCGACGAAATCGAAGCGGGACCACTCGTCGAGGCTGGCAGGCAGAGCATAGCCGTCGCGCACCGCGGCGTCGGTCAGCGCCGAGCCCGGATAGGGTTTGAAATAGAAAATCGGCGTGGTGAAGCCGGGCGACAGGGCGCGCAGGCGCTTGGCGAGATCGAGCGTCGCGCGGACGCTCTCGTCGCTCTCGCCGGGGAAGCCGACGATGAACGGGAAGACGACGTCGACGCCGTGGCGCCGGCACTTCTCGGCGCTGCGCAGCACCTGCTCGAGCTTGATGTCCTTGCGGATGCGGTCGAGCATCTCCTGCGAGCCCGACTCGACGCCGACCAGCACGCGGCGCAGGCCCGAGCGCTTGCACTTCGCCATCACCTCCTCGGGCAGCCGGTCGCCCTGGTCGGCGCGCATGGTGGCCGCCCAGGTGATCGGCAGCCGGCGCCGCAGCAGCTCGTCGGCGACCGCGTCGACGCGGGCGGCGTAGGTGAAGTAGGTCTCGTCCTGGAACGACAGGTCGGCGAAACGGTAGCGGCGCCAGAGCGCCTCGACCTCGGCGCCGATGCGCTCGGGCTCGAGGCCCACCCAGCGGCGCTGGTAGACGAAGGGATCGGCGCAGAAGGCGCAGCGGAAGGCGCAGCCCTGCGAGGAGATGTAGTCGAGCTGGCGCTTGCCTTTCAGCTCGTAGTAGCCCTCGACTGCCAGCAGCCCGTAATCGTGGGTGCGGAAGGTGTTGACGTCGGCCAGCGGCCGCGCCGGATTCTGCCGCACCTCGCCCGCGGCGTCGCGGTAGGCGATCCCCAGGCAGCCGTCGAGGGCGGTCACCGGCTCGCCCGCCGCCAGCCGGTCGACGATCTCGGCGAAGGCGGCCTCGCCCTGCCCCTGCACCGCGACGTCGACGCTGGGCTCCGCCAGGCACTCGCGCGCGAACATCGAGGGGTGCCAGCCGCCCCACACCACCGGCAGCTCGGGGCGGAGCGCCTTGGCCGCGCGCGACAAACGCACGGCGTCGGCGATCGGCGCCCCGGTCAGCACCGTGACTCCCAGGCAGAGCGCACCGTCGAGCCTGGCGCGCAGCGCCGCGACCGGATCGCTCTCCAGCCGGCCGTCGACGATCGTCACCTCGTAGCGCTCGGGATCGAGGTGCGAGCCGACGGCGACGACGGCCAGCGGCATGGTGTAGAAAACGGCGCGCGGGTTGTAGAGCACGACGCGGCGGCGCGCCGCCGCCTGGTGCGTCGGATCGGCGTTCACGACCATGCCTCCCGCCCCGCCCCGCCCAGACCGGCGGTGGCGCCGTCCCGGCCGCCCTGGCGCAAGCACAGCGAGCAGACGCAGCGGCGGCAGATGGCGTCGCGCTCGACGTCGAGGCCGCGGCGCCAGGCCACGGCCGCCGGCGAATTGAGGATGGCGGCGAGGCCGCCGTCGCCGGGGCGCGCACGCTCTTCGCCGGCGCCGGCGCCGGTCAGGAGGTTGCCCAGCGGCGGCTGGAAGAAGCAGGGCCGCACCGTGCCGTCGGCCTCGATCACCGCCGAGACCCAGGGCGCGTTGCAGGTGTTGGGATGGAAGTCGGCGCGGCCGAGCAGGGCGGCGAAATGTTGCAGCAGGCGCCGCTCGAGCTTGGCCGGGCTCTCGGCCAGGAAGCCGCCGGCGAAATCCGCGGCGCAGTCGCGGGACAGCGCCGCCAGTTCGGCGGCGAGCGGCTCGAGGTCCTCGGCCTGCAGGGCGATCTCGGCGGCGCGCCGGTCGTCCCAGCCGCCGGGGCGGTTGAAGGCCTCGCTGGTGACGTCGGCGGCGAGGAAGCTCAGCCGCTCGAGCCCGACGGCGTGGGCCGCGGCGACCGTGGCGCGCAGCTCGCGGTAGTTGGCGCGCTGCACGGTGCAGCGGCCGCTGACGCTGACCGCGGCGCCGCCGGCGGCGCGCACCGCGGCGACCCCGGCGGCCAGACGGTCGAAGGCGCGCGGCACGTTGCGGATCCGGTCGTGAACCTCGCGCGGACCGTCCAGGCTCACCACCACGTCGTCGCAGAACGCGGTCAGGCGGGCGGCGTCGCGCGCCAGCAGCAGGCCGGTCGACAGCAGCGTGATGCCGATGCCCGCGGCGCGCAGCGGCTCGCAGAGGCGCCACAGATCGGAGTGGAGCAGGGCCTCGCCGCCCGAGAGCACCACCCGCTCGACGCCCAGGCGCCGCCATTCCGGCAGCCAGCGCGCCAGGTCCGCCGGCGACAGCTCGCGGCGGCCGTGGTCGCGCCAGATGTCGCACATCAGGCAGCGGCAGTTGCAGCGGCTGTGCGGGTAGAGCACCAGCAGCGGCAGCCGGGTGATCGGATCGGCGCACGGCAGCGGCGCCGGAACGGCAAGAACTGCGGGAACGGCGGGAGCGCCGGGTGAGACGGCGCGGTCGGGCCGCGGGCGCGGGGCGAGCCGGGTCATCGGCTGGATGCCGTAGACGAGCCGCCGCCCGGCGCCGCGGCAGCGGCAGCGGCTGGAGGAGACTTGCGGACCAGCTCCGCCAGGTAGTGGTCGGCCAGCCAGGGGAGGGGCGGCAGCCGCTCGACGCGGCGCTCCAGCCGGTCGAGCGCGGCCAGCAGCCGTGGGTGACGAGCCGCCCAGGGAGCGAAGCTGGTGGTGGGCAAGAGAGCGCCCACGGCGCTCACCCGCAGCAGCCGGAAGTCCGCTGCAAAGGCCCGCCGCAGCGTGCCGATCGAGGGATACCGCACGGTCAGGCCGCGCCACCGGACACCGCCGTGGCGGAGCCGCCGGAAGACCTCGCGCGGTTGCCCGCGGCGCAGCAGCCACAGCCATTCCCAGGGTGCCAGCGGACCCATGACGCAGAGCAGCACCGGCGCGCCAGGGCGCAGGCGCGCCGCCAGGGCGCGGGCGACAGCGGCCAGGTCGGCGACGCAGTTCAAGCCGCCGAAGTTGGCGAAGGCGCCGTCGAACGGCGGCGAGGCGGGTTCGGCGCCCAGGTCCTCGATGGCCAGCAGGCGCACCTCGCAGCCACCGGCGTTGCCGGGGCCGCCATTGCCAGAACGTGCATTGCCGGAATGGCCGTTGCCGGAGCCGCCGGCGTAGACTGCCGCGGCCCCGTCGGCCGCCAGCTTGCGCCGCGTCGTTTCCACCATGGCCGCCGCGGCGTCGGTCGCCACCACCCGCACGCCCCGGTGGGCCAGGTGCAGGGCATCCTCGCCGGTGCCGCAGCCCAGCTCGAGCACCCGGTCGCCGGGTGCGAAGTGGGCGTCGAGCCGGCGCCACACCGCGCGCCGCAGGCAGCCGCCAAGCGACGTGTCCGTGAAGCAGCGATCGTAATCCGCTGCCGCTGCTGCGAACGGCGATCCACCGTTGGCAGGTCTGGCCGCATCGGCAGCACCGGCAGCACCGGCCGCATCGGCGGCGCCGGCGAGTCCAGGGGCACCGGCGGCGCGCCTTGAGCCGACGACATTGGCGGCGCCGGTCGCGCCGGTCGCGTTGACGGCCCGGCCGGTGTCGGCAACGTCTGCCGCGCCCGTTGGATTCGCGGCGAGCATCGTTGCCGGCGCGGTGCCCGGGCTCACGCCTCGACCTCGCCGGCGAGCGCCAGCAGCGCGGCCTGGGCCTGTTGGGCCTCGGCCATCAAGGCCATGTATTCGGCGCTCGCGACGCAGTCGGCGCCGCCCGGACTCGCGCCGCCCTCCGCCGGCTCCTGGCCGCGGGCCAGGCGCTCGGCGGCGACGGCGCTGCGCAGCCAGCGGTCGGCCTGGCGGTAGTAGGCGCGCGAGTGGCGTCCGCGCACCGCGAAATCGCGGTCGGTGGCCTCGTCCCAGGGGCGCGTCGCCACCACCCGGCCGCTCGCCGCCAGCTCGTGGAAGTAGCCGGTGTTCTTGATCGGATAGGCGACCGTGGTCAGGAAGACGTCGGGATGGGCCTCCTTGACGTGCTCGATGGTGGCCTCGACGTCGGCCGCCTCCTCGCCCTCGTAGCCCCACATCAGGAACATGCCCACCTGGATGCCGTGGCGCCGCGCCGCCTGCGTCGCCCAGCGCACCTGCTCGACGGTGACGCCGCGCTGCATGGCGTCGAGGACGCGCTGGCTGCCGCTCTCCGAGCCGATCCAGATGCGGTAGCAGCCCATGCGCGCCAGGGTCGCCAGCACCTCCTCCCGCATCATCCGGTCGGCGCGCGAGATGGTCTCGAACGGCAGGCGCAGGCCGCGGCGGTCCAGCTCCGCCGCATAGTCGAACAGCCAGCGATGGCTGATGGTGAAGACGTCGTCCGAATACCACACCTGATCGGGCCGCCAGCGGTCGCGGATGTGCTCGAGCTCGTCGGCGGTGTCGCGCACGCTGCGCCGGCGATGACTGAAGCCGAACACGGCGTGCGAGCACCAGCGGCATTTGTACGGGCAGCCGCGGGCGGTGATGAGGTTGACGCTGCCCATGCCGTGATGGCGCCGCCAGACCTCGACGTAGCGCTGCTGGTCGATGCGCTCGCGGTCGGGCCATGGCAGGCTGTCGAGGTCGGCGATCTGCGCCCGCTCCGGGTTCTGCACGACGGCGCCGGTCTCGTCGCGGAAGCTCACCCCGGCGATGCCCTGCAGCCGGTGCGGGCCGCGCGCCTGCAGCGCCGGCAGCAGCTCGGCGAGCGTCAGCTCCCCCTCGCCGATCACCACCACGTCGGCGCCGTGCGCCAGGTACTCGGCCGGGTAGTTGGCGGCTTCCGGTCCGCCGAGCACCACGGTCCAGCCTCCCGCCTTGGCCGCGGCGGCGATCGCCAGCACCGCCCCCCTGGTCATCAGGTTGGTGTAGAGGCCCAGCACGCCGGTCCCGGCGCGAAGCCGGTCGAGCAGATCCTGCCGCCGCGCGAAGGTGGCGTCGAAGACCTCGACAGCGAAACCCTGGCGATCGAGGTAGGCGGCGACGTAGAGCAGCCCGAGCGTCGGGTAGGGCCGCATGATCTGCTGCTCCTTCTCATCTTCCCCCAGGAAGTAGCCGTGTGCGAGGAGGACGTCGGCCATGCGCTGCCTCAGTTCCAGGGCTCCGAGAGATCCGGCGCCGGCGCCGCGGCGGCGGGGCGCGCCAGCGCCGTCGGCGCCGCGCTGCGCGACCGCGCCTCGAGGCGCCCCAGCTCCTGCCAATCGGCGTCTAGGCGCGCCAGCTCGGCCCTCAGATCGCTCGGATCCTGCCGGTGGCCGGCCGCCGCGCCGGCCGTGGCTCCCGGCTCCCCGGCTCGGACCAGGCGCTGCCGCACCGTCAGGTCGCGGTGCAGCACCTCGCGCAAGCGGCGGTAGAACGGCGTCTCGTAGCTCCCCTGGAAGAGCATCGCCAGGTCGTTGCTGTGGCGCCAGTGAGTCTGCCCGGCCAGCTGCTCGCGCACCTGTTCGTAGAAGCGGGTCCCCGGCAGCGGATAGGCGACGCTGACGCCGATGTCGTCCGGGAGGTTCTCGCGCACCAGGCGCACCGTCGCCAGGATGTCGGCATAGGTCTCGCCGGGGTAGCCGAACTGCAGGAAGTAGCAGGCGCGGATGCCGGCGGCGCGCAGGCGGCGCGTGGCCTGGCCGATCTGCGCCACGCGGGTGCCCTTCTCCATGGCGTCGAGGATTCGCTGGCTGCCGCTCTCGGCGCCGAGCCAGACCTCGCTGCAGCCGGCGCGCGCCAGTCCCGCCACCGCCGTCTCGGTCATCAGGTCGGCGCGCGACTGGATGGTGAACGGCATCGCCGCCTGGCGCGCCTCCACCTCGCGCCCGAGCTCCGCCACCCATTTCGGTTGCAGGCCGAAGATGTCGTCGGCGAACCAGATGTGGTCGGGCCGCAGCGTCCGCCGCACCAGCGCCATCTCCTCGGCGACGCTGGCCGGCGAGCGCATGGCGTAGCGCTGCCCCCAGATCGGCTTGGCGCACCAGCTGCAATGGAACGGGCAGCCGCGGGTGGTCACCAGGTTGAGGCTGAAATAGCCATGCGCGCCGCGCCAGGCGGCGCGGTAGCGCTCGACGTCGAGCAGGTCCCATGCCGGCAGGGGAAAGGCGTCGGGGTGGCGCTCGGGCGACCGGGGCGCCGTCCGCCGCACCCCGTCCGGCGCCGCCGGATCGGGCAGCGCCAGGCCGGCCACCGCCTCGACCGGCTGGCGCACCCGCCCGGACAGCGTGTCGAGCAGCTCGCGCAGCGTGTGGTCGGCTTCGCCGGTCAGGCCGTAGGCGACCCCGCTCTCGAAGTAGGGCAGCGGCTGATCGGAGAGGTCGGCGCCGGCGGCCAGCACCGTCGCTCCGGCCGCGGCCGCCGCCCGGCTCATGCGGCAGGCTGCCTGGCGGGTGTGGTCGAGGCACATCTTGTTGAGGAAGTTGAAGCTGTCCTCGTACAGGGCGACGAAGCGCGGGCGCTGGGCGGCCAGCGCCGCCGCGAACTCCTCCTCCCCTGCCGACAGCATGGCGTCGAACAGCGCCACCGAGTAGCCATGCTCGCGCAGGTGGGCCGCGGCATAGAGGGTGGCGAGCGGCGCATAGGGACGCATCTTCTCGACCTGCTTCGGGTCGTTCTTGAGGAAGAAGGGATGCGCCAGCAGCACCTCGGTCATCGCCGGCCACCCCGCTCGGCGTCGGCGTCGGCGTCGGCGCCGCCGTCGCCGCCCGCGCCCGGCGCGGCGGGCGCGCCGCGCCGGCGCAGCTCGAGGGTGAAGAAGGTGCCCAGGGCGCGGCTCCCGGGCCAGGCGCCCAGCCGCTCCTCCCAGCGGTCGAGCCGGCCCGATCCTGCGGGCGTCGCCGCAGAGGCGGCCTCCGGCCGTGTCGCTGCCGTCACCGGCGTCGCGGTCGGGTCGTCCACCGGGCGTAGCACCCCCTGTCCGCGGACCCGCAGCAGGGCGAAGTCGCGGGCGAAGACCCGGCGGTACAGCCGGCGGGGCGTGAGGAGCCGGTGGGGGACCCGCACGCCGCCGATCTCCACCTGCCGCTCGCCGCGCCAGGCCGCGGCCAGGGCCTGCCACGCCGCCGTCAGGCCGCCGCGGCGCCAGCGCCGCGCCAGCTCGGCGACCGGCCAGCGGTTGAGCAGCTGAACGAACAGCACTCCTCCCGGTGCCAGCAGACCGGCAGCGCCGTGCGCGAAGCCGTCGAGGTCGGCCACCGTGTTGAGCCCGGCAAACGTCGACAGCACGGCGTCGAATCGCTCCCCGGGGAGAGCCGCCGGCAGCCGGCCGCAGTCGGCCACCCTGGTGCGGATCGTCCGGTCCTTGGCGGCCAGCCGGTCGAGCATCGCCGGCGAGATGTCGCAGGCGGTGACCGCCACCCCGCGCGCCGCCAGGTGCACGGCGTCGCAGCCGGTGCCGGCGGTGGCGTCCAGCACGCGGGCGCCCGCGGGTAGCAGCTCGTCGAGGCGCCGCCACAGCAGCTCGCGCACCCAGGCGGAGCGGGCGACCCGCTCGTCGTAAGTGGCGGCCGCGGCATCGTAGGCGCGGCGCACCGGCGGCTGGCCGGCGGCGACGGCCGGGTACCTGATCCGGGCTGGTGCCTTGCGGGTGGGGCTGGCGGTGAGCGGCATCTCAGGGCTCGAGATCGATCCAGGCGGTCTCCCGCCCCAGCGCGTGATGTGCGAAGTCGAGGGCGGCGACGTAGGCGCCAAGAGCGCCGACCCGGCGGTTGGGGCCGAAGCTGACCGGAGTGCCGAGCCCGGCATCGAACTGGTAGAGCCGCTCCAGGGCGCTTATCAGCTGCTCGCGGCTGAGATCGCGTCCCACCCGCTTGAGGCCCTCGATCAGCACCTCGGCGGCGGCCAGGGCCGTCACCTGGGCGGCGACGTGGTGCGCCGGCAGCGGATACGCGGCCGCCAGCCGCCGGTAGTCGCTGACCCCGCCCGGCGTGCGGTCCGGCGGCAGCAGCGGCAGCGACAGGAACAGGCGATCCGCCAGCGCCGCCGGCACGACGCTGAAGGCATCCTCGCCGGGCAGCGAGGCAGGCAGCAGGATCAGCGGGCGCCAGCCATGCGCCTGCGCCTGCAGCAGCAGCTCGCGCACGCCGCGGCCGCTGTCGAGCAGCAGCAGCGCCGTCTCGCCGCCGCGGGCCAGACGGCCGGCCCGCGCCATGACCCGCGCCTCGCGGTCGCCGCCGGTATCGGAGCCATGGGAGCCAGCGGCGCCATTGGCGCCGTCGGCGCCGTTCGCGGCGATGGTCTCGACGCTGGTGAAGCCGCGCTGCTTCGCCGCCGCCGCCACCACGCCGGCGAGGTCGGCCAGCTCCCCGGCCGCGGGCCGCAGGATGACCAGCGTGCGGTCGCCGCGCGGCAGCTGCCGCGCCGCGAACTCGACCAGGGCGGTGGCCTGCTCCGCCAGCCCGGGAGTGAGGTAGAAGACATAGCGGTTGAGCGGGAACTCCTGCCGCGGGTGCGGGGTGAGCGGACCGACCAGCGGCACCGCGGCCTCGGCGACGGCGGCCGCCATCTCGGCCTCGGCGCCGGTGAGGTACGCGCCGACCAGGGCGAACGGTGGCTCGCGCGCCAGCAGCTCGCGCAGCGCCGCCGCCCGCGCCGCCGGCGGATCTGGAAGGCGCGCGAAATGCGGCTCCAAACGGCGGCCGTAAACGCCGCCCTCGCGGTCGAGCTGAGCGAAGCGCGCCTCCAGCACCGCGCGGACCGCCGCCGCCTCGGCGGCGGCCTCCGGGCGGTCGCCGCCGGGCAGCAGGACCCCGAGCGCGATCGCGTCGGCGGTGAGGCCGGGATCGTCGTCGTGGCCCAACCGCTTCAGGTAGGCCACCAGGTCCGCCGCATCCTGCAGCGCCAGGCGGTAGCGTGGCATGGCGACGTGCAGGCGGTTGCCTGCCGGGTCGATCCCCAGGGTGATGGCGCGGACCAGGAGGCTCTCGTCGTAGGGCGGGTGACGGCGGCCGTCCGCCTCGCCGGCGCCAGGCCGGGCGAGCGTCTCCCAGGTCAGGTCGGAGGGACGCACGCCGCCTTCCCGGCCGCCGCGCCCGTCGCGGCCGTGGCAGCCGGCGCAGGGGAGTGTCGAGGCGGGCACCTCGACGAGGTCGCCTCCAGGGGAGCCGGCGGCAGCGGCGGTGGGGGCGGCAGCGATGCCGGGGGCTGCGGCAGTGCCGGCTGCGCCGGCGCCGGCCTCGCCTAATGTCGCCGTGATCGGGTGGCCCGCGGGGCTGGTGCCGGTCAGGTAGAGCTGCTTGCCGCGCGCCTCCGCGGGCGTGAGCCTGGCTGCGGCCGGCGCCGGCGACGCAACGGGCTGCCCCGGAGCCGGCGTTGCCGGTCGGGCGGCCGGGGCCATCGCCGGCGCGGCAGCCGCCGCACCGGGTGCGGCGGTGGCGGGAATCGCGGCCGGCACCGGCACCGCCGCGGTTGCCGCGGGCGACACCTGCCG
Organism: Thermoanaerobaculia bacterium; assembly: GCA_035308185.1. GTDB lineage: Bacteria > Acidobacteriota > Thermoanaerobaculia > Multivoradales > UBA5704 > JASLEW01. The sequence continues at coordinate 35,082 of DATGHG010000144.1, read as the reverse complement.
GCAGAGCAGGATCGCGAGCGCGAGCAGGGCCAGCGCCAGGAGCGGCCGGCGCATCGCCCTAGTAGGCGCCATCGGCAGTGCCGGCCCGCGTTGCCGGGGTGCTTGAGGTGGTCGCCGGTGCGGCCGGGCTCGCCGGTGTCGTCGGAGCGGGTGGCGCCGGCGCGGCGCCCGTGCCGAGATCGTCGAGCACGCCCTGGACGATGGCGAGGATGTCCTCCGGCCGGCCGGGGCCGAAGACCTTTTTCCACAGGCCGGTGCGCAGGTTGCCGACCAGCAGCAGGTTGTTGTGGTCCTCCTTCTGCTCGGCATACTGGCCCAGCTTGCGCAGCACCAGATCGACATTTTCCTTGCTGCCGGTCAGGAAGTACCAGCCGGGCCGGGCGCCGAACCGGCTGGCGTACTCCTTGAGGCGCTGCGGCGTGTCGGTCGCCGGATCGACCGAGATCGAGAGCAGGCGGAGGTCGCGCTGCAGCCGGTCGCCGAGCGTCGCCTGTAGCTTGGCCAGGGTGGCCGCAACCACCGGGCAGCTGCCGGTGCAGCGGCTGAAGAAGCTGTCGATCACCACCGTCCTGCCTGCCAGCAGGTCGGTGTAGAAGCGCCGCGGCCTGCCGTCCTGATCGATCAGCTCGGTGTCGGTGAAGTAGCGATGGGCGGCGGCATCTGCGGGAGCAGCGGCATCGGCGGGAGCGGTGGCATCCGCGGCATCCGCGGCGGCGGTGGCGGCCCCGGTAGCCGCGGTCTGCCGTAGCGAACGGGTGCCCGGAGCCTGGGGAGCCAGCGGAGCCATGGCGGGGGCCGTGGCCGGTTGCCGTCGCTCGTCCGCTGCCGGCGCCGCCAGGCCGTCCAGCAGCTTGACCATCTTGGCCGGCGAGTCGAGGCCGTAGGCGCGCGTCCAGCGGCCGGTGGCGTCGTCGCCAAGCAGCGCGATGGGCGCGTGGTTGGCGCGATCGGCGGTGAAGACGCCGAGCGTCTTGAGCAGCCGGTCCACGTCTTCCTTGCGTCCGGTCAGCAGGCTCCAACCGGGGCCGGCGTGGAACTTCGCCCCCCAGGCCTTGAGCCGCTGCGGCGTGTCGGTGAGCGGGTCGATGCTCACCGAGATCAGGCGCACCTCGCTACCGGCGCGGGTCCCGAGCAGCGCTTGCAGCCGCTCGAAGTTGGCGCCCATCGGCAGGCAGATGGTGGTGCAGGTGGTGAACACGAAGTTCATCGCCACTCGCCGGCCGCGCACCAGGTCGGCGTAGAAGAGGAGCGGCCGCCCGTCCTGGTCCACCAGCGGCACGTCGGGCCAGGGCGGTGCCAGGCGCGGCGCCGCTGCCGTGATCTCCGGGCCGGCGACCGCGGTCCCGGTTGCGGCGCCTTGGTCGTGCGGCTCCGGCTGTCCCATGCTGGCGGCATGCTCCATGCCGGCGTCCCTCTCCATCCCGGCCAGCCGCCGGGCGCTCAGGGTGCTCGGAGCGTTCAGGGCGACGAGCGCGAGGACCAGGGCCGCGGCCGGGATCCTCACGAGGCGTCGGGGGTGCGGGAAGCGAGGGCGCGGGAGGGGGCTCACGGCCGGCTCGTCCGGGGAGCGCCGGCGCCGTCTTCGGGCGGGCAGGCGATGTAGAGCCGCACGATGTGGCGCCGGCTGGCGGGTGAGAGGTTGCCGCGTGCGTGCAGCAGGCGGCGGTTGTCGATGAACAGCGCTTCGCCTGGCTCCAGGCGGATGCGCAGCAGCGACGTCGTGCGCTTGGACTCGAGATAGGCCTCGAAGCGGGCCAGCGCCTGCGCCGCGTCCCCGCCGAGGTCCGTGGCGATCTGCCATGGCGCGTAGTACAGCAGGTGGCCGTGAGGCCCCTTTTCGACCAGCGACGCCTGGCGGGGCTCGTCGGAGACGGTCTGGCTGTCGCGGTGGTAGTAGCCGAGCTCGATCTTCTCCAGGCCGGCCAGCTCCTCGCTCGACAGGTGGTCCGCGAGGTCGGCGGTGTCGATCAGCTGGACGGCGCCGTCCTGGGCGTCCTGCTCGATGCAGTACCAGCCGATCACGTCCACCGTCGGCCGGTCGGTGTGGAACGCCAGCTCGGTGGGCGCGTAGACCACCGGGCGCGCCTCCGCGGCCGAGCGCCGCCGCCGCTCCGCCGCTTCCTGCACCGGGTCGATCACCAGCTCGGTGCGCAGCCCCACCTCGCCCAGGTGGCCGGCGAGGTCCAGGAACCGCTGCTCGTCCATTGGCAACAGCCGGGCGAGCCCGTGGGCGGCCAGCGCCTGGCGCACCAGCGCCGCCATGCCGGCGAGGTCCTCGGCGCCGGCGGTCGCGCGCACGTAGCCTCCGGCCGGCAGGACAGGAGAGGCAGTCACGCGCTCCTCTCCGGTCATGGCCTCACCTCGTTCGATCCAAGGCTCGATCCGCTCATCCGTAATGCTTCCTTCAAGCTCCTCGAACCACCGCGACCGCGGTTTTCTGGCTTTTCAATAGAAGCTAGCATACCTCCGCGCTGCCGCAAATCGAGCCCGTGCGCCGCATCTCCCGCAGCGCGCCCAGCGCCTGTCCGACGGTGATGCGGCGCAGGTCGTTGGCCTGGTCGTCGTAGAGCGCCCAGCAGGCAGCGGTGCTTTCGGGATGGGAGTGGGCGAGCTTTTCGTGCGGCGAGAAGTAGAGGCTGGGCACGCCCAGGGCGGCGGCCAGGTGGAGCGGGCCGCTATCGTTGCCGACCAGCAGCCGAGCCCGTTCGAGCAGGGCGGCGAGCACGTCGAGCGGGTCCTGGCAAACGGCGATGGGCCGCCCGCCCGCGGACGCAGCGGCAGCGGCTGCGACCTCGCGCAGCAGCGCCGTCTCGTCCGGACTGCCCTCGATCAGCACGGCCAGCCCGAGCTCGCCGGCGAGTGCCGCCGCCAGCCGCCCGAAGCTCGCCGCCGGCCAGCGCGCGGAGGAGCGGCCGCCCGGAGCGAGGACGGCGAACGGCAGCTCGCCGATGCCGCGGGCGGCCAGCAGCTCGCCGGCCCGTCGCCGCGCCTCGGCTGTGACGTACACCTCGAGCCGCGTTGCGTCCCGCCGATCCGCCCGCACCAGCGGGTCGAGCGCGTGCAGGAGCAGGCGCGGGCTCGGCAGCGCCCCCCAGAAGAACCATCCTTCATGGGTGAAGTCGTCGTGGGGACGGCGGGAGTCCAGGAACAGGTCGTGGTACTCCAGGTTGATCCGGCGCGGCACGCCCGCCGCCGCCATGGCGCGTGCCAGCCAAGCGCTCTCGTGCCGCCGGGCGAAGGCGAACAGCGCGGCGTCGAAGCGGCCTCCCGCGAGATGAGCCAGCACTCCCTGCCGCCCGGCCTCGCCGTCGCGCGGGTGGTAGCAGAGCAGCTCGTCGATATGGGGATTGCCGGCCAGCGCCTCGGCGGCGATCGGTGGCACGACCAGGGTGATCCGCGGCCGGCGAAGCTGCGCCTGGATGGCGCGCAGCAGCGGTGTCAGCCAGAGCGCGTCGCCGAGATGGAAGCGGGCCTGGTGGATCAGCAGCCGATGGCCCGCGACGCGCCGGGAGAGCGGCGGTGGAGCGCCCGCGGCGCGTCGCCAGCGCGGCGCTTCGCGCAACAAGGCGGCGAGGAAGCGCGCGCTGGCTGCTGCGCAGTCCGGGTCGCCCGCCTGACTCGCATGGTACAGGTCCAAACCTCCATCACTGCCGCTCGTCGAGAAGTCCAGCGGCACCGGCCAGATCGGGGAAGGGCCGGCGCCCGCCCCGGCCCGGACCGTTCGCCGCCATCGCGAGGGCGGCGCCAGCACCACCACCGGCTCCCCCCACCGGCCGGCCAGCCGGCGTAGCCCCGCGGCCAGGGTTCCCCGGCCATAGTGGCTCACCAACCGGGTCACCCGATCCACCGGCAGCAAGTCGAAGGGCGCAGGGTCGCGCATTGCGGAGACGAGGTGCAGGTGCAGCTTCGCCGCCGGCAGCCGCGAGCGCAGCGCGGCGGTCAGGCGGAAAAGCGCCTCGTATTCGAGGACGTGATGAATGGGACGCGTGCAGACGATATCGAGCCGTCGTCCCACCGGGGCGACCAGGCCTGCGAACGGGTCCTGTGGCGCGGTGCCCGCGGTGGCCGGGCCGAACCGCCGCGCCGGCGCCGAGAGCGGCGGGTAGCGGGCGGCTTCGAGATCGTCGGCAAGCATGAAAGCCAGATCTTACCGTTGCACCTGCCGGAATCTCGCGACGTCGGTCCGCACGGGTGGGGAGCGCCCGCAGCCGGGACGGCGCCCCCGCGCGATCGCGCGCCATGGGTGGGAGCGCGCGCTCAACGGTCCGGTGGCATCGGGGGCGGCTGGTAGGCCAGGTCACCGTGCATCAGGCTGTCGAAGAAGCTCTCCTCCTCCTCATCGGCATGCGCGAGCTCCTGAGCATGGCTGGCGCTCACACCGCGGTCACGGTAGCGCTCGACGCGAAGCTCATGATCGGATTTGAACTCTGAGAGGATCGCGGCCCAAGCGGCGAGGTTGCGCTCGACCCTCTGCCGCTCGGCCTCGGCCTGGCGGGCCTTCTGCACCTGGTCCTGGATCTTGGCCATCCAAGAGCGAGCCTGGGCGGCTGTCTCCTGCCTGGCGGCGCGCCGCGGCGCAAGAGCCCCAAGCGAACGCTACGCCGGCGTTCGATTCAGCAGCACGGCCAGGGTCACGACGGCGGACATTGCAGGCACGGAGTCGCGTGTCATACGGGTTCTCTCCGGAAACGTGCCGGACGTACAGACGGCCAGCAGGGGTTGCAGGGCACTCTAGGCGAATAGAGGTGGCATGAAACTTGACCCAGAGAACAGGATTCCCCTTTGAGGAGCGTTGCTAGACTGGATGTCCGGGCTCGTCCTGATTGGCGGCGCCCACAGGCGACCCCCAAGGGCCAAAGCGCGGTGCCGGCCGGGACCAACGGAGTGCACAGACCTTGAACCTGGAGTCTCGATTGAGACAAGGCGCTGGCCGGAGGGAACGGATGGCCCAGGGCGCCGACGCCGAGTCCGCCTCCCGCCTGCGCCAGGATCTCGCGCACGTGCTCTGGCTCGGCGGCTCGGCGTGCGCCGGCAAGACCTCCGCCGCGCGGACGCTCGCCGCCGCCCATGGCCTCACCCTCTACAGCTGTGACGATCGGTTCGAGGAGCACCGGCGGCGGGCGGTCCCGGAGCTCCACCCCCACTTCTGCCGCCTGATGGACCTGCCGGTCGAGCGGCTCTGGCGGCCGCCGGCCTCGGCGCGGGCGCGCGAGCTGCTGCGGTACTACCAGGACGAGCTGGCGATGGTGATGGATGACCTGCGGGCCCTGCCCGGTCCGGTGCTGGCGGAAGGCGTGGGGCTGCTGCCGGCAGGCGTCGCGGCGGTGCTCTCGTCGCCCCGCCGGGCCTGCTGGCTGCTCGCCACCCCGGACTTCCGGCGGCGCCACTACCCGCACCGCGGCGCCGGGCTGGCCGAGCTGCTCGGCCGCTGCCCCGATCCGGAGCACGCCTTCGCCGTCTGGATGGAGCGGGACGACCACCTGGCCCGCCGCCTGGCCGCGCAAGCCGCCGCGCTGGCGCTGCCCTGCATGCAGATCGACGGCGCCGCCACCGCGGAGGTAACGGCGGCGGCGCTGGCCAGCCACTTCCAGCTGCGGCCTCGCCCGGCTGTGCTATCTTAGTCGTTGATATCCTTGAGGACTGGCGCGGGCCCGGAATCGTCGCACGACCTGAAGCCAATGACCGTGCCCCCGAGGACTCCTCCGCTCTCGGCGCAATGGGCGATCGGCATCTATGCCGGCGCCTCGCCCCTGCATCTCGCCCCCGCCGCCGCCAACCCGGTGCTCAGCCACCTGGACGTCAGCGACGTGCCGGCCGCCTTCGTCGCCGACCCGTTCATGGCGCACGACGGCGACCTCTGGCACATGCTCTTCGAAGTCTGGAACCGCGACGCCGACCGCGGCGAGATCGCCCACGCGGTCAGCCGCGACGCGCTGCGGTGGGAGTACTCGGGCGTCGTGCTGCGCGAACCCTTCCATCTCTCCTACCCCCACTTCTTCCGCTGGCGGGGGGAAACCTTCATGACCCCCGAAACCCTCGAGGCGGGCTGCATCCGGCTCTATCGCGCGCGCCGCTTCCCGGCGGAATGGGAGTGCGTCGCCGAGCTGGTCGACGGCGTCGCTGCCGACCCGACCCCCTTCCGCTGCGGCGGCCGCTGGTGGCTCTTCGCCTGCACCCCCCCTTCCGCCAACGACACCCTGCGCCTGTACCACTCGCGGCGGCTCACCGGTCCCTGGCGCGAGCACCCGGCGAGCCCGATCGTGTCCGGAGACGCCCGCCGCGCCCGGCCGGCCGGGCGGGTGGGCAGCTGGAACGGCAGCCTGATGCGCGTCGCCCAGGACTGCTACCCGGTCTATGGCACCCAAGTGCGGGCTTTCCGCATCACCGAGCTGTCGCCCACCAGCTACCGCGAGGAGGAGGCGGCGGAGAGCCCGGTGCTCTCTCCCGGCGACGGCGGCTGGAGCGGCCGCTGCATGCACCACCTCGATGCGCATCCGCTGCCCGACGGCCGCTGGGTGGCCTGCGTCGACGGCCGGCCGCACCGCGAGCCGGAGACCGCCGCGGCGTCACCACAGCCGAGGGCGCTCCCATGACGAGCGATCGCGCCGGCCGCAAGATCCGCGTGCTGCACGTGGTCGCCATGCAGGTGCGCTGGCTGTGCTTCGAGTGGCTGTGCGAGGAGCTGGACCGCGAGCGCTTCGAGCTGTCGTTCCTGCTCGTCACCGCCGGCGAGCCTGCCCTCGCCGCCTTCCTGGGCGAGCGGGGGATCCCGTTCCGCCACTTCCGCTATCGCGGCATGCGCAGCCTGCCGGCGATCATCGCCGCGGTGGCGCGCCACTGCCGCCGCCACCGCATCGACGTCGTGCACACCCACTTCTTCCCCGGCTGCATGGCCGGCCTGATCGGCGCGCTGCTGGCCGGCGTGCCGGTCCGCGTCTACACCCGGCACAGCGTCGCCAACCACGGTTTCTTCCCGCGGCGGGTCGCCTACGATCGGCTGTTCAATGCCCTGGCGACGGCGATCGTCGCTCCCGACCGCATGGTGCAGACGGTCCTCGTCGAATGGGAGAAGGTGGCGCCGGCCAAGGTGAGGGTGATCCACCACGGCTTCGATCTCGAGCGCTTCCGGCGCCCGCCCGCCGCGGCGGTGCAGGCGCTCGCCGCCAAGTACGGCATCGCCGGCGCCTGGCCGGTGGTCGGCGTGGTGGCGCGCTACGTCGAGCACAAGGGGGTGCACTACATCGTCCCCGCCTTCGCGGAGGTGCGGCGGCGCTATCCCGGCGCCAAGCTGGTGCTGGCCAACGCCCGCGGCGACTACTCGCCGATCGCCGCTCAGCTCGCCGCGCTGCCGCCGGGAAGCTACGTCGAGATCCCGTTCGAGGACGAGATCGCCGCGCTCTATCCCCTCTTCGACGTCTTCGTGCACACGCCGGTCGACCCCTGGGCCGAGGGCTTCGGGCAGGTCTACGTCGAAGCGCTGGCAGCGGGAGTGCCGTCGCTGGTCACCCCGTCCGGTGTCGCCGGCGAACTGCTCGAGCACGGCCGCAACGCCTGGGTGGTCGGCTTCCGCAGCTCGCCGGAGATCCTCGCCGGCCTGCTGCACCTGCTCGCCGAGCCGGAGCTGCGCGCGGCGCTCGGCAGCGCCGGCCAGGCGAGCGTGGCGCCGGCCTTCGCGCTGGCGCCGATGATGCGCTCCCTCGAAGCGCTCTACGGCTCGCTTTGCGAGGCGGCCGGCCCGTGACCCGTGTGCTGCTGGCGTTCGGCGGCAGCGGCTACCCGCTGTCCTTCAACGGCGGGCCGCGGGTGGCGCACGACCTGCTGCGCGCCGCCGGCCGCCAGCCCGACTGCGCCTGCGCGGTGCTGATGGCCAGGGGCGCCGGCGCCGATGGCGAGGACCGCTCCGCGGTGGACCGCTATCCCAACCTGATCGACTTCGCCGCCGCCGGCATCCGCGCCCTGCGCTGCTCGCCCGGCCGGTGGGAGATCGACCTCGACTATCCGGTGCTGGCCGTGGACCGCCCCTTCGAGGCGTTCGGCGAGATGGTCGATGCCTTCCGCCCCACCGTCGTCTTCGTCCAGGGCGACGGTGCGCTGCAGATCCTGCGCCTGGCGGCGGCGCGCGGCCTGCCCGGCCTGTGGTTCCTGCACTCGGCCGCCAACCTGGCGGCGCAGGGCGTGGCCCAGGCCGCCGAGCTGCCGGTCGAGCTGGTCTGCTGCTCGCGCTTCGTCGCCCGCCGGCTGTTCGAGACGACGGGGCTGCCGGCGACGGTGCTCTACCCGCTGGTCCTCGAGGCGGAGTATCGGGTCGAGCGCGCCCCTGGCCGCGGTGCGCTCACCATGTTCAATCCGGTTCCCTTCAAGGGCTACGAGACCCTGCTCGGGCTATTGCCGCTGCTCCCCGAAGAGCGCTTCCAGGTCGTCGAAGCCTGGTTTCTCGGCGACCGCCTTGAAGAGGTGCGGCAGGAGCTCGCCCGCCACCCCAACGCCACCCTCCTGCGCCGCCGTGCGGACGTGCGCGAGGTCTACCGGCACACCGAGCTGCTGCTCGCTCCCTCGGTGGGGGAGGAGGGGGCCGGCCGCGTCGTGCTCGAGGCGCAGGCGAGCGGCATCCCGGCCCTGGTGAGCCCGCGCGGTGGCCTGCCGGAGATGATCGGCGACGGCGGCCAGGTGGTGGCCCGCTACCGCGATCCCGAAGCCTGGGCGGAGGCGGTGCGCGCGCTGCGCCGGGATCCGGCGACGCTGCAACGGCTGGAGCTCGGAGCCCGCGCGCACCTCCAGGGTGAGGAGTTCGCGGCGGCGGACATCGTGCGCCGCTTCCTCGCCGTCTGCCGGCGGGCGGAGGCGCGGCGACCCCAAGGAGCGCCGGCGACCCCGAGGGCGTCGGCGAGCGCGGCGAGCGGAGATCACGACGGAGGCCAGCCATGAAGCGAGGGCTCAGCGCGGACCAGATCGAGGTCTTTGCCCGCGACGGCGTGCTCTTCCCGTTGCCGGCGCTCGCCGGCGACGAGGTGGCGCACTACCGGGCGGCTTTCGAGCGGCTGCGCGCCCGGCTTGGCGGCAGCCCCAAGCCGGCGCAGATGAGCCAGCCGCAGCTGCACTACCGCTGGGCCTACGACCTCGCCACCCATCCGGCCGTCCTCGATGCGGTCGAGCCGCTGCTGGGCCCGGACATCCTGGTCCATTCGGCTTCGATCTTCGCCAAGCGCCCGCACGACCCGAGCTTCGTCTCCTGGCACCAGGACGGTTTCTACTGGCGGTTGAGCGAGCCGCGCCTGGTCTCGGCCTGGGTGGCGCTCGCCGACAGCCACGCCGCCAACGGCTGCATGCGCGCGCTGCCCGGCTCGCAGGTCGCCGCGGTGGCTCACGGCGAGGCCTTCGACCAGCCGCACAACATGCTGGCGAGCGGCCTGCACGTGGCGGTCCCGGTCGCGGAGTCGCGGGCCGTGGACGTGGTGCTGCGGGCCGGCGAGATGTCGCTCCACCACCTCAACCTGATCCATGCCTCGAACCCCAACCGTTCGCCTGACGAGCGCATCGGCTTCGCCATCCGCTACACCGTGCCGGAGGTGCGCCAGGCCCTGCCGCACCACGCGGTGGTGCTGGCCCGCGGCCGTGCCCGCCCTGCTGGAGATACCGGCCATGCCGGAGACGCCGGCGGCGGCCATTTCGAGCTGCTGCAGCGGCCGCCGAGCGACGACCTCGAAGAGGGACTGGCGGCGCAGGAGGAGTTCCTGCGCTGGCTGCGCCGCACCCGCCCGGAGGGCCAGACCGGCCATGGCTGAGCGCCACGGACCGCCGGGCGAGGCGGCGCCGGCACCGGAGCCGGCGCCGGCATCCTCGGCCGCGGCGGCAGGGGAGCGGCAGCGCTGGATGGAGGAGGTCTACCACCCGTTTCGGGAGCGGTCGCGGCGCGACCTGTTCCTGGGCCTTGCCGTCTTCTTCAACCAGAACCGGCCCCAGGCCGACTACTACTTCGAGTTCGGCTGCCATGGTGCGCGCACCATGCGCCTCGCCTGGGACGCATTCCACGCGCTCTTCGACTGGTCCTACGTCGCCTTCGATTCTTTCGCCGGCCTGCCGGAGGTCGCCGGCCTCGATCGTCATCCGGGCTGGGAGCGCGGCGCGCTCTGCACCGCCGAGGAGGACTTCGTGCGCACCGTCGTCGCCCACGGCATGCCGCGCGAGCGGCTGATCACCGTGCCCGGCTTCTACCAGCAGAGCCTGACTCCCGAGCTCCGCGACCGCCTGCTGCCGGGGCGGGCCGCGGCGATCCTGATCGATTGCGACCTCTACGAATCGGCGGTGCCGGCGCTCGAGCTCGCCCGCCATTTCCTCACCCGCGGCACGGTGTTGGTGTTCGACGACTGGTTCTGCTTCTGCGGCGATCCCGAGCGCGGCGAGCGCCGCGCCTTCCGCGAGTTCCGCCAGCGCTACCCGCGCCTGCGCTTCGAGGATTTCCAGCAGGGGAGCGAGATGAAAAGCTTTATTTATCTAGGGGAATATGACTGAGTCGTGAGTACTTACCTTGGTTCCCTCGTCGTGACGGTGATCTCCAGGTCGGCAAGGCCCCGCAGGTGGCTGGTCCAGGCCAGCTTGTAGCTCTCCACCCCGACCAGCAGGTCGAGCTCCGCGAGCCCCAGCCGGCAGGCGCAGTCGATCTCGGCAGCGATCAGCAGCTTGCCGGCCGACCATGACGCCGCCTCCCGGGTGAAGCCGCCGTTCCAGACGCACAGGCTGTCCGGCCCGAGTGGGCAGAGGTCGATGCCGAGCAGCGTGCTGCCGCGAAGCAGGCCGAAGACCTTCAACCACCCGCCGGCGAAGAGGCGCGGCAGGACCTCGGTCGCCAGCCGGCGATGGCCGGCGGCGCGGAAGCAGCTGCGCTCGCCGAAGCGCTCGCCATGCAGCCTCAGGAAGGCGTCGGGCAGGGCGCCGCCGGGCAGCTCCTCGGGCGTCAGCTCGCGCACCGCCACACCCTGCCGCGCCGCCCGGCTGGCGGCGTTGCGCAGCCCCTTGCGCAGCTTGAGGCCGCGCGTCGCCAGGTAGGCCGCGCGGCTCGCCGGCAGGCGGGTGTACGGGCAGATGCGCCCGTCGAAGAGGTGCCACCCGCGGCCTGCCGCCAGTCCCCTGCCGCCGCCGTCGCCGCCGCCGGCACCGCCGGCACCGTCGCCGCCGGGGTGATCGAGCCGGGAGAGCGCTCGCACGCAGGTCGAGTCCAGCCGCAGCCGGCGGAGCAGCAGCTTCTCGAACGGCTGCGGCGCGCTGGCGGCGAACGCCAGCAGGGAGGCCGGCACCTCCTCGTCGGCCGTGTCGGCGACGATGTCGTTGTAGTCGCACAGCACGGTGGCGAACTCCGCGGTGCGGGTCGCCGCCACCACTCCCAGGGGGAGCACCCCGGCAAGCTCCCGGCCGCGGCGGGCGACCACCAGGTAAGGCAGCAGGCCGGCCCTGACGCGGCAGCTGGCGAGGAACCACCACGGTGAGCTGAAGGCATGGTTGCAGCGCGAACGCTCGAGCAGGGCCTCCCACTGCGGCGCCAATCGCTCGACGGCCTCGAGATCGGTGAGGACCTCGCAACGGATGGCGGTCTCGACCGGCGCCAGCAGCGCGGCGGCAGGCGTCATCGGCGGTTTCCGGGCAGGGGAGCCATGGGCAGCATGGGTGCCGGCGGCGACATGGGCAGGTGGCAGTCGTATAGAATTCTTGCACGGAACGAGCGGCGGCCGGAAGCGCGGCAGGTTCGGGAGGTAAGTGCATGAAGCTCGTCGGCATGATGCCGGTGCGCAACGAGGACTGGGTGCTCGGCCTGTCGCTGCGCGCCGCCCTGCTGTTCATGGACGAGGTGGTGGTCCTCGACCACGGTTCGAGCGACCGCACGCCGGAGCTGCTGGCGCAGATCGCTGGCGAGCACCCGGGGCGCGTGCACCTGCTGGCCGAGACCGATCCGGTGTGGCGCGAGACCGCCATCCGCAATCGCCTGCTGGCCGCGGCGCGCGAGCGCGGTGCCACCCACCTCTGCGCCGTCGATGCCGACGAGGTGCTGACCGGCAACCTGCTGCCCGGGATCCGCCGCCGCTTCGCGGCGCTCGCCCCCGGCGAGACGCTGTGGCTGCCCTGGCTGTCGCTGTGGCGCGGCCTCGACCGCTACCGCGACGACGAGAGCGAGGTGGCGACCGACTGCTGGATGGTGCTCGGTTTCCGCGATCTTCCGTCCCTCCACTACGGCAACACCCACGACGGCTACGACATGCATTCCCGGAAGGTCAAGGGCCATGGCGGCGCCTGCCGCCACGGCGAGGGCAAGGCCGACGGCGGCGTGTTCCACCTCACCTTCGCCAACTGGCGCCGGCTGCGGATCAAGACCGCCTGGTACAAGATGCAGGAGAAGTTGCGCTTCCCCAGCCTGCGCAGCGCCGACCTGCTCAACGAGTGGTATGGCTGTAGCCTCGACGAGGCCGGGCTGCGCACTCGCGCCGTCGCCCCCGAGTGGTGGGAGCCCTACCGCGCCTGGCGTGGCGAGGTGGCGCTGGACGGCGAGACCTGGCACGAATCGGAGTGCCGGCAGCTCTGGCAACAGCACGGCCCGGCAGCCTTCGCCGGCCTGGAGCTGTGGGGTGTTCCCGAGGACCCGTCGCCGTCGGCGGCCGGAGAGCGGGGACCGTGCCGCTGACGCCGATCCAGGGACTGTGGGTGGAGGGGCCGCTGACAGCGATGGAGCAGCTGTCGCTGCGCTCGTTCCTGGCCCAGGGGCACCCGTACCACCTGTACAGCTACGACGCCGTGCCGAACCTGCCCGCCGGCGCGGAGCTGCGCCCGGCCGCCGAGGTGCTGCCGGCAAGCGCCGTCTTCCGCTACAGCGCCGAGGCCGGCGGCAGCTACGCCGCTTTCTCGAACCTCTTCCGCTACCGCCTGCTGCACCAGCGCGGCGGCTGGTGGGCGGACACCGACGTGGTGTGCCTGCGGCCGTTCGACTTCGCCGCCGAGCGCGTCTTCGCCTCGGAGCGTCGCCGGGAGGGGGGCAAGCTGTGCACCAGCTGCGTGCTCAAGGTGCCGGCCGGCGACGCGGCGTGCGGCGACTGCTGCGAGCAGGCGCGGTGCGACCAGACGCGGGCCACCGTCTGGGGGGCCACCGGCCCCAGGCTGCTCGGTCGGGTCGTCCGCGAGCAGGCGCTCGAGGGCAGCGTGCAATCGCCGGAGGTCTTCTGTCCGATCGACTGGTGGCGGGCGGCCGACCTCCACGGCGAGGCCGAGCTGCCCGCCGCCGCCTACGCCGTCCATCTCTGGCACGAGATGTGGCGCCATCACGGCTGGCGCAAGGACCCTTGCTACCCGTCGCGGGCGCTCTACCAGCGGCTCCATGCCCGCTATCCGGCGCGTGAACCGGCGGCGGCGGCGGTGGCGGCGTCGCTCCCGCCGCGCCGTTCGCGCCGTCCGCTCCGTTTGCACCAAGCCCCTCCCGGCAGCTCCGCCGGCTCGACAGGACGGCGTCGGCCAAGATAAAGTCGGTGTTAGTTTAGAAATCAAGTCTGCACAAGTGTACAAATAACGATCGCCTCGGGCGATGAGCGAGGGAGATCTCTCCATGACGACTGGCAACGTGCAGGTGAGGTTGGGTGCCGGCAGCCTGGCGCCGCAGACGGTGACGCTGGTGCTGCCGATGGCGGTGGCGAAGGATCTGCTGTTCGCCCTCAACCTGGCGCTCGGCGGCGGTGGCGGCAAGAAGAAGAAGTGGTGACGCCGGTCTGACCGCGGAGCCGCGCCCGGTCGCGCCGTCCGCACCAGGTGCGCCGGGTGCATTGATTGCGCCGGCTGCTCCAACCGCACCGGCCGCTCCAACCGTACCGGCCGCACCGGCCGCACCGACGGCACCGTCTGCTCCGGCCGTACCGGCTGCACCGACGGCGCCGATTGCACCGCCGGCGCCGGCGGTGGACGCCGACCTGCTCGGCCGCTTCCTCGCCGCCCGCGGCTTCGACCGGCAGCTCGCCGCGGACCTCGCCGACCTCGCGGCGGGGCGCAGCGGCGCCTCCTGGGAGGCGCGGCGGCTCGCGGCGCTCATGCTGCACCGCCAGGCGCTGCTCATCCCGCCGGCGGACCTGGCCGAGCACGACGCCCTGTTCGTGCTCCTGGGCCTCGCGGCCGGCCCTGCCCGGCCGCTCGCCCCCCGCCTCCTGACCGAGGGCTTCACCACCACCGAGCCGCGACGCTTCGTGCGGGAGTTCCGCGCCTGGCTGGCGCGGGGCCGGTGGTGGTTCCGGGATCTCCGCGGTCTCCCCGGTCGCCGCGGTCTCCCCGGCGTGCCGCCGCTACCGGCGGCCGCGCTGCGCGCCTTCGCCGCCAACTCCCGCGACGAGTGCCGCCTGCCGCTCGCGCGTTACCTGTTCTCCGCGCAGGAGGTGGTGGAGCGGATCGCCGGCGAGGTGCGGACCTCGCGCGGCGTGGCGACGCCGCTGGCCCTGGCCGGCGGTCGCGCCGCGGCCCAGGCGGAGCGGGCGCTGTCCCGCCTGCCCGCTTACGAGGCGGCCATCGCCAGGGCCCTCTGCGAGGCGGCGCTGGTGTATTGGGTGGCCGACGGCACCGCCTCGCGGTTCAACGCCCTGGTGGCACAGCCGCCCGCCACGGTGGCGCTGGCGCTGCGGCCGCCCGGCAGCTGCGTGGAGCTCGAGATCAAGCGCTCGGGTTGCCGCGGGCCCCATCCCTGGGACGTCATCGTCCGCCGCGACCGCAAGCCGCTGCCGTTCACCCACCGCTTCGCCGGCGCCAGCCTGCTGCCGTCGCTGCAGCGGGACGCGCGGGAGTCCTCGCGCCTCGCCGTGATCTACCGCCGGGCGCACGCCGCGGAGGCGCCGCTCGGGTCGGTGCTCGCCGTCGCCGCCGTCTACGGCGTGCCGTCGGGGACGGCGGAGGCGCACGTCCTCGACTACTTCCTGCAGCCCGCCGCCTTCGGCGCCGGCTATCCGGCGATGCGCCAGGCGATGCGCGAGCTGGTGGATTCCTGCCGCTACGCCGCGCCGGACTGGCACACCGCGGATCTGAACACCGACCTGGGGCTCACGCTTCAGTTCCTGCACCACTATCCTCCCGGCCAGGCGATCTTCTGCGGCACCAGCTCGCTGCGGCTCGACCGCGCGGCGCGTTACCTGGGCGCGTCGGCCGCCGCCGCCGAGCGCGAGCACGGCGCCGATCCGGAGCTGGCGGCTGCTGCCGCCGGCCGCCCGCGCCGGGCCCGCCACAGCCGCGAGCTGACCGACGCCATGCTCGACGAGGTGCTCGGCCTCTACACGCCGCCGCGGGTCCCCTATCACGGCCAGCGCCGCTACGTGGCGGCGGCCTTTGCCGTCCCCGCCAACCGGGCTCGCGCCGACCGGATCTACGGCGCCCTGATGCGCGAGCTCGGGCGCACCTGGGGCACCCTGCTGGCGGTGCGCGGCTACTCGCGCGGCGAGTCGTTCGTGTCCCGCAACGTGGGGCTGCGCAGCGCCTGGGAGGGTGGCCGCTGGCAGGTGCGGATCGTCTTCATGGATCACGACGACCTGACCCTTCCCGGCCGTGCCGAGGAGGTCTTCCGTCCGGCGCGGTCGCTGCCGGCGATGGAGCTCGACGAGACCTACGTCATCGGCAGGGTGCAGTCGAAGGTGCCGCATCAGCCGATCGGCGCGGCGGAGTTCCTGGCCCGCATCTACCGCATCGACCACGCCGGCGCGCGCGCCGGCAGGGCCGGCCTGCGCCGCGAGCTGGCCCGCGCCTACCGGCGGACGCAGGCAGCCGTGCGCCGCCTGCCGGACCTCGGCGCGCTCTTCCATCCCGCCTTCGTGCGCCGGCTCGGCGATTGGGACCGCATCGCCCGGCTGCTGGTCGCCACCCCGCGCGGCGGCGAGACCGGCGCCGCCTTCGCCGCCGCGGTGCGCCGGCTGCTCCGCGCCGGAGGGTACCCCCAGGAGGCGATCGAGGAGCACCTGGCGGCGGCCCGGGAGCGGGCCGCGCAGGTCCGCCGCTTCGCCTTCCTCTGGCGCCCGCGGCCCGCACGCCGGTAGCCGGCAGCGGCCCAAAGCCGGCTTCTGATACCGCGGGAAGGTGTTGCGCAACGGCGGGATAGGCGATATCATAATCGCAGTTGCTGCTAAATCATGGCTTGCCGTCCGTCCCTCGGAAAGCACGCCCGATGTCGCGTCGATCGGGCCATCCTGGCAGGGCGGCGGCGATTGCAGGCGGTCTGCGGTTTTCAAGGGAGGAAGGTATGAATCGTGCTCCGGTTCTGGCCCGCACCCCGTTCTTCCTGGTCGTCATCCTGGCGCTGAGCTTTGCCGGCGCCGCGGCTGCCTATCAGCAGCTCCCGGCACCGACCTGCTCGGGCGACAACACGGTCAAGGCCTACGTCGTCGCCCTCGACCAGGTGCTGACCCTGAACCGGTTCGGGTCGACCATGCCGGGAGGCATGATCTACGCCCTGGCGCGGGACGTCTTCCCCAGCAACCCGGCCCCCGCCGACTACTCCGAGAAGAACAGCTGCCGGTTCGCGAAGCCGCTCGATCCGAACGGCACGCAGACCTGCACGGCGGGCAGCGTCCAGCTGCGCCCGGACGCGCCGGCCTTTCCCGGCAAGCGGCCGCGGCCGCTGGTGCTGCGCGCCAACGAGGGCGACTGCCTGGAGATCCATTTCGCCAATCTGCTGAACCCGACCGCGACCGCGGGGCAACCCACGACCCCGGTCGCCGGGGTGCACGTCCAGGGTCTCAATTGGGTGGACGGTCCGGCGGACGACGCCTCGAACGTCGGCAACAACGGTTCGAGCCTGGTGGCGTCGGGAGCGACCGCGACCTACAGGCTGTACGCCGAGCACGAGGGGCCCTACCTGCTCTACAACACGGCGGACGACTGGTCGCCGCTTTCCTCCGGCGACGGCGGCACGCTCGCCGAAGGGCTGTTCGGCGCGGTCAACGTCCAGCCGAGCGGCCGGCGCTTCCATCAGGATTGGCACTCGGAGTTCTACCGCAGCCAGGTGACCGAGCAGGACGTCTGCCTGGCCAGCACCGACGCGGTGCTCGCCGACCCGTTGCACTGCTCGCGCCGCGCGCCCCGCAGCCTGCCGGTGCTGAACTACCAGGCGCTCTATCCGCCGGGCCATCCGCGGGCCTACCTGCCGATCCTGAACATGGTGTGCAGCTCGGCGCTGACCAAGCCGGCGATCGACCATGGCGCTTGCGCCGAAGGCGAGTTGGTGCACGGCGACCTGACCGCGATGATCACCGGCCGCAGCGCGCCCGACCCGCGGCTGCCGAAGCTGCCGCCGCAGCCGCAGGCGTTCCCCAACAAGACGGCGGACGAGCAGCCGCCGTCGCTGCGACCGAACTACGCCTATCCCGACCGCTTCCAGCCGTTCCGCGAGTTCACCATCATCTATCACGAGAGCTTCCAGGTGACGCAGGCCTTCGCGCTCACCGGAACGCTGTCGAGCCTGGCGGCCGCGGCCGACAACTACGGCATCAATTACGGCATGGCCGGGCTCTCGAACGAGGTGGTGGCCAACCGGCTCGCCTCCGGCGCCACCCAGCCGCCGGCCGGCTCCGGCCCCCTGACGCAGTGCGTCGACTGCAAGTACGAGGAGTTCTTCCTCAGCTCCTGGGCGATGGGCGACCCGGCGATGAACGTCAACCCGCCGGCGGCCACCTGCCAATCGGCGCCCACCACGGCGGGCTGCAACGCGCCGAAGGCGGAGTTCCCCGACGATCCGTCGAACGTCTATCACGGCTACGTGTCCGACCACGTGCGCTTCCGGGTGCTGCACGCCGGCGCCGACCTCCACCACCTCCATCACCAGCACGCGCAGCAGTGGCTGGGCACGCCCAACAGCCCCGACGGCGACTACCTCGACAGCCAGTCGATCGGGCCCGGTTCCGCCTTCACCATGGAGATGGTCTACAACGGCAGCGGCAACGTGAACCAGACGGTGGGCGACTCGATCTTCCACTGTCACTTCTATCCCCACTTCGCCTCCGGCATGTGGTCGCTCTGGCGCGTCCACGACGTGTTCGAGGGCGGCACCATCCTCGCCGACGACGGCAGGCCGAAAGGGCGCACCAACCCGGTGACGCATGGTTTCGAGTACACCCGCGCGCTGCCGGACGGCGAGATCCATCAGGGCACTCCCACCGTCGCCCTGGTGCCGCTGCCCACCCTGCCGATGGCGCCGATGCCCGCCACCATCCAGCTGCAGGGAGTCTGCTCCGGCGCGCCGGCGACCAACTGCCTCGCCGACAAGGACTGCGGCGGCGCCGCGGGCAGCTGCGTCCAGATCGGCAGCCGCTACTGCGTGAACCAGGGCGGCCTGGGCAAGGGGCCCGAGACCTGCCTGTCGGAGTTCCAGACCACCAGCAAGAGCTGGGACCAGGTGGACAAGAGCGCCTACCCCGGCTACCCGTTCTTCATCCCCGGGATCGGCGGTTCGCGTCCGCCCCACCCGCCGCTGGACTTCGCCTATGCCTGCGCGAAGTCCGGCCGCATCTGCGATCCGACGGTCGCCAAAGATGCCAAGAACCCCAAGGCCGAGGGTTTGCAGTCGTCGAACAAGCGGGCGGCGCTGGTGCACCTCCTCGCCGCGGCGCCGCGGCCCGACTACCAGGCGCCCATCTTCGAGGACCAGATCTGCGCTCCTGAGGAAGGAGCGTGCGAGCCGATGGACGGCGGCCTGCCGCGCGCCGTCACCGCCCAGGGCCCGAGCACCGACTGGCGGAGCCTGCAGACGACCAGCCCGGCTCCCGCCACGCAGTACCAGAACCTCGATTTCAGCAAGGAGATCCAGCAGGCGCAGGCGATCGAGGTGCCGGAGACCGGCACTCAGATCGAGAAGGTGGCGATGAAGGTGCACGCCCAGCGTTTCCACGACACGCAGCTGCCCGACGGCCGCAAGACCGGCATCTGCTCGGACAACCGGGCCCCCTGCAGCACCACCGACCTGGCGCAGTGCGGCAACCCCGCCAAGGCCACCTGCACCCCGGGGAGGATCAACTTCATCCTCAACGGCCTGGGCCCGCAGCCTGGCGCGCCCTATGCCGACCCCTGCATCCGCTTCGACCGCAACGGCGGCCAGCCCGGCAACATGCTGACCCGCTCCTACCTCGCCGCCGACTTGCAGCTCGATGCCGTCTTCAACCGCGAAGGCTGGCACTTCCCACAGCAGCGCATCCTCTCGCTGTGGGGCGACGTCAAGGATTTCCTGGACCGCAAGAAGCCGCCCGAGCCGCTGTTCATGCGCGTCAACTCCTACGACTGCATGACCTACGTGCTCGCCAACCTGGTGCCCAACGTCTACGAGCAGGACGACTTCCAGGTGCGCACGCCGACCGACGTCATCGGTCAGCACATCCACCTGGTGAAGTTCGACGTCACCTCCTCGGACGGCGCCGAGAACGGCTGGAACTACGAGGACGGCACCTACGGGCCCAACGAGGTCACCGAGCGCATCGACGCCATCGACAAGGTGGGGGGCATCTACCTGCCGCCGGGCGAGAGCGAGCCCGGTGCGCCCTGCCCGCAGACCAGCGGCGGCAGCGGCCAGCGCTGCCTGAAGGCGAAGTACATCAAGTTCTTCGGCCCGGGGCCCGGGGCGCAGCCCAATCCCGCTGGCGACGAGACCACCGGCGCCTGGCTGGGCTCTCAGGCCACGGTGCAGCGCTGGTACGACGATCCGCTGTTCAACAACACCGGCCGCTGCTCGACCGATCTCCACCAGCCCTGCACCCTGGGGCAGGAGCAGGCGGGCATCACCTGTCCCGCCAAGGGCGTCTGCGTGGCCGACGCCGGCTTCTGCTCGGATCTCAAGGACCAGCCCTGCACCCAGACCGACCTGCACCTGTGCGGCAGCACGAAGGCCAACTGCGAGCCGAGCCACGACCGCACCATCCGCACCGTCTTCACCCACGACCATTTCGGCCCCTCGACCCACCAGCAGGGCGGCCTCTACGCCGGCGTGGTGGCGGAGCCGAAGGGATCGGTGTGGCGCAACAACCAGACCGGCGAGATCATGGGCGGCTACGACGCGGCGTCCGACCAGAACTTCCCGGGTCGCACCGCCACGGAGAACGGCGTCGCGGTCAAGGACGGCGGACCCACCAGCTGGGAGGCGGTGATCGAGACTCCGCAGGTGGGCGACAGCTTCCGCGAGTTCCTGCTCGAGGTCCAGGACTCGACGCTGCTGTACGCGCCGTTCCTGGTCGGCGACAACCCCATGGCCGGGAGCCAGTCGGGGGTCTGCAAGGGAGACCACTCGGAGCCGTGCGGCTTCTGCTCGTTGACCGGCAGGTGCAGCAACGACCCGAGCACGACGTGCCAGATATCGCCATTCGCGGGACCGCCGCCGGCCTCCTCGGGTTGTAGCGGCACCGGCACCTGCCTCTACGGCCTGAATCCCGCCGACGCGGCCAATCCGTACCTGGTCGCCTGCACTCCCACCAACCTCACCGGCTGCCAGCAGCCGACCGTCGAGTCCTGCAACTTCATCCCCGGCGTGCCGTCGCCGGCCTGGACCCCGATCGTCCAGGCGGCCACCCAGACCAACACCCTTGGCGGCCCCGTCGACTTCAACGGCAAGGGCACCCACGTCGAGGCCATCACCTTCCAGGGCTCGACCAACAGCTTCAGCTTCAACTACCGCGACGAGCCGCTCTACCCGCGCATCGATTCGGCGCCGACCTCGGCCACCTCGACGCAGTCGCCGCTGGCGGGCAACCGCGGCGACCTCGCCTACGTCTACAGCTCGCTGCAGTTCTGCCAGGCCAATCCGCAGCAGGTCTGCAGCAGCAACGCCGATTGCGGCGCCGGCGACAGCTGCGTCAACCGCCCCAACCCGCGCGGCGGCCGTTGCAGCGCGAACCTCAACCAGCTCTGCGATCTGCAGGGCTCGACCAACACCTGCCCGGCGGGCATGGGCAGCTGCGAGGACGCCGGGTTCTGCGGCGACAACTACGCCCTCTGCACCGCCGACAACCGCGGGCTCTGCGGCTCGCAGGTGACCACCTGCCTGGCCCAGCGCATCAGCATCCCGTACCCGCCGCTGACCGCCGGCATCGAGCCGACCGATCCCTTCACTCCGCTGCTGCGCGGTTATGCCGGCGACGACGTCCAGCTGCGGGTGTTGATCGGCGCCCACATCAACCCGCACAACTTCACTCTCCACGGGCTCAACTGGCTGAACCAGCCCTCCTACGTCGATTCCGGGTGGCGCAACAGCCAGGTGATGGGCATCTCCGAGCACTACAACCTGCTGGTCAAGCTCGATCCGAAGTTCGTGCCGCAGACCGGCGAGGGCACCTCCGCCGCGCCGCTGAAGCCCTGGATGGACTTCCTCTACCAGCCGGGCGCCGCCGCCATCGAGCAGGCGGGCGGCAATTGGGGACTGATCCGGTCCTATGACACGGCCCGCACCGACCTCTGGCCGCTGCCGCAGAACAACTACAGCCCGGGTCAGCCGTTCAAGACGGTGCCGGTCTGTCCCGCGGACGCGAAGGCGCGCAACTACACGGTGGTGGCGCTGACCGCGCAGCAGGCGCTCGGCGGCCCGCTGGTCTACAACCCGACGCAAGCGGTGAGCGACGCCAACGCCCTGCTGTACTTCGACACCCAGAATCCCGGCCTCAAGTGCCCGCGGCCCGGCGACTGGTCCTCCTGCACCTTCAGCGGCACCCCCGACCCCCTGGTGCTGCGCGCCGCGGCCGGCGAGTGCATCCACGTGACGCTCTACAACGGCTTGCCGTCCGGCACCTGCTCGAACGCGCCCACCGTCGCCTGCACGCAGGCGAACTTCGTGCAGGCCTGCCCGCCGGTGCTGTGCAAGAACGGCTATTGCACCAACTCCTCCACCACGGCGTGCACGCTGCCGAGCTCGTGCCCGCAGTTGGCCTGCAACGCCTTCAGCCTCGCCGGCGTCTCGGCGCCGCAGTTGCAGGTCCTGCAGACCACGCCGCAGAACGTGGTTACGAAGCTGCCGGCCTACCAATCGAACGTCTCGCTGCAGGTCGGGCTGCGGCCGCAGCTGGTGACCACCGATCCGCGCTTCAGCGACGGCACCAACGCCGGCTTCAATCCGCCGCAGACCGCGCCGCCGGGCGGCAGCGTCGCCTACACCTGGTACGCCGGGCACATCGAGCCCGAGTACGTCGATCAGAACAACCAGGTCGAGACCAAGTACATCCCGATCGAGTTCGGCGCCGCCAACCTGCTGCCGGCCGATCCGATGAACCAGGCGCTGCACGGCCTCTTCGGCGGCCTGGTCATCGAGCCGCAAGGCGCGACGTGGGACCCCGGCACCGGCGTCAGGGCGCACGTCCACTACAGCGACGAGTACACCGGCGATCACACCTTCCACGAGTTCATCGTCTTCACCTCCGACGACACCAACCTCGCCGGCGGCAACAACCTGATCAATTATTCGACCGAGCCGCTGAACAACCCGCCGTCACGGTTCTGCGACTCGACCTGCTCGGCGAGCAACCTCTCCTGCGTGCTCAACACCACCGCGCCGCTGTTCTGCAAGACGGGCACGACCTGCGCACCCTGCAGCTTCACCCCGGTGACGCCCACCTTCGTCGCCCAGGTCGGCGAGGAGGTGCGCTTCCGGCTGCTCCATCCCGGCGGCACCAACACCAACGAGGTCTTCGAGCTGGCCGGCCATACCTACCTGCAGACGCCCTACGAGACGCCGCCGGTCCCGGCCGTCGGCTGCGAGGCGCCGACCACCCATACCAACCTCTTCGCCTCCGCGCGGATGGGCGAGAAGAACCTGTGCGGCAGCCTCGAGTTCCTGCCCAAGGAGAAGACCTACCGCGACGTCAAGACCGGTGAGTGGGGCGAGTCGCTCAGCGAATGGAAGGCGTCGCGGCCGATGCACGGGCCGAGCAATCACTACGACGTGCTGATTCACGAGGCGGGCGGTCCCTTCCATCAGTGCGGCGACTACCTCTACCGCTCCTATCCCGCGGATCACTTCAACCTCGGTATCTGGGGTCTTCTCCGCGTCGATGGCTGCAAGCCGGGAGGGGGCGGGGCCGCCGGAGCGGCGGCCGGCGCGACCGGCGACAAGTGAGCGGCGGGCCGCCCGACCGCCCGGTCCATGCCGTGGCACCGGCGGTGCTGCTGCTGCTGCTCGCTCTCGGCCTGACGCCGGGAGCCCGCGGCGGGCAGCAGGCCGCCGGCCCTGCGGCCGCCGCCGCGGTGAGCGACCGGGCGGTGGAGCAGGGGGTGGCCGTCGAGCTGTCGATCACGCCCCTTGCCGGCGGCGGCGCGGTCGCCGCGCCGCCGGCCGCCGAGCCCAACGCTCACCCAAGCTCGCTGCGCGAGGGCGAGGACGTCGTCTTCCGTTTCCGGGTCTCGGACGCCGGCACCGGTCAGCCGCTTGGCGGCCTGTCGCCCGGGGCGTGGCTGGACCTGCCGGCGGCGGTCGAGGTCGGCGCTCCCGCCTGCGCGGCGCGGATCAAGGAGCTCGCCGGCGGCAGCCTGTTCGCCAAGTCCGAGCTCGACCTGAGCTCCTTCTACGTCCTGGCGCTCGACGAGGACGCCAGCATCAACGTCATCGATCCGCTGTTCAGCTTCGGCGGCTCGAAGCTGTTCACCTCGATCCCGCTGCTCTCGCCGGGCGAAGATTGGGTGGTCACCGCCGACGCCAAGCGCGTCTTCGTCTCCGAGCCGGAGGCGGACCGGGTGGCGGTGATCGACACCGGCCTCTGGAAGGTGACGGCGCAGGTCGCGGCGGGGCGCCATCCGACCCGTGTCGCCCTGCAGCCGGACGGCGCGCGCCTCTGGTCGGTGGTGGCGGACGACGGTGCCGACGTGGCGGTGATCGACGCCCGCGAGCCGCGGCTGCTGGCGCGGATCGCCACCGGCAAGGGGCCGCACGACCTCGCGGTGAGCGCCGACAGCGGCACCGTCTTCGTCACCAATGCCGGCGACGGCACGGTTTCCGTGCTCGACGCGAACCGCCTGGTCAAGGTCGCCGACGTGCGCACCGGCACTCGGCCGACCGCCATCGCCTACTCGACGCTGGCGGCGGCGGCCTACGTCACCGACGAGCAGGATGGCAGCGTGGTGGTGGTGGATGGGCGGCGGCGGGCGGTGGTGGCGCGGCTGGCGGTGCGTCCGGGGGTGGCGACGATCCGTTTCGCTCCCGGCGGCCGGCTGGCGTTCGTGCTCAATCCGCGCGAGGACACCGTGCAGGTGATCGACGCCGGGGTGAACCGCATCATCACCACCGGCAAGGTGCGCCAGGCACCCGATCAGGTCGCCTTCTCCGACCAGCTCGCCTATATCCGCCACCGCGGCAGCGACAGCGTGCTGATGGTGCCGCTGAACGTGCTGGGAACGGAGGGCCATCCGCTCGAAGCGGCGGACTTCACCGGCGGCTCGCAGCCGTTCGGCCGCGGCACCCGCTCCAGCCTGGCGGACGGCATCGCACCGGCGCCCGGCGGGACGGCGGTGCTGGTGGCCAACCCGGCCGACCGGGCGATCTACTACTACGTGGAAGGCATGGCGGCGCCGACCGGGACCTTCCACAACTACGGCCGCGAGCCGCGGGCGGTGCTGGTGGTGGACCGCGGCCTGCGCGAGCGCGGGCATCCGGGCACCTACGAGACCACCGCCCGCTTGCCGGGGCCGGGCCGCTACCGCATCCCGTTCTTCCTCGACGCGCCGCGCTTCGTCCACTGCTTCGAGGTGGCGGTGGCGCCCGATCCCGAGCTCGCCGCGGCCCGCCTGCGGTCCGCGCCGGTCCAGGTCGAGCCGTTGACGGCCGAGCGCCGGGTGACGGTGGGGACCGCGGCGCACCTGCGGTTCCGCCTCACCGACCCGGCCAGCGGCAAGCCGGCCGCCGGCGTCGCCGATCTGGTGGTGATGGCCTACACGGTGAGCGGCAGCTGGCAGCAGCGCCGGCTCGCCCACGAGGTCGGCGACGGCATCTACGAGGCCGATTTCGTGCCGCCCGCCGCGGGCGCCTATGCCGTGGTGGTGGAGTGCCGCTCGCGGCACCTGCCGTTCCACCTCTCGCCGCGGCTCCTGCTGGAGGCGGCCGCCGCCACGCCGGCGCCCGCCAGGCGTTGACCGGCGAGGGGGCCCCCGGGATCAGCGCGGGCCGCGGGTGGGCCAGTTCTCACGCCAGCGGGAGCCGGGGTCCGGCGCCGGCTTGGCGTACCAGGTCGGCTGCATGCTGTGGAAGCTCGCCAGCTCCGGCTTGACCGTCCGTTCCCAGAACGCCTCCACGTCGTCGAAGGTGCGCAGGCGGGAGGGCCGCTCCGGGTCGTAGCCGGCCAGCAGGCGACGCATCGTGGCCCCCAGCCAGCTCACCTGATCGGCGATCATCCGGCGGCCGGCCGCGAGGTCGGCCGCGCCGGCATCGGCGCCCTGGGCGAAGCGGGCGCCCGCCAGCTTGGCCGCCGCCGGCGTTGCCTCTGGCGCACCCGCCGCGTCTGCACCGGCCGTCACCGGCGGCGCCAACCGCGCGAGATCGACGCAGCGCGGCTCGAGCGCCCAGAGCTGCGAGGTCTCCACCTTGCCGGCATGGTCGCCGTCGGCGCCGTCGCCGGGAAAGCCCGGCAGGTTTGCCGCGAAGTCCGGGATGCCGCAGAGGCGCATGCGCAGGTGCGGCTGTAGCCAGGTGACCAGGGTTTCGAGGTCCTGGTAGTTGGGGCCATAGTGACCGGTCAGCAGGATGGCGGCATGGAAACCAAGGACCTCGGCGGCGCGAACGTGGTAGCAGACGTTCTTGAAGTGCACCCACGGTGGAACCGCGGTAAGCCATGGCCGGGCTTCCCCGATCTCGCGCTCGGCCCAGATCGCGTAGCCCCCCAGCTCGTGGACGTGCCAGAAGTCGGCGGGTGCCACGATGCCGCCGTGGCGCCGCGCGGTCCGCACCAGCAGGCCGTGCGCCTTGAGGCCGTCGAGTCCCAGGGCGCAGTGCGGCCCGTGCGGCTCGCAGAGGCCATAGGGAAAGTAGACGGCGGGGCAGGCAACGAACGCCGCCTCCAGCTGGTCGGGCAGCATGCGCTCCCAGCGCACCTCGCGCGCCGCCCGCCTACCGCCGGTCGTCATGATGCGTTCATTTCACTTGGCGCCGCCGGTTGCCGGCGGTCCAGCTTGCTCACGCGTCCATCCATTCGGTCCAGTCGATCGCCGGGCCAGCTTATGAGGGATTGACTGTAGAATCCAATGCCGCAGGCCTCCACCGCGGCGATGACGACGGACGCGCTCAGCGAACAGCAGCGGCTCTTCTTTGCGACCCAGGGCTACCTGGTGGTGCCCGGCGTCCTCGCCGGCGCCGAGCTGGCGGCGGTGCGCCGTGCGGCCGACGCCGCCGAGGCGCGCTGGCGCGCCGATCTCACCCTGCCGGGGGTGCGCCGTCCCGATCTCGAGCAGGTGCTCGGCATCATGGAGCACGACCCGGTGCTGTTCGATCTGCTCGAGCAGCCGCGGATCTTCCCGATGGTGCGCCAGCTGCTCGGTCCCGACGTCATGATGTTGGATCATGACTACTTCATCACCCCGCCGGGTGCCACCATCCCGCAAGGCTGGCACTTCGACTTCGACCTGGCGGGAGTGGATCATCCGCGCTCGCGCCTGATGGTCAAGGCTTTCTACGTGCTGGCGGACGTCCCGCCCGACGGCGGTGCGACGCTGATCCTGCCGGCGTCGCACGCCACTCCCGGCGGCACGCCGCTGCCCAACGCCGAGGTGCCCGAGGAGCTGCCCGGGGCGGTGCCGATGGCGTTGCCGGCCGGCAGCGTCTACCTGATCGCCGACCGCACCTACCATTCGGCGGGCAACAACCGCTCGCCGGTGCATCGCCGGCTGCTGATCTACACCTATGGCCACAAGTGGATGCGGATGTGGGACGAGTACCGGCCGTCGCCGTCGCTGGCGGCGCGGGCCGTCACCCCGCAGCGACGGCAGCTCCTCGGCCTGACCGATCCCTACGGGCCGCCGGTCGAGTGGACGGCGGCGTGACCCGGCTCGACGACGAGCAGCGGCGCTGCTTCGCCGCCAACGGCTACCTCATGCTCCCCGGCGCGCTGACGCCCGTGGAGCTGGCGGCGGTGCGGCGTGCCGCCGCCGAGGCGGAGGCACGCTGGCGCGCCGATCCGGCGCTCCCGGGCACCCGCATCCCGGAGTTCGAGGAGATCCCCGCCATCATGGAGTACCACCCGCTGCTCTTCGATCTGGTCGAGCACCCGCGGATCTTCCCCCTCGTCCGCGAGGTGCTGGGGCCCGACGTCGCGCTGGTCGATCACGCCTACTACATCACTCCGCCCGGCGGCCGGATCGACGGCACCGCCTGGCACTCCGACGTGCGCACCCGGCTGGCCGGCGTCCATCATGCCGGCTCGACGATGATGGTGCGCGCCATGATCGCGCTCACCGACATCGCCGCCGACGGCGGCGCCACCCTGGTGCTGCCGGGCTCCCACCGTCAGCCCGACGCGAGCGCGATCCCGGTGCCGGCCATGCCCGAGGACCTGCCCGGGGCGGTGCCGTTGTCCTGCGCCGCGGGCTCGGCCTATTTCTTCAACGGCAACCTGCTCCACTCGCCCGGCAACAACCGCGGCGCGGTCACCCGCCGGGTGCTGCTCTACAACTACGGCCACAAATGGATGCGCATGTGGCAGGGGCACGAGCCGTCGCCCCGCCTGGCGGCGGCGGCGCGCACCCCGATGCGCCGCCAGCTCCTGGGGCTGACCCCGCCCTACCGCGGCCCGGACGCCGAGCTGAACACTTAGTACCTGGACGAGAGGTCCTACAGATACGCGCCGGCCTGGCGGTTCTTTCTTGCCACCGTGAGCCGGCCGTCGAGGCCGCGCAGGGGCTCCGGCGGCAGCCGGCTGGGCGGTGGCAGTTGCCGCAGGTCGGCGAGCGGCGGCGAGTCGGCGCCCAGCGCGAGGTCGGCCAGCAGGCGCCCCGCTGCCGTGCCCATGGCGAGACCCGCGAAGTTGTAGATGGCGGCGCTGAAGAGATCGGGCTCGATCTCGCCGAAGAAGGGCTGGCCGTTGGCCGAGGTGCTGAAGAGGCCGCTCCAGGTGTGCTCGAACGGCACCCCGGCGAGCGCCGGGAACCGCGCGGCCAAGGCCCGTCGATGGCGGCCGGCGGCCGCCTCCCGCACCCGCGCGGGGACCGCCGGCGCCGCGGTGTAATGAAAGGTGTTGCGGATCAGGAGGCGCTGATCGCGGGTCCGCCGCACCGTCGAGCCAGCCGGATCGGCGGGCAGCACGCCCCACTGCCGCTGGCCGCCCAGCGCCGCTTGCTCGCCCTCGCTGAGCTGGCGGGTCAGGCTGCCGAAGCTCCAGCGCGGGGAGGCGCGGCGGCGCAGGAAACCGAGCGCGGGAGTGTAGCCGTTGGTCGCCAGGAACAGGCGGCGGCAGAGCAGGGTGCCGGCCCCGGTCTCGACCCGGAAGCCGCCGGAGCCGCGGTCGGCGCCGGCGGGCAGGCGCCGGATGCTCCGCACCGGCGAGTCCTCGTAGACGGTCACCGCCGGCGGCAGCGAGCGCGCCAGCCCGCGGACCAGGGCGGCAGGCTGCACCGTGATGCCGTCCGGGAGGTGCAGGGCGGCGCGATAGAACCGGCTGCCGGTGAAGGCGGCGACGGCGGCGGCGTCGAGATGATCGTAGCGCGCGCCGGCGGCGTCGAGCCAGGCGGGCCAGCGGGCGAGCGCGCGCAGCCCCTGCTCGCCCGCCGCGGCTCGCAGGCAGCCGCCCGTGTGCCAGTCGCAATCGATGGCATGCGCCGCGACCAGCTCCTGCAGGCAGCGGATGCCGAAACGCGCGACCCGCAGGTAGCGGTCGCGGTCGGCCGGCGCCATCGCCGCGGCGAAATCGGTGATGTCGACCACGAAGCCGGCGTTGCGGCCGGAGGCGCCGGCGCCGGTGCGCTGCGCCTCGACGACGGCGACCGGCTCTCCGGGCCGCAGCTCGGCGAGGCGGCGGGCGATCGCCAGGCCGGTCAGCCCCGCCCCCACCACCGCCGCCTCGACGCGCATCTCGCCCGTCAGCGGTCGTGCCGGCGCCGGCGGCGGCAGCACCGCGATCCAACCGGCGTGCGGATCGTCCCGAGGCTGCCGGATCATCCCTGCCGGCTCTCGGCGCCGGCAAGCTCCACGAGCCCGCGGATCGGGCTGCCGGTGGGCACGAAGGCTGGGGTGTCCTCCCAGCCGGCACCCCCGGCACCCCCGGAGCCACCGTCGCCCCCGTCGCCCAACATCGAGCCGTATCCCAGGCAGCGCCACAGGCGCTGGCTCCACTCCGGCAGCAGCGGATAGGCGGCGATGGCCAGGGCCTTCGCCGCCAGCAGCTCGAGGGCCACGCCGGTGTTCCTTTCCTCGATCCGGTTGCCGAGACGGCGCAGGGGCTGCTCGCGCTCGCCGAGCTCGGCGGCGGCCGCCGCCAGGTCGGACAGCGCCCGCCCGGCCTGGCCCGGCGAGAAGGTCGCCGCCTGATAGGCGGCGGCCGCCTCCTCGACGCAGCGTTGCAAGCGGCCGGTGAAGCGGCGCTGCTCGGGGGTCCAGGCCTGGGTCGGCGGCGCCTTGCCGCCGTGGTCGCGCTCCACCGTTGCCGCCAGCCGCCGCAGCCACGGTAGCCAATCGGCGGGTGGCTCGCAGGGCGGCCCGTCCGGCGCCGCCGCGAAGCGGGCGGCCGCCGCGTCCTCGCATTCGACCAGGGCGAGCGGCGCGTAGGCGGCGGCGCCTGCGGCGGCGGCCAGGGCGGGCATCGCCACGGCATAGAAGAAAGCCTGATCGAGGTCGAGGAAGACGGTGGGCGGCTCGTCGGGAGCGAGCGCCGCCAGCAGACGGGCGGCGCGCACGAACCAGGGATCGAGCCGCTGTTGCTCGAGGCCGGGCAGCGGGACGGGAATGCCGGCGGCGGCGAGCCGGCTGACCGGCAGGTCGAGCAGGCCGCTGCCGCGGGCGACGTCCACCAGCGCCCGCAGCCGGGGGCTCATCGCCGTCTCGCGGTGCTGGCGGTCGATCGCCTCCTCGTGCCTGGCGGCGTCGAAACAGAGCCTGGCCAGGGGGCGCCGGACCAACGGCTTGCCGCAGGCGTTGCAGACCGCATGGCGGAGCGTCTCACCCGCGGTGGTGGTCTGACCGCACGACCGGCAGGCGGCGCCGGTAGCCGGCAGGCCGCAAGCCGCGCAGTCGCCGGTGAGCTCGTCCGCCTCCAGGTGGCGGCGGCAGCCCTCGCAGTAGGGCGTCTGCCGCGACCGCACCACGAGCTCGCCGGCGGCGACCAGGCGCTCGTAGAGACCAAGGGCGGCGCTTTCGTCGGCAATGCCGCGGGCCGGGTCCGCGTAGGTGCGCACCGCAGCTCCACAGAGGCGGGCGTACCGGGCATGGATGGCCGCCGCCGAGACCGCGGCGGTGCCGGACGAGGCCGCCACCGCCAGCAGCCGCTGCCGCCCGTCCGGGTGGCTGCCGGCGGCCGCGTCCTTCAGTCCGGCCACGGCCGCCATGTCCTCCCACCAGATGGTCAGGAAGTGCAGGTCCTCCTGCGGCGAGGTGTTCTCCAGGATGTGGTCGCCGAACGGCGGGAAGTAGATGACGTCGCCGGGCCCAACCTCCCGGCTCTCGCTGCCCGCGGTCAGCTTGCCCCGGCCGTGCAGGATGAAGAACGTCTCGCTTTCGTGGTGGTTGTGAGGCTTGGTCCTCCGGCCCGGCTCCACCACCAGCCAGCCGGTGCCGAACGGCGTCTGCACCACGTCGTTCCAGGGGTAGAACATCTGCTCCTTGGCATCGTAGGAGTCCTCGAACTGGCCGGGATCCAATTTTCGGATCAGCATCGCATTCTTCCAATCTGGCTGGTCTTGGTTTGCCGGGGAATACCGCGCGCACTGACGCCCTGCGCCACTAGTATGTAAAGTGTCAACGGTTGTGGAAAATGGGCGGCGCAGGTATAGAAAATAGCGTCATTCATCCTGCTCAAGGCGTCATATCCTGGGCGCCGTGCCGCCATAGGATCGTAACGAATGGTGTGTCAGGTCGAGGGGGTGTCCCGAAATCGCGGTGCTCGGCACAGCAAAAGTAAAGGAGGACTGATGGTGACCGGAGCGCTCAAGGCCTGGACCCCTATGCCGGTGCGGCAAGAGACTTACCGGCCGCTTTATCGCGCCGGCAACGACGTCGCCGCCGCGGCCCCCACGGCTTATTTCGTCAGCCTCGATTTGAGCTCGAAGGCCCAGGAGATCAACTGGCGCTCCTTCGAGTACTACCCCCCTCTCGACCGCATCAAGCGTTATACCGAGGAGCACTATCCCGAGGAGATCCCGCTGCCGTGCGCCGCCGAGGTCGCCGGCATGGAGGCGACCTACTTCTCGGCGTTCTTCCGGAAAAAGGTTGGCATTCGCTATACCGACTGGCTGTCCTGCCTGCGGATCTCGCATGCCATCCGCATGATCGAAAGTCGCGACCAGCCGATCGCCGAGGTGGCGATGGCGGTGGGCTTCAGCGATCTGCGCACCTTTCAGCGTGCCTTCAAGCGCATCACCAGCATGACCGCCCGCGAGTACAAGGAGAAGGTCCGGCCGTAGTCGGCTCCCTGTGCTCGGCAGGCAGTCTCGCGGCGAGGTGGACAGAAGGCTGATCGCCTTCCTGCGCCGCGCGGCGGCGCGAGCGCTGCGGGTCGATCCCGCCCGCCTGCGGCCGGACCGCTCGCTGAGCGCGCTCGGGCTCGATTCCCTGGCGGCGGTGGAGCTGGCGGGCGCCATCGAGTCGAGCCTCGGCGTCGAGGTGACGCTCGCCAGCCTGCTCGAAGGGCCGACCCTGGCGGAGCTGGCCGCACGCTTGGCGCCGGTCCTCGCGGCGCGGGTGGCAGCTGACGCCGGCGCCGACGCGTTCCGCGGGGCCGCGGCCGCGGAACGGCACGAGGCACGGGGCGCGGGCGCCGCCACGGACACCGGCGCGAGCGGCGTCACGGACACCGGCGCGAGCGGCGTCACGGACGCCGGTGCGAGCGGCGTCACGGACACCGGTGCGAGCGCCGCGGCGAGTGGCGCCGCTGCCGCGGTTGGGATCTCCTCCCTGGAGCGGTTCCCCCTCTCGCATGGGCAGCGCGCGCTGTGGCTGCTCGATCGCCTGGTCCCGGGTGGCAACCCGGCCTACGTCCTCGCCGGGGCGGCGCGCGTCCGCGGCGAGCTCGCCGGCTATCGGCTCCATGGCGCGCTGCGGGTCCTGGTCCGGCGCCATCCCGCGCTGCGTACCCGCTTCGAGGCGGACGGCGACGGCGCCATCGCGCTGGTGAGCGAGGAGCCGACCCTGTCCTTCGTCGAGGAGGATGCCGCCGGTTGGGGAGAGGAACGGTTCCAAGAGCGGCTTGGCGAGGAGGCGCACCGCCCCTTCGATCTGGCGCGCGGGCCGCTGCTGCGCGTGGCGCTGCTGCACCTCGGCGCCGAAGAGCAGGTGGTGGTGCTCGCCGTGCACCACATCGCCGCCGACTTCTGGTCGCTCGGGGTGCTGCTCGGCGAGTTGGGAGCCCTGCTGCGCGGCGATCCGCTGCCGCCCATCGCCAGCTCGTATGCCGACTTCGTGCGCCGGCAAGCCGAGCTGTTGGCGGGCGCCGCGGGAGAGCGCCTGGAGGCGTGGTGGCGGGCGGCGCTGGCCGGCGGCGCCGCGTCCCTCGAGCTGCCCACCGACCGCCCGCGGCCGGCGTTGCAGAGCTTTCGCGGCGGCTCGCGGTCCACCTGCCTGCCGCCTGCCCTGGCCGCCCGGTTGTGCTCTCTGGGCCAGGGGGCCGGCGCCACCCCTTTCATGACCCTGCTGGCCGCGTTCATGACGCTGCTCCACCGCACCAGCGGCCAGGACGAGGTGCGGGTCGGGACCCCGGTCGCGGGCAGGAGCTCGGCGGCGCTGGCCGGCCTGGTCGGCTACTTCGTCAACCCGGTGGTGGTGCGGGGCGAGCTGGCGGGCAATCCCGGCTTCGGCGAGCTGGTCGGCCGCGTGCGGCAGGCGGCGATCGCCGCCTTCGCCCACCAGGATTATCCCTTCGCGCTGCTCGCCGAGCGCCTGGGCGGCGAACGCGACCCCGGCCGTTCGCCGATCTTCCAGGCGATGTTCGCCTTCTATCGCGAGCGGCTGAGCGGCGAGCACGGCCTGGGCGCGCTGGCGCTCGGCGAGGGCGGCGCCAGGCTCGACCTCGGCGGCCTGGCGCTGGAATCGGTGCGGCTGCCGCGGCGCGCCGCCCAGTTCGACCTGACCCTGCTGCTGGCGGAGACCGGCGGGCGCGGCGCCGGCCTCGCCGGCTCGCTGGTCTACGACCGCGACCTGTTCGACGGCGCCACCGCCGCGCGCATGCTCGGCCAGCTGCACGTCCTGGCCGCTGCCGCCGCCGCCGATCCCGCATGCCCGGTCGGGGCGCTGCCCTGGCTGAGCGCCGGCGAGCGCCAGCAGCTGCTGGAGTGGAACGACACGGCGGCGGCGTGGCCGTCCCCGCACTGCCTGCACCAGCTGATCGAGGCACAGGTGCGCCGGCGCCCCGAGGCGGTGGCGCTGGTGGTGGACGAGACCGGCGAGAGCCTCACTTTCCGCCGGCTCAACGCGCAAGCCAACCGGCTGGCGCGCCGCCTGAGGCGGCTCGGCGTCGGGCCGGAGAAGGTCGCGGCGCTCTGCGTCGAGCGCTCCGCCGCCATGGTGGTCGGCTTGCTGGCCATCCTCAAGGCCGGCGGCGCCTACCTGCCGCTCGCTCCGGACGACCCCGTGGAGCGCCTGCGTTTCATGCTGCGGGACGCCGGTGCCGCGGTGCTGCTGGCGCCGCGCGAGCTGGCGGCGCGATGGGGCGAGCACGGCATTCGCGCCGTTCATCTCGACGAGCTGCCAGGCGCTGCCGGCGCCTTGGAGCGGCGGCGCTCGGCGCCGAACCTGCGCCACCTGGCGCTGCCGGACAACCTGGCCTACGTCATCTACACCTCCGGCTCGACCGGCTCGCCGAAGGGGACGATGAACACCCACCGCGGGATCGTCAACCGGCTGCTCTGGATGCAGGACCGGTACCGGCTGGCGGCCGACGACCGGGTGCTGCAGAAGACGCCGTTCACCTTCGACGTCTCGGTCTGGGAGCTGTTCTGGCCCCTGCTCGCCGGCGGCTGCCTGGTGATGGCCCGGCCCGGTGGGCATCGCGACAGCGCCTACCTGCAACGCGCCATCGCCGGCCAGGAGATCACCACCCTCCACTTCGTGCCGTCGATGCTGCGCGCCTTCCTCGACGACGCGGCCCAGCGCCCGTCCGCGCCGCTGCCGTGGCCGCGCCGACCGCGGCAGGTCTTCGCCAGCGGCGAGGCGCTGCCCCACGACCTGCAGCAGCAGTTTCACGCCGCGTTGGGCGTGCCGCTCCACAACCTCTACGGGCCGACGGAAGCCGCCGTGGACGTCACCTGGTGGGCCTGCGATCCGGCCCGGCCGCGGGTGGTGCCCATCGGCCGGCCGGTGGCCAACACCCGCGTTCACCTCCTCGACCGGCGCGGCCGGGAGGTGCCGATCGGGGTGCCGGGAGAGCTGTGCATCGGCGGCGTGCAGCTGGCCCGCGGCTACCTGGGGCGGGCCGGCCTCACCGCGGCCAGCTTCGTGCCCGATCCGTTCGCCGGCGGTTCGCCCGGCAGGCAGGCGGCGGGCGAAGGCGAGCCGGGAGCGCGCCTCTACCGCACCGGCGACCTGGCGCGCTGGCTGCCGGACGGCGCCATCGAGTTCCTGGGGCGCGGCGACGGCCAGGTGAAGATCCGCGGTCGCCGCATCGAGCTGGGAGAGATCGAGGCGGCGCTGGCGGCGCATCCCGCCGTGCAGGCGGCCGCGGTGGCGGTGTATTGCTTGCCGGCGTCCACCGCGCCAGGAGATGGTGGCGGCATCCCCGAAGACCGCCGCCTGGTGGCCTACGTGGTGCCGCGGGCCGGCACCGCCGATGGCTCGCCGGCGCTGGCCGGCGAGCTGCGCCGGGCGCTTGCCGAGCGGCTACCCGGCGCCATGGTGCCCGCCGACTTCGTCGTCCTCGACCGCCTGCCGCTGACCGCCAGCGGCAAGCTCGACCGCCGGGCGCTGCCCGCGCCGCCGCCGCGCCGGCGGGCGAGCGGCGGTTCCCCGGG
>DATGHG010000143.1:0-13640 GCA_035308185.1 Thermoanaerobaculia bacterium | reverse complement strand
CGATCGCGGCAGAGGGCGTGCATCAGAAGCACTTCGGCGGTGAGGCGCGGTGCATGGATCGCGGCGTCTTCCAGGAGCTTGGCGCCCTGCAGGAGAGCGGTATGGAGGGTTAACGGGGTCAGGCGGCTTCGCCTTGATCCTTGAGACGCTCGGTCTGGTAATAAGCCGTGAGCGCGTTGACAAGCGGATCAAGGCGGCCTTCCATCACTAAGTCGAGTTGGTGCAGCGTGAGGCCGATGCGGTGATCGGTGACGCGGTTCTGGGGGAAGTTGTAGGTGCGGATCTTCTCCGAGCGGTCGCCGCTGCCCACCATGCGGCGGCGCTCCTCGGACTGCGCGGACTCGGCCTTTTCGCGCTCGACCTCGAGCAGGCGCGCCTTGAGCACGCGCAGCGCCTTGGCCTTGTTCTTGATCTGGCTGCGCTCGTCCTGGCAGCTCACCACGATGCCGCTCGGCAGGTGGGTGAGGCGCACCGCCGAGTAGGTGGTGTTGACGCCCTGGCCGCCGGGGCCCGAGGAGCAGTAGCGGTCGATGCGCAGGTCCTTCTCGTCGACCTCCACCTCGACGTCGTCGGCCTCGGGCAGGACGGCGACGGTGACCGCCGAGGTGTGGATGCGCCCGGAGGCTTCGGTCTCGGGGACACGCTGCACGCGGTGGACCCCGCCCTCGTACTTGAGGCGGCTGTAGGCGCCCCGGCCCTCGACGATCGCCGCGATCTCCTTGATGCCGCGCACGCCCGATTCCGACAGGTCGATGACCTCGACCCGCCAGCGCTGCCTCTCGGCGTAGCGGCCGTACATGCGGAACAGCTCGGCGGCGAACAGCGTCGCCTCGTCGCCGCCGGTGCCGGCGCGGATCTCGAGCACGACGTTGCGCGCATCGTTGGGGTCCTTCGGCGTCAGCTCCAGCCGCAGCTCCTCCTCGAGGCGCTGGATGCGCAGTTGTAGCTGCTCGCGCTCCTCCTGGGCGAGGGCGAAGAGCTCGTCGTCCTTGCCGAGACCGCCGAGCAGCTCCTGGTTCTCGGCGAGCTGGCGCCGCGCCGCCGAGTGCTCGCGGTAGAGGGCGACGAGATGGCTGATCTCGGAGAGCGCGCGGTTGGTGTCGGCATACGCCTTGTGGTCGGCGAGCAGGGCCGGATCCGCCAGCCGCTGGGTCAGCTCGGCGTGCGTCTTCTCGATCTGGGCGAGTTTTTCGATCATGTCGGCACCGCCGCGCCGGCGTAAACCGCCGCCGCCTGGCGGGGAGCGGCGGCCGGTGCGGGCGGCGCTTCCGGCAGCAGGCCATCCTCGCGCAACGCCTCTTCGAGCGCCACGATCGCGACTTCGAGCATGTCGTCGGCCGGCTCCTGGGTGGTGATCTTCTGCAGCATGAGGCCCGGGAACACCAGCGCGGCGAACAGCGGCGCGGCGCGGCGGCGAGCGGTCAGGCGCAGCACCTCGTAGGAGAGCCCGGCGATCACCGGCACCAGCAGCAGCCGGCCGCCGAACTTGACCAGGAAGGGCGCCGCCTTCGGGATCAGCGCGAACACCAGGATCGACACCAGCAGCACGAACAGCAGGAAGCTGGTGCCGCAGCGCGGATGCAGCCGGCTCTGGACCCGGGCGTTGTCGACGGTCAGCGGCAGCTGCCGCTCGTAGTTGAACACCACCTTGTGCTCGGCCCCGTGGTACATGAACACCCGGTGGATGTCGCGGAGGCGCGAGATCCCGTACAGATAGGCGAGGAAGAACACCGCCCGCAGGCCGCCGTCGAGCAGGTTGAAGCCGAGCCCGGAGAGCGGGCCGAAGACGTGGCGCTCGGCGAGCTGGGTGAGCCACAGGGGAAGCAGCAGGAACACCACCGCGCCCAGCCCCAGCCCGACCGCCATCGAGCCCGCGACCGCCCAGCCCGAGCGGTCCTTGGCGGGGTCGGCGGCGTCCGCGGTGGCGCTTTCCTCAGGGGTGGCGGCGGCGATCGCCTGCTCGGCGGAGAAGTTGAGCGCCCGGATGCCGATGGCGAGCGACTGGAAGAGCACGCCGATGCCGCGCAGGACCGGCAGCTTGAAAACCGGATAGCGGCTGGCCAGGCTGGGCACCTTGCCCCGTTGCAGCGCGAGCGTGCCGTCGGGGCGGCGCACGGCGATGCCGTAGGCTCCCGGGGAGCGCATCATGACCCCCTCGATGAGCGCCTGACCGCCGACCAGGAGCTCGCCTTCGGGATTGGCTGGCTTGGGACTGGGCATCTGTCGGTGCGCGCTGAGCGCGGCAGTGCGCCGGGCCGCCCTGGGCTGCCCGGCGACAGGTCAGGCCGGCTGACCGTAGCGGCGCTTGAAGCGCTCGACGCGGCCGGCGGTGTCGATCAGCTTCTGCTTGCCGGAGAAGAACGGGTGGCAGGCGCTGCAGATCTCCAGGCGCAGCTCATCCTTCGTCGAGTGGGTCTCGAACGTGTTGCCGCAAGCGCATACCGCGGTCACCAGGTGGAGGTGAGGATGGATGTCTTTTTTCACGGTCGGCTCTTTTCTCTCGCGGCCCGCGGCCCCTGCAAGCTGCGCCGGAGGTCCGGGCTCGGTGGTGGTGTCGGAACGATAGCGCCGGTTTCGCCGCCCCGGCCGCGAACGGGCTAGACTAGCCGATCGAGGTCCGCGTGGCAAGGTCGGAAGTCCGTCGCCAGCCTCCACAAGCGCCTCGCACGCCGGAAAATTCCGAGTAGAGCAGGGCAGGGCAGGGCTCTGGCTCTGTGCCATTCGGCCGGGCCGGGGCCGGCCGTGCCTGAGGAGCGCGACCAACGGGCTCGCAGTGGGTACGGTGCCGAGATCGAGGCTGCTTGCCTCGCCCGGTTGAGTCGCGCCCCTCAGACACGGCCGGCATGGGCCCTGCGCTTCCTCTTGAGCAGCCGGTCTCATGGTCTGAGGATTGCTCGGAGGATTGCCCACTAACTCGCTTCGTTCCTCGGGGTCGTCGAGGGTGGTGAAGACTAGAATGCATAGCCATGGCATTCCACGACGACTGCCTGGTGCTGGATGGGCATACCGACCTGCCGACCCGCTTGTGGGAAGCGCCGGCCGATCTCGGGCAGCGGCTTGGCGACCGGCATATCGACCTGCCGCGCTTGCGCGAGGGCGGCGTCGACGCGCTGGTGCTGGCGCTCTATGTGCCGGCCTCGATGTCACCGGCGGCCGGCTGGAAGCATGCCCGCGAGCTGCACCGGCTGACCCTGGCGGCGCTGCCCCCTGGCATGGAGGCGGTGCGCGATGCCGAGGAGCTGCGGCGGGTGGTGGCGCGCGGCGGGGTGGCGGCGCTCTTCGGCCTCGAGAACGGCCGTCCGCTGCTGGTGCCGGGAGCGCTCGACGCCGTGGCGGCCATGGGCGTGCGCTACGTCACCCTCACCCACTGGCTGACCCACGAGTGGTGCGACGCCTCGACCGACAAGCCGGTCCATGGCGGCCTCGCCGCCGAGGGCGTGAGACTGGTGCGGGAGATGAACCGCCGCGGCATCCTGGCCGACGTGTCGCACGTCTCCGACGACGCCGTCCGCCATGTCCTGGACGTGGCGACGGCGCCGCCGCTGGCCAGCCACAGCTCCGCCCTGGCCCTTTGCAACCACCCGCGCAACCTGCCCGACGAGCTGATCCGCGAGATCGCGCGGCGGGGCGGCCTGGTGATGGCCAACTCCTATCCTGCCTTCGTCGACCCGGCGGCGGCCCGTGCCGACGAGCGCCGCCGCGAGGCGATCGGCCCGGCCTTGGAAGCGATGGAAGAAGAGTACCTGCGCGATCCGCAGGCGCTTTGGCGGGAGCGCGACGAGCTGCTCGCCGCCCATCCGTTGCCGCGGGTGCCGCTGGCCGTGCTGGTCGATCACGTCATGCACCTGGTCGAATGCGCCGGCGAGGAGCACGCCGGCATCGGTACCGACTTCGACGGCATCCCGGAGACCCTGGACGGCTTCGAGGACGTGACCCGCTTCCCTGACCTCACCGCCGCCCTGCTGCACCGCGGCCTCGACCGCGCCGGCGTGCGCCTGATCCTGGGCGAGAACTTCCTCCGCCTGCTGCAAGCCGCCGAGCGCGCCGCCGGCTGAGCGGGTGCCTTCATGCTGGCGTGATATCATGCCCGCATGAAGACACTGGAAGATCGCGGCATGCCCGGTCTGCGCGGCGAGATCGAAATCAAGAGCGTCGGCAAGAGTGGCCAAATCTCGCTGGGCAAGCGCTACACCGGCAAGACTTTTCGAGTGCAGCATCGGCGTGATGGCAGCCTTCTGCTGACCGCGGTGGCCATGGTGCCCGAGAGCCAGCTCTGGACCCTGCAGGAACCCGACCGCAGCGCCATTGCCAGGGGCTTGGCCTGGGCCGCCGCGACCCCACCCGCGGAGACTGATCTCGCGGTTCTGGAAGACCTTGCGGCCAAGGCGTCCCGCCAGCCGTGCACCGCCGCAGGCCGAAAGCGCCCTCGTGCCGCCGGCCCGAAGTAGCCGTTTACTTCTTGACCTGAATAGCCCTGAGTTCCAGACCGCACTGTTCCGCCTGGAGGCCGCCGAGCTCCGCCAGGTAATCAGCGCACTGGGGCGAATTCTCGGCCAGGACTGGAACGGTATCTACAGCCATCCTGGCCTGCAATGGGAGGCCATCGACCACATCAAGACGCCGAGCGGCGCCAAAGCCCACTCGCTGCGGCTGAGTCAGAAGATCCGCGCCATCGCCTACCGGGAGGGTGACTACCTCCGCCTCGTATCCCTACACGCCGACCACGATTCGGCGTATCGCCGCTGACGGGTGTGTCGCCGGCCCCGGGCGGACGCCTGGGCGTTTATCAGTTCTTTCCCACCAGGCCGAGCTCGGGGCCGTACATGATGGCGTTGAGCAGCAGCGGCATGGTACCGCGCCAGAAGAGGCGGAAGTCGGGCTCCTGGACGAAGACGACGACGCTGCCGCTGCCGTGCGCCTCTGCCCCCACCAGCAGCGAGCCGGCGAGGCGTTCCTTGGCCTCGGGCCAGGCGAAGCCGGCGATGACCGGGTCCGGGCCGGCGGCCACCAGGACGTCGCGGTGCGGGTCGCCCGAGGGCAGCAGCACCGTCGAGCCCTCGACCAGCACCGGCGGGGCTGAAGGGAGCCCGATGGCCAGCGGGTGCTGCGGCGACAGGCGGGTGGCGAGGATGGCGCCCGGCGTCACGATGTCGCGCTCGGCCAGCGCATGGTCCTGGCTGCCCTCGCTCTCCTCGTCGGCTTCCGGCGCCTTCCAGGGCTTCCACGAGGCCATCTCGTGCTCGTGCAGCCAGCGGGCGGTGTCGCCGCCAATGGCGATCAGCTCGCCGCCGGCCTTGATCCAGGCGTCCAGGGCGGCGCGCGTCCGCTCGCTCATGTGGTCCTCGTAGGCGCCGCTGGGCAGGATCAGGACGTCGAAGTCCGCCATCGTCGCCGGCCTCAGCCGCTCGAGGTCGAGCCGGTCGTGCGGCAGGCCGATCTCGCGGTCGAGCAGGAACCAGAGGAAACCGAAGGAGGTCGGGTCGACCCCTTCGCCCGAAACCAGGCCGACCCGGGGCTGGCGCACCCCGGGCATGTTGTTCGAGCCCAGCGACACGCCGGCCACGCCGTAGGAGGAGGCGACGGCGCTGGCGGTGAGGCCGCCCGCCCGCAGCAACGACCCGAGCTCGTCGGCCAGGTGTGCCGGGTTGCCGTGACGGGGCACGAACAGGGTGCCGCCAGGGTAGGAGACGCCTTCCGCGGAGAGCGCGGCGAGCGCCACCCGGAAGTGCACCCGGCGCCGGCGCAGCTCGGCGGCCAGACGGTAGGAGGCGATCCCCTGTGGCGCCACCAGCCAGCCCAGCTCGCCGTCGCCCTGGACGCCCGAGGCGGCCTCGCCCGCCGCCCGGGAGGGCGGGACCTCGCCGGTGGCGGTCCACATGCGCAGGTTGAACGCCAGCGGCAGGGCCCAGGCGGTGATGTCGTAGAACTCGCCGTCGCGGTTCTGCTCGAAGCGGCGGCGCTGCCGGTCGAGGAATTCCTGGGCCATCGGCGCCTCGCGGTCCAGCAGCACCTGGGCCAGCGTGCCGAGCGGCTGCGCGGTCGACACCGCGAAGGTGCCGGCGGCAAAGCGGCGGGCATGCTCCTCCTTGCCGCCGCGCAGCGGTTGCGCCTCGACCTCGGCAGCCTTCGCCAGCTGCTGCACCCGCACGCCGTGCAGCAGCAGCAGGTCGGCGAGCGCGCGGGCCTCCGGCTGGTCGGCCGGCCAGAGGTAGATGCGTTCGTGGCCGGCGGCGGTCCGGCGGCGGGTCGCCACGAAGTCCTGCAGCAGCCGGCGGGCGTTGCGCCCCGCCGTCCGCACCGTGGCAAGCGAGGTGGTGAGGTGGCGGCCGACGCGGTCGGCCAGGGTCAGGAGCGTGCCGTCGGCGCGGTCGACCGCCAGTCCGCCGCGGCCGCCCCCGGCCATCTCGTAGGTCATGCCGATGGCGCCGTGCAGGCTGGGATAGGAGTCGCCGTAGCCGGGGTAGAAGAGGTCGTAGTTCTCCTGCTTGTAGTAGACCCACCCCTGGTGGTCGAACGCCTCGGCGTTGGCGCGGCCGAAGGTGTCGAGCCACGACAGCACCCGGTGGTCGATGCGCGGGTGCACCGGCTCGGCGGCGGGAGGGAAGAAATAGCTGGAGTCGGTGCCCATCTCGTGGAAGTCCACGTAGACCTGGGGCTCCCAGGCGCGATAGGCGGCGATGCGGCTGCGGCTCTCCTGCTGGGTGGCCCACGCCCAATCGCGGTTGAGATCGATCAGGTAGTGGTTCTGGCGGCCGCCCGGCCAGGGCTGGAAGTGCTCGGCGGCCTCCCGGTGGGTGTTGGGCGCCTCGCCCTGGCGCTGCTCGTAGCCGTGGAGGTAACGCTCGCGGCCGTCCGGGTTGCACAGCGGGTCGATCAGCACGACGGTGTCGTCGAGCAGCTCGGCCATGTTGCCCTGGGCGGCGGCGAGCACATAGGCCACCGCCATCGCGGCCTCGGTGGAGGAGGCCTCGTCGCCGTGCACGCCGTAGGCCAGCCAGACCACCACCGGCAGATGCTTCTCGAGCCGCTCGCGCTCGCCTGCCGAGAGCGCCTCCGGATCGGCGAGGCGCTGGTGCTGGGCGCGGATCTCGTCGAGCCGCGCCAGGTTCTTCGGGCTGGTGATCGCCGCCAGCTTCAGCGGCCGCCCCTCGTAGGTGCGGCCGTATTCCCAGACCTTGAGGCGCGGCGAGGCGGCGGCGAGGGCGTCGAGATAGGCGCCGACGCGGTCCCAGTGGGTGAAGCGGCTGCCCAGGGGGTAGCCGAGCACGGCATCGGGCCGCGGCACTCGTTCGTCGAGCGGCGGCAGCTCGACCGCCTCGCCGTTGACCAGCGGGGCGAGCAGCCCCTCGGGCGCCGGCGCCGCCGCCACGGGCCCGGGCCGCTCCGTCGCGTGGTCGCCAGCCGACGATGCCGCCAGCGCGGGCGATGCCTGCGTCACTGCCGCCAGCGCCACAGCCAGCGCCGGCGCCGCGGCCAGCATCAGGATCTCCAGCAGCTTCCTTCGACGCCACATAGTGTCGGATCCTCGGGCAACCGGGGAGCGGATGCCGAGCGCGCCGCGGCTCAGATCGAGGCGACGCTCTCGGACGAGATGTTGAGACGCTTCATCATCTCATGCAGCGTCGTCGGCTTGACGTGCAACATCTCCGCCGCCTTCTTCTGCACGCCGCCGCAGGTCTGCAGCGCCTTGACGATGAGCTGCCGCTCGTAGCCCGAAACCGCCTCCTTGAACGAGATGCCGTTGGCCGGCAAGCTGGGAGGCGAGAAGCCCACCGTCTCGGGGTGGCGCACCGAGCCGGGCAGCAGGTCCACGTCGAGCGCCTCGCCGGTGGAGAGCACCACCGCGCGCTCGACCACGTTCTCGAGCTCGCGCACGTTGCCGGGCCAGTGATAGTCGAGCAGCAGCTCCATCGCCCGCGGCGCGATCTCGCGGATCGGCTTCTCGTTCTCCTGGGCGTAGTGGTGGAGGAAGTGTTGGGCCAGCACCGGGATGTCCTCGTTGCGCTTGCGCAGCGGCGGCAGCGTCACGGTGATCACGTTGAGGCGATAGTAGAGGTCTTCGCGGAACTGCCCGGCCTGCACCGCCTCCTCGAGGTCGGCATTGGTGGCGGCGATGATGCGCACGTCGGCCTTGACCGTCTCGATGCCGCCCAGGCGCATGAACTCCTTCTCCTGGATGACCCGCAACAGCTTCGCCTGGGTGTCGATCGGGATGTTGCCGATCTCGTCGAAGAAGATCGAGCCGTTGGTGGCCAGCTCGAACAGGCCCTTCTTGCTGGCGATGGCGCCGGTGAAGGCGCCGCGGATGTGGCCGAAGAGGTTGCTCTCCAGCAGGTCGGCCGGCATCGAGCCCGAGTTGACGGTGACGAAAGGCCCGTCGGCGCGCCGCGAGTGGTGATGGATGGCCTTGGCCACCAGCTCCTTGCCGGTGCCGCTCTCGCCCAGGATCAGGATGTTGCTCTTGGCCGGCGCCGAGAGCTGGATGAGCTCGAAGACCTGCTGCATGGGCTTGCTCTTGCCCAGGATGTTGTCGAAACCGAAGCGCTGCCGCAGCTGCTGCTTGAGGCTGCGGTTCTCCATCGCCAGCCGGTGCTGCTCGAGCCCCTTGCGGATGGTGAGCAGCACTTCCTCGTTCTTGAAGGGCTTCGGGATGTAGTGAAAGGCGCCTTCGCGCATCGCCTCGATGGCGCTCTCGATGGACGAGTAGGCGGTGATCACCACCACCACCTGATCGGGCTCGCGGCGCCGGATCTCACGCAGCGTCTGGATGCCGGAGATACCCGGCAGCATGAGGTCGAGCAGCACCAGGTCCACTTCCTCGCGCTCTAGCATCTCCAGCGCCGCCTCGCCGGAGCGGGCCGAGAGCGTCGTGTGCCCTTCC
Organism: Thermoanaerobaculia bacterium; assembly: GCA_035308185.1. Classification (GTDB taxonomy): domain Bacteria; phylum Acidobacteriota; class Thermoanaerobaculia; order Multivoradales; family UBA5704; genus JASLEW01. Next base: position 4,759 of record DATGHG010000143.1, on the reverse strand, counting down.
CGCCGGACCAGGACGGTCAGCACGTCCTGCAGCACGTCTTCGTCGTCGACGATGAGGATGTTCATTGCGGATCGGCGGCGCCGGGGGCGGGCGGCCGGTTCGCGGCCGCGGCGCCGGTTGCCGCCAGCCTGGGCAGCCCGACGGTGAAGCACGCGCCCTGCCCCGGCGTGCTCTGCACCTCGAGTCTACCGCCGTGCCGCTGGACGATCTCATGGCTGATGGTCAGGCCCAGGCCGGTGCCGCCGCGGTGCAGCTTGGTCGAGAAGAAGGGCTGGAACACGGTGGCCAGCTGCTCGGACGGGATCCCCGGGCCGGAGTCCTGGAAGCGGAGGGTCACCTCGCCGTTGGCCGCCGCGACGGCGATCCCGAGATGGCCGCCGGTCTCGCCGGTGTTGCCGCACATGGCGTCCAGAGCGTTGGACAGGAGGTTGGTGAACACCTGCTCGAGCTCGCCGTCGGCGCCGAGCACCAGGATCGAGTCGGCGGCAGGCGGCAGCTGCCAGACGAGCTCGACGCGGCCGCGCTCGAAGCGGTCGCCGAGCAGCTCGATGCAATCGCGCAGCAGCGGCACCACCGCCAGCGGCCGCCGCTCGCGCTGCCGCTCCCGGGCGAACTCGAGCAGGTTGTTGACGATGCGGGCGGCGCGGAAGGTCTGGCGCTCGACCTTCTTGAGCAGCGAGTAACGCGGATCGTTCTCCGCGGTGTCCGAGAGCAGCATCTGGGCGTAGCTCGAGATGCCGGTGATCGGCGTGTTGACCTCGTGGGCCACGCCGGCGGCCAGCATCCCCAGCGCGGCGAGGCGGTCCTTTTCCTTGAGCGCCCGCTCCATCGCCACCCGCTCGCTGACGTCGTAGACGACCAGGATGCTCAGCGGCTGCTGCTGCGAGTCGCGCCCGAGGTCCGCAGCGCGTGCATCGCGCGCTGCGCGCGGATCGTGCGGCTCGCGGACGCCGGTGAACTCGGCGATGGAGAGCTGCAGGAAGCGCTCCCCCGGCGCGGCGGCTCCGAAGCTGACCTCGATCGGGCCTTCGCCAGGTTCCGGGAGATGGCCGACCGGCAGCACCTCGGCGATGGCCTGACCGATCAGCTGCCCGGGCTCCCTGCCGACCAGGGCCGCGAAGGCCGGGTTGGCCGACACCAGGCGCTGCTGGCTGTCGAGCACCGCGATGCCCGCCGGCGAGGACTCGAAGATGCCGTCGCTGTAGCGCTGCAGGCGCTGCACCTCCTGCAGTTGCAGGTGCAGCTGGCCCAGCAGCTGCGCGTTCTCGACCGCCAGCGCCGCCTGGTTGAGCAGGTGGCGGACGAGGTCGAGGTCCTCGCTGTTGAGCGGCGCCTGGTCGCGCTTCCAGCCGGTCAGCGCCAGCCCGACGCCGCGGCCGCGCACGGTGAGCGGGAAGGCGTAGCGGTAGCCGGCGATGAACAGCTGCTGCAGCGGCGACGGCGCTCCGGACGGCAGCTCGGTGCCGGCGAGCCGGTGGACGTTCTCCCGCCAGATCGCCGGATCGAGAGCGGTGGCCGGGAGGACCGGCGGCGGGGCTTCGAGGGTCCGGCGGTACGCGGCGCGCGTGCCGGCGCCCATCGTTCCAGGCAAGCCCAGGCGCCGCGCCGCGCCGTCCCAGGCGCGTTTCGGGGCGAGGGCATAGGCGCCGGCGAGCCCGGCCGTGCTGGCCGCGACGGTCGGTTCGAGTGTGGTATTCGCGGCGAGCGGGATGGGTGCCGGGACCGCGGTGACCGCATCGATCACCACCAGGTTGTCCCCTTGCGCCAGGTAGATAGCGGCCCGCTCGAGATCCATGCCGCTCAGCAGGCGGTCGAGCAGGGCGCCGCAGAGCTTGCCGAGATCGCGCTCGTGCAGCAGGTCGCGGCCGAATCCCAGCAGGGCGCGGCGCTTGCCGAAGGTGCCTCGGTACTGCAGGCGCTCGATCGCGGCGGAAAGGGTGTGGCGGGTCGGTACCAGCAGGCCGGCGATTCCCAGGCCGGCGGCGAAGGAAAGCAGGTTGCGCGCCAGCGGCAGCTCTGCCGAGATGCCGCGGGTGATCGCCAGGTTGACCAGCGAGAAGCCGAGCACGCCGAGCAGCAGCGTCAGCGTGGCCGACAGGACGTCGCGCGCGATGACCTCGATGTCCCACAGCTTGTAGCGCAGGATCGCGTAGGCGAAGGTGAGGGGCACGAGCCCCAGCGGCAGCACCGCGACTGCCGCCAGCAGATCGGGCGGCCGCAGCCCGAGCACGAAGGGAGCGACGTAGAAGACCAGGAACGGCAGGTAGCCGCCGGCCAGGCCGAAGATCATCCAGTGGATCTGGCGGCGGGGCTCCCAGCTGCGTTCGCGCAGGGCTCGATACGCCAGCGCGGCGATGGCGGCGAAGCTGAACGAGACCAGGTGCAGCAGATCGAGCCGGTCCAGCGTCCGCAGCGCGGCGGCGGTCGGATGGCCGCCGAACAGCCAGCGTCCGTTCGCCAGCATGAGATCGAGCTGCAGGGTCAGCAGCAGGGCGCCCGGCAGGTAGAGGAACGCGGTCAGGCCGGCCAGCCGGCGCGAGTCCCCGCCGCGGCGGGGCGAGCTCTCCGGTCGCGGCAGCAGCGGCGCCGGGAAGATCAGAAACAGATGGAGCGTCAGGGCCGGCAGGAAGCTGCGAGCCAGCTGGTCGCCGAAGTAAGCCAGCCGGTATTCGCCGTCCACCGGCGGCACCGGCGACACCAGATACAGCAGCGCCGAGGCGAGGCACCAGAGGCAGAAGATGAACCCTTCGCGGCTTCGCTGGCGGGTGAGGGTATAGAGCCCGATCAGCAGATAGAGGGCGCCGACGACCGCCAGGATGAGATAGGGGATGTCCGGCGCGAGCGGCGGGCGATGGTAGGCGACCTGCAGGACCTGGTTGGCGCGGAGGACCGCCAGCTCGGCCGCCGGCCGGCCGCGGAGCCGTTGCGCCAGCGCCTCCTCGCCGCCGACCTCGCCGCCGTTGACGAGCAGGATCTCGTCTCCGGCCTGTACGCCGCACTGCGGATCGTCGACCCGATCGACTCGCACCACGCCGCCGGAGTGCTCGCGGTCGGCGGTGAAGCCCAGCGGCTGGAAGGCGGCCACCTTGCGCCGAACGCTCAGCGCACCCAGCGTCATGGTGGCGACCGCCAGCAGCAGGCAGAGCGAAAGTCGAAGCGCGCGAGACCGCATCATTCAGGTAGACAGTTCAAATCCCGAGCCACCTAAAAGCACTTTCCATGCCAGGCCAACGTTTTTTTGAACAGGCTCCAACCCCCTGAATCCACGGGAGATCCACGATAGCAATCCAAAAATCCGGAGAGAATTCGGTCCAGTGGATCCAAACGAATGCCGCGCATGACGGGCCGGACCCTGATACCAGAAAACCAGTTGGCCGGGCGATGGGCATGGCACCGCCCCATTGGATCGAGCGTGACACCGGTGATCGGAGAGGAAACGGAGGGCCCATGACGGCCGGACCTGAGGACCCCCGACTCAAACGGGCGAGGCAAAGAGATTCGGTCAAGGCACATACCCACCGCGAGCCCGTACGTCGGGGGTCCTCAGGTCCGGCCGTCCTCCGGCCCGGCCGAGGTGCACAGAACCCCGCCTTGCCCCGACCCGCGCCTCGCGGTCCTCGGACCCGGCCCCGCGCCGCGCGGCCGGCCGACCAACTCAGAACTTGATTGCGATGCCGCCGAGGATGCTGCGGTGCAGCTGAGTGTCGGTGCTGACCAGGTACGGCGCCGTGCCACGGCTCAGCTCCATGTCGACCTGCAGCGCCCACTGCGAAGCCAGGTTCCAGAGGATGCTCAGATCCTGGGAGAGCATGAGCTGCAAGCGGTCGAAATCCACCGGCGCCATGGGCGCCATGCTGGCCGTGGCGCCGAGCACCCCGATGCCCGAAGCCAGCGGCACCTGGCCCTGGGTCAGATGCTGGAAGGCGAGGAAAACACCGGTCGAGGTGTGCAGGAAGCGGGTATCGAGGGACGTCACCATGTACCGGAGCTGGTTCCGGTAGGGACGGCCGTCGGCGCCGACGAACACGCCGCCGCCACCGGTGGCGAAGCTCGACTCGAACGAGGTCTTGACCCCCGGCGACAGACGGTGGCTGACCGTCAAGCGCGCTTCGGGCACGCGGTCGCCGGGCACCAGGTAGATGCTCTCCAGGCGATCGAAGACCTGGTCGCTGAAGTACAGCCGCAGGGTCTGGCCGACGATGCGCTCCAGGCCGCTGAACGAGATCGCGTCGTCGTCGCTGCCGTGGCGCGAAAGACTCAGCTCGTAGCACGCCCTGGCGTCCTGCTCGCACAGCTCGGACTCCTTGAACAGGGCGGGCAGGAACTGCGGATTGATCGGGCTCTCCTGGTACACGCGATGGGTCGCCGACCCGCGGGCCTGCCAGCCGTCATCCATCTGCAGCACCATGCCGCCCTGCGGGGTCAGCGACACGCTGCCGTCGAGCAGCGTGGTGTAGAGGCCGTATTCGACCAGGAAAGCCGGCTGCAACCGAGTGCCGCCGCGGCTGAAGAAATCGATGCTCTGGTGGTCCGCCTCCAGGTTGGCCAAGCTCGACGGGGTGTTTGGAGCCAGGGGAGCCAGAGTGCCCAGGGGGGCCAGCGGCGCGTACGAGCCCGAGCCGCTCGGCATGCCGGCGAGGAAGCTGGCCACCGGCGCCAGGTCGAGCAGGCTGTCGCTGTAGCGGAAGCCGGCCTGCAGCGTGTTGTCGCCGCTCTCGCCGAGGCCCGTGGTGTAGGAACCCTCGACGTTCCAGGTCCG
>DATGHG010000142.1:0-47045 GCA_035308185.1 Thermoanaerobaculia bacterium | reverse complement strand
TAGCTGGGGCTCGCCAGGAGCCCCGCCGTGGTAGCGGCGAAGATCAGGCCGGGCGTCTCCGGATCCGCGATCAGTCCGCGTCTGTGCTCGGTGGTCGGTGGAGAGCCGATGGCGGTCGAGACCCAGGTGGCGCCGCGGTCGGTGCTGCGCGAGACGTCGTTGACGCTGAGGCCGAAGAGCCAGCCATTCGGGGCGACCACCAGGTGATCGATGAAGACGCCGGCGTCGCCGGCGGTCCAGCTCTCGCCACCGTCGTCGCTGCGGTAGATCCGCGAGCCGGCGGTGGCATAGAGAGTGCCGGGAGAGCCGGGGTCGGCGGCAAGGTCGATGACCACGGTGTCGGGGAGAAAGCCGGCGTTCTTCGCCTCCCAGGTGGCGCCGCCGTCGCTGCTCTTGAAGAAGCCGCCGCCGTTGCAGCCGGCATAGATCGTCGAGGGGTGGGCGGCATCGATCAGCAGGGCGTAGACCTGCTGCTGGGTGATGGCGCCGATGGGCGGCGTCCAGGAGGCGCCGCCGTCAGTGCTCTTGTAGGGTCCATTGAGCGTTCCGGCGTAAAGGATGCGGTGGTCGCTCGGGTCGATCGCCAGCACCATGACGAACGGCACGGGCCCCGGCAGGCCGGTGCCGAGGCGCCGCCATGAGCTGCCGGCATCCGTGCTCTTCTCGATCCCGGCTCCCACCACCGAGGCGTAGAGCACGGAGGGATCCGTGGGATTGACGACCAGGTCTTCGAGGAACTGTTGATCGAGCGCGTCGCTGGCGAGCTGCCAGTCGCGGCCGTGGTTGCCGCTGCGGAAGATCCCGCCGGCGCTCGCCACCGCGTACATCACCTGTGGCGCGCCAGGAGCCTGGGCAATCGCGTTCAACGGCCCGCCGTTGGGGCCGATCGGCGACCAGACCTGAGCGCCAAGGTGGGGTGGGGCCGTGGCGGCGGCCACCGCCATCAGGACTGCCGCCGAGCGGATGCCGGCAGAGCGCCGCAGGAGGCAGCGGAGACGGAAATGGAGGCGGGAACGGAGGCCGGTCGTCGGCAGGGAGCAGCGCATCCCGCGACTATATGCTTCTATGCATTGTACGTCAAGGTATCCAACCGCTGGATCCGGCGATGGCCCTTCCGAACCATTCGATGCAGCGGTCGAGAAAACCGCGGCTGCGGACTCGGCTTGCACCGAGTCCGCGGCTGCCGTCTCTAGAAGTGCCAGACCACGCCGACGTTGCCGCCCGGACCGCCGAGTTGCAGCGTCGTCTTGGTGAAGTTCAGGTTCCCGACGTCGGGGCCGGTCACCGTGCCGCGGACGCGACGGTACTCGAATTCGAGCAAGAGCCCGAAGCGGGGAGTGAAATTGATGTCCGTGCCGCCGACCGCGTACCACCCCCACTCATCCTTGGCGTGGCCGAAGGCGTCTTCGTTGACCTGGCTCAGCAGATAGTAGCCGGCGCCGCCGCCGATGAAGGGGCTCACCACCTGAAAGGTCTGGGTATCGGTCCAATCGCTTGGCTTGAACACCAGGCCGGCCTCCAACGGAGCGAACTTCAGCTTCGGCTTGCCATTGGCGCAGAACGGCGGACACACTTGGTTGGACTGCTTGTAGGTCAGGTCGGTGTAGTAGGTGCCGCGCAGGTCGATGAACGCGAAGCGCACCTTCGCTCCGCCGCCGAACGAGTTGTCGGCGTCGCTCGGCTTGGCATAGGAACCGAAGATCCCGAAATCGCTTGACATTGCCGCCGCCAGCGGGCTGCTCATCAGCGCCACCGCCGCCAGGGCGCAAAAGATCGGTTTCGCCTTCACCTGCTCCCCCTTTCTTTGGCCGAGGTAGACTCGCAATCCATTCGCAAGCAACCCTCACCTCGACCGCAGGCCGACTGCAACAACCGTACCGATGCATTGGGGGAAGGACTGTCGCAAGGAACCGCCGCGGGATAGCCCAGCGTTCCCGCCGCCCGACCCGCCGTCAGCCAGGTGGTGTCAGGAGCTGAAGATTGCGGAAGTAGGATCGATACCGCCGCGCGTCACGAGTCAATAGGCGCAAGCCGGAGACTGCCGCGTGGGCACCGATATAGAAATCAGGCAGCGGAGATCGCCGGATGCCGCCCCGGCGGCGATATTCGAGATAGCACTTGCCGGCGAGGAAAGCAGCCTCCCAAGGCAGCGGTGCCCGCAGGAACGACTCCGCGGCGAGCACTTCCTCGAGCTCCTCGACGCGCTCGAAACCGATCGAGACCTCTGCGTAAACGATCGGATTGATCACCAACATCCCGCTCTCGGCGCAGCGGGCGAGCATGGAGGACGACCACTCTCCCCACTGCGGGTCGTCGGTCACCACGTCCAGGATCACGTTGCTATCGACGAGTACGTTGCTCAGCTCTCCCGGCGGGTCAGAGCCATGATCTCCTCGGTGCTCATGCGCGACGTCGCGCGTCCCCGCATCCGCTGCAGCAACCTCTCTCCCCGGCCTCCGGCCGAGCTCTCCTCCCGGAGGATCCGGACGGCGTCGCCGTCCACTTCGAAGCGGACCTTGGTGTGGGGCAGGAGTCCGATGCGCTCTCGGATCTCGATCGGGATGGTGACCTGCCCCTTGCTGGTGATGCGCATAGGACCTCCGGTGACACGTAAGAGTCATACTTTAAGGATTCTTACTCTCCGCTTAGGATCTGTCAACAGGTCCGGCCAAGCGCCGGCCGCCGACCACGCGTCATGGCTGATGGGGACGAAACACCAGGTAGCGGGTGTTGGCCGCCGAGCGGTCGTTCCAGCAATGATGCATCAGCCTCAGACCGTCGCGCCCGCCAAGAAGACAGTCATGATCGAGGCCGCTAGCGGGCTCGCGCCGCAGGAGGCGCGAGCCCGGGGTGGTTCTCGAACCAGCGGCGGGCGCGGACCAGCTTCCAGGACCGCCGGCCGCCGCGCAGCTCCATGCCGGCGCTGAGCGGGCCGTAGGCGGCGTACAGGATGCCGTCGGTATGGCCGCCGGCGAAGCGCAGGCGGGCTCGAATGTCGGCCGAGCCGGAGGTCACGGTCAGGCTCTCGACGGAGAAATAGCCATCGCCGGCCGCCAGCTCGCCCACCGCGCCGATCGGGTGCAGATCGAGCAGACGGTCGAGCCAGGAGACCACGGGCCGGGGTTGCGGCGCGAACAAAGCAAAGAGCGGCCGCGTGTCGCTGAGAGTGCTCTGGAGCCTCGCCCGCAGCACGATCAGGGCGCCAGGCCGCACTGCCAGGTAGTCCAGATGCAGGCGCGCCCACCAGCCGGGCCTGGGCGGACCGCCACCCGCGCCCAGGCGCACGACGTCGGCAATCTCCACGCTGCTCTCCGTGAGCAACAGCTGGCGCTGCTGCGGCAGTGCCCGAAAGCGGCTCCGCGCCGACAGGTTGCCGCGCAGGCGGGCACCTTGGACGTCGACCACCACCGCGGTGCCGCGCAGGTCGATACCGCCGGTGGCCTCCCACGCCGGCGCGGCAGCTCGCAGGCTGGCGCGCAAGATGCCGGTTCCCGAGCGCACCGCGATGCCGGCGCCTTGCGGCAGGTTGGCGTTGTAGGAGCTGAAATCGCCCACCGCGGTGGGCGGCAGGTCGACGGCGAGCGTGGCCGGCGCCGGCAGCGCGTCGATGCGGAGGTCACGGGTGCCGATCTCCACCCGCAGGCCGCGGCCATGAGCCCTGGGGCTCACGGCGCCCAGCCGCCTCAACTGGAACTCGTCGAAGGCCGCAACCAGCCTACCAATCGCGCCGCCGCCGTCCCGCGCCACGTCCCAGGAGACCTCGCAGCTGCCTGACGCCTGGTCTTCCAGCAGCGTGGCGGTGACGCGTCCGGGCCGCGCCTCGACGTGGGTGCCGGGCAGGTAGGTCCCCCGAGCCACCCGCAGGTCCGCCTCGACGGTGCCGGCGCTGCCGCCCAGGCCGATCCAGGGGACCTCGTGGAGGTAGGGCTCGAGGAAGCCCAGGCCTTCGAGGCGGCCGTGCAGCACCAGGTTGCCGCCCGCCAGCCTGAGGAAGCCGCCCTGCAGGTGATTGGGGTCGAAAGCCGGCAGCTCGAAGCGGCCGCCGCCCGCGACGCCATCCAGCAGCGGCCGCGAGGCCAGCAGCAGCGAGCCTGACCGGAACACGACCGTTGCCGGGTCGAGCGCGAAGCTGCGGTCGAGGTGGAGGTCGAAACCACCCGCGGCGTTGGCGTCGCCGGTGAAGCGATAGGCACCAATCCATACCTCCGCGAGTCGCCGCAGCGAGACGCCGCCCAGCCGGATGCGCCAGGAGACCGCGCCGCCGGCCGGCGCGGGCCTTTCCGGCGGTGCCGGCGTGTTGAGCAGGCCTGGTATCGGCGGCGTCTGAGCCGGTGGCGCGGAGCCGGCAACGGCCTCCGGCCGGCGGCGCAGGCGGAAGGCGATACCGGAGGCGTCCAGCGAGCTGGCGACGAGCTCCCGGCCCAGCAGTCGCGGCAGGTCGATGGCGATCGTGGCGTCGTCGATCCCGACCCACCACTGCACCGTCCTCGACTGTCCATGCAGCTCGAGCTGGCGCAGATGCACCACCCCCGGCCAGACCGTCCACGCCGACGCGTAGCGCACGAAGAAGTGATCCGGGTGGCGATCGAGTGCTCGTGCCAGCGACCCCGAGCGCAGGTAGGCGTTGACAGCCACCAGGTAGCCGGCGGCGAGGAGGACCGCTGCCGCGGCTCCGGCGAGGAGCAACCTGCGCGTCGAGGTTTTCATCGTTTCGGGGGGCCGGATGCGGCGCCGCCAGCGGCCTGTTGCGAGGCCCGTGCCACGGCGAGGTGGACCTGCGGTCTGCACCGCCGGTCGTCGGGCAGGCGGCAGGTGATGAGCGCGCCGCCCGCGGACCTGTGACCGCCGCCGAGATCCCGTAAAGGCACTTGCCGCACCGCCGGCTCTTGGTACAATCCCTCGACCAAGAGAGATCATTTTTTCGCGGGCGGTGCGCAGGCGGTGACGGTCACGGGCCTGCGATCGAGGAGGAGAGATGCAAGAGCCAAACGGCGGCTGGACGCGGCGGCGTTTTCTCGACCTGGTGGGCAAGGCCGGCGGGGCGGCCGCGGTCTACGAGACCATGACTGCCCTGGGCCTGATCAATCTGCCGGAGGCCTGGGCGGGTCCCCTCGATCTGCCTCCCGGCAGCGGCGCCGGCAAGAAAGTGCTGATCCTCGGCGCCGGCATCGGCGGCCTGACGCTGGCCTATGAGCTGGGCCGGGCCGGGTATCACTGCGAGATCCTCGAAGCCCAGGCGCGCGCCGGCGGGCGCAGCCTCACCGCCCGGCGCGGCACGGAGATCCACGAGGAGAGCCCCGAGCACGGCGTCACCCGTCAGGAATGCCAGTTCGACGACGGCCTCTACCTGAACATGGGCCCGGGCCGGCTGCCGTATCACCATCGCCGCGTGCTGCACTACTGCGAGGAACTGCGGGTGCCGCTCGAGGTCTACGTCATGATGACCACCGCCAACCGCTTCCAGACCGAGAAGGGGTTCGGCGGCCAGCCGCAGCTCAACCGTCGGATCGCCAACGATACCCAGGGCTACGTCGCCGAGCTGCTGTCCAAGGCGCTGCGCAAGGGCAGCCTCGACCAGGAGATCGGCGAGGCGGACCGTGTGAAGCTGCTCGATCTCCTCGAGGTGTACGGCGACCTGGGAGCGACCAAGGGCTGCCCGCCGGCGGACTACTGCGGCTCGACGCGCTCGGGATGCGCCGAGCCCCTCACCGTCTACCAGGACTGCACGCCGGTGCAGAAGCTGGAGCTGGGAGCGCTGCTGAGCTCCGAGTTCTGGCACCACCGCTTCTATCAGTTCCTCGACTTCGAATGGCAGCCCACGCTCTTCCAGCCGGTCGGCGGCATGGATCAGATCGTCGAAGGCTTCAAGCGCAAGATCGGCAACCTGATCCGCTATCGCAGCGAGGTGATCGACATCCAGCTCGAACCGGCGGGCGTCGAGATCACCTATCGCGACCTGGCGACCGGCGGCAAGACGACGACGCGGGCAGACTTCTGCGCCAGCAGCATTCCGCTGCCGGTGCTCAGTCGGATCCCCGCCAACTTCTCACCCGAGTTCAAGGGCGCCGTGGCCCGCGGCAAATTCGCCAACACCTGCAAGGTGGGCTGGCAGGCGAACCGGCGCTTCTGGGAGGTGGACGACGAGATCTACGGCGGCATCAGCTACACCGACGACGTCATCACCCAGATGTGGTACCCCTCGAACGACTACTTCACCAGGAACGGCACGCTGACCGGGGCCTACAACTACGATGACGACGCCGCTCGCCTCGGCAAGATGGCGCTCGCGGAGCGGCTGGTGACGGCCCGGCGGGGTGCCATCCGGCTGCATCCCAAGTTCCAGGACGACGCCCTGGTGCCGCAGCGCCTGGGATTGTCCATCGCCTGGCAGAACGTGCCTTTCCAGCGCGGCGGCTGGGTCGATTGGGGCACGGAGCAGGCGGACGACGACGCCTACGCCCGCCTGCTGGCACCCGATGGGCGGTTCCACGTCGTCGGCGATCAGGTGTCGACGCTCCCCGGCTGGCAGGAGGGCGCGATGATGTCCGCCGAACACGTGCTGTCCCAGATCGCCGGCGTGCAGCCCAAGCTGCTGCGCGCGGCTCCCGCGCACGCGCCCAGCTCGCGGCGACTGGTGCAAGGCAGGTTCTGAGCCATCGCGTCGCGATCCGGTGCCCCGCACGGCGCATCGCCATGCCGTGCGGGACACCTTCGATCATGGACAGACCGCGAGGCCGGGGTTGGTGTCGAAGATCGGTGCGAAGTCGGTGTTGTCAGGATTGGTATAGGTCCGGTGGTGGCCGGTCTTGGTGTCGGTGACCGTGACGGTTACGCCGACGTTGGTCAAGCCGGTCAGGAAGACCCAGTAGGTGTTGCCGAGCGACGGGACGCAGGCGTTGAGCACCTTGACGAAGACCTCGGGGTTGCCGGGATCGAAGCACCAGAGGAAGCCGCCGTCGGCGGTGTCCTGCACGCCCGCGGCGGAGGTGCCGTTGCCGGAAGCGCAGGTCTTGGTGAACTTGGCGGTGATCTGGAAGCGGTTGTCGTCCACGCAGAGGAGCGACTGGTCGGCGCCGCAGGTGCCCGGCACGATGTCGTAACCGAAGAACAGGCTGTCGAGGAGCGCCGTCGCCGAGGTCGAGGGATCGGGGTTCAGGGTGCGGAACGCGACGCTGGCGCTCTGCGCCGCGATCGGCGCGGTGACGCCCACCATCCGGATCTGCTGCCAGGAGCTGCTGTTGAAGTCGTTGGTCTGCTGGACCTGGGAGAGAAAGGTACCGCCGCAGTTCTGCCCGCTGTAATACTGGATCTGCGCCAGGCTCGAAGCGTTGGTGGTGACCGCTTTGGTCCAATAGTTGAGCAGCAGGTCCACGCTGCGCCAGAAGATCGGCAGGTTCACGCATTGCACCAGGTCGGCCGCCTGGCCGGGCACTTCTTTCGCCGCCGCGCAGCCGGAGGTGCCGACCTCGCCGCCCTGGTCGTCGGAACCGTCGAAGGTGACGTCGCCAATGATCGTCCAGCCGCTGAGATTGTGATTGATGTTTGGATTGCTGAGCAGGTCGATGGCAAGGGCCGGCGGCGGCAGGATGTTCGGCGGATCGCCCTGCGCCGCGGCAGGCCGCCCCGCCAGCGCCGCGACCAGCAGCATGCCGCCGGCAAGCGGCACGCGAACGAGCGCCATCCGTGATGCGAGTCGTGAAGAGAGCATGCTGGATCTCCTTGTCCGTTCGCGCCGTGACGGCCGGCAGTGGCCATGACGGAGCGTTTGCACTGCCATGTTGGGCGTTGTGCGCCGAGCTTCGTTACAGACCTCCGATGGCAGGATGGCGCAGCACTGCGGCGGCCGGTAACGAGCCACCTGTCGCCGCGCCGCGGTTGTGAGCTCGGGATATCCTCACCGCCATGTCCCACCTTTTCGCACCGCTCCACCTGCGATCCCTCGAGCTCGCTCATCGCATCCTGGTTTCGCCGATGTGCCAGTACTCCTGCGACGACGGCTTCGCGACCGACTGGCACCTCGTGCATCTCGGCGGCCGCGCCGTCGGCGGCGCGGCGGCGGTGTTCACGGAGGCGACGGCGGTGAGCGCCGAAGGCCGCATCAGCCCCCAGGATCTGGGCATCTACGACGATCGCCACGTCGAAGGGCTGGCGCGCATCGTCCGCTTCGTCAAGGGACAGGGCGCCGCGGCGGGGATTCAGCTCGCCCATGCCGGACGGAAGGCGAGCACCCGCCCGCCGTGGACGGGCGGCGGCGCCGTCGCGCCGGCGGCGGGCGGCTGGGAGCCGCTGGGGCCGACCGGCGCGCCGTTCGCGGACGGTTATCCGGTGCCGAGGGCGTTGACGGCTGCCGAGCTGGACGCCGTCGTCGCCGCGTTCCGCGCCGCGGCCCTGCGCGCGGTGGCGGCGGGGTTCGACGTCGCCGAGATCCACGCCGCCCACGGCTACCTGCTCCACGAGTTCCTCTCGCCGCTGGTGAACACGCGCTCCGACGAGCACGGCGGCTCCTACGACGGGCGCGTGCGCCTGTGCCTGCGGGTGGTGGACGCCGTCCGCTCGGTCTGGCCGGAGCGGCTGCCCGTCTTCGTCAGGCTCTCCTGCACCGACTGGCGGGACGGCGGCTGGGACGTCGAGCAGTCCGTCGAGCTGGCGCGCCGGCTGCGCGGCCACGGCGTCGATCTCGTCGACTGCTCCTCGGGCGGCGCGGTGCCCGACGTGACCATCCCGCTCGCGCCCGGCTATCAGGTGCCGTTCGCGGAGCGCATCCGGCGTGAGGCGGGCATCGCGACCGGCGCCGTCGGGCTCATCACCGACGCGGCCCAGGCGGAGGCCATCGTCGCCGGCGGCCAGGCCGATTGCGTGCTGCTGGCGCGGGAGCTGCTGCGCCATCCTTACTGGCCCCTGCAGGCGGCGCAAGCGCTCGGCAGCGTGCTGCCGTGGCCGCAACAGTACCTGCGCGCGGCGCCGCCGGGCACGCCGGCTCGCTGACCGCGCGTTGCTTGCCGGCTATGGCGCGGCAGGCTTCGTGCCCTTGCGCGTCAACCGGTCGTCTTGCCGCCGTCGCGGTCGGCGAAGGTGAAATCGGATTGCAGGAAGTGGCCGTCGTGGACCATCGCCTGGCGGCATTCGCCCGCGGTGCGCACCGGCTCTCCCTGCTGCGGATAGAAGGTCTTGACGACGTCCCAGTCGCCGGCGAACCTGGCGAGCAGGACCTGGCCGGCACCCGGGCCGGTGCGCGGCTCGTAAGCGTTCTGGGCATCGTGCCGCGGCGGCGCCGGCCGCGGCGGTGTCTGGGCGCGCCCGGCCGCCGCCAGGATCGCCAGCGCGCCGATCGCCGACCACGCGGCAAGGGCCGGCAGTGGCAGGCCGCTGCGGCGACGTCGGGTCGGGAAGCAGCCGGGCAGGAGACGATGGACGGGATGAAGCGGTTGGCGAGAGCGCAAGCTGGTCTCCTCTCGGGGGATCGTGCGCGGATGCTAGCGGGTTCACAGCCGGCCATCAATCGCGGCAGAGCCTCCTTGACCATGCCGAAGCGGGCATGCCATATTGCGCCGGCTCCCGGAGATGCAGCTGCTTTGTCCCCGCTTGCGGTGTCCGCTGGCCGCGCCGGGCGTGCCGGGCGCGCCGGAGCGCGCCGCCGCCGGTAGTGAAAGGATGGCGGGATGAGGCGTATCCGGCTGGCGTTGTTGCGCGGCATCTGCCAGTTGCCGGCCTACGTGGCGATCGAGGAGGGATTCTTTGCGGCGCAGGACCTCGCGGCCACGCCGGTGATGGCGCCGACCGCCTGGGCCGTGCCCGATCGCCTGCGCGCCGGCGAGGTGGATTTCGCCGTCATCCCCTGGACCCGGGTGGCCGCCGACCCGCCGGCCGCCGGCAACCGCCTGGTGCTGATCGCCGGCTCCGGCATCGAGGAGGCCGCCCTGGTGGTGCGGACCGGACTCGCGCCGGAGGAGGTGCGGCGAGTGGCGGTGCCGCACGAGGGCGGTATCAAGGACCTCACCGCGATGGCGCTGATCCGCCGGCTGCGGTGGCAGGACGTGCGGCTGGTGCGGCAGCCCTCGGGCGACGGCGCCATCCTGAGCTTCGTCGGCCACGGCGCCGACGCCGCCGCGATGGTCGAGCCTTATGCCGCGATGCTCGAGTTTCTCGGCCTGGGGCGGGTGCTGCTGCGCACCGGCGACGTCTGGCCGGGCGCTCCCGGCTGCTCGCTGACCACCACCAGCGCCCTGATCGAGCGCGAGCCCGAGCTGGTGCAGCGGGTGACCACGGCCTACGTCGCCGCGGCGCGCCGGGTCCTCGCCGCGCCCGAGGAGGCCGCCCGCATCGGCGAGGGCTTCATCGGTGTGAGCGCCGAGATCGTGCTCCGGGCGCTGGCGGCGAACCGGCCCGATCCGCAGGCGATCCGCAACGATGCGGCGATGGCGCAGGTGCTGGCGTTGATGGCGGACCTCGGCTACCTGCGGCAGCCCGCTGACGGCTACCGCGACCTGCGGTTTCTGGAGGTGCTCGATCGGTGAGCGCGGTGGGCGGCGGCGGCGTGCGCGGGCGAGCCCTGCTCGACCTGGTGCGCGCCGCGGCGGGCCTGCCGGGGTTCCTGCGCCGCCCGCTCGCGCCAGCGGCGGCCGCCGAGGCCGTCGCCGCCGCGGTGCGGCGGCGCGAGGCCGCGTTCGTGGAGGTCGCGGCGAAGCTGATCTTCGCGGCTCCTGGCGGCCCCTTCGCCCGCCTGCTGCGCTGGTCGGGATGCGAGTTGGGCGACCTGCGCCGGATGGCGGGCGCGGACGGGGTGGAGGCGACGCTGGCACGGCTGCGGACGGCCGGGGTCTGGGTGAGCGCGGAGGAGCTTCGCGGGCGGGCGCCGCTGCGGCGCTCCGGCCTCACCCTCGCGCTGGCGCCGCGCGACTTCGACAACCCGCTGGCTGGCGGCAGGATCGGCGGCTCGACCAGCGGTTCGACCGGCGCCGCTCTGCCGGTGCGCTACGCCTGGCGATTCCTGGCCGGCGAGGCCGCGGACGAGCTGCTGCTGCTGGCGAGCCACGGCTGCGGCGAGGCGCCGGTGGCGCTCTGGCTGCCCGGTCCGCCGGGGATCGCCGGCCTGCACAACCTGCTGGTGCATGCCAAGCTTGGCCGGCCGGCGCAGCGCTGGTTCTCTCCCAGCCCCGCGCCGGCGCCGGGCAGCGGGCTGGCGTTTCACGCCGACCGCGGCTGGCGCCTCCTGCGCCGCCTGCTGCCGCGGCTCGGCCCGTCGCCGGAATGGGTGCCGCCGGCACGGGCGGAGGAGGTGGCACGCTGGCTGGCGGAATCGCCGCGGCCGGCGGTCTTGAAGTGCTTCGCGAGCGCCGCGATGCGCCTCGCCGGCGCCGCCGCGGCCGCCGGGCTGGAGCTCTCGCGGCACCTCGTCTTCGCCGGCGGCGAGCCGCTCACCGCGGAGCGGCGCGACTTCATGGCGCGGTGCGGGCTGCGGGTCTTCGCGCGCTACGCCGCGACCGAGACCGGCTTCGTCGCCGGCGCCTGTCCTGCCGGCGCGAGCGGCGGCGACATGCACCTGTATGCCGATCGTCTGGCGGTGATCGCCGGGGAGCGCGGCGCCCTGGCCTTCACCTCGTTGTCGCTCGCGGCGCCGAAAGTGCTGTTCAACGTCGAGCTCGGCGACCACGGCCTGCTGCGGCGGCAGGCGTGCGACTGCGCCCTTGGCCGGGCGGGCCTGGTCTGGCGAGTCGACGAGGTGCACAGCCCGGCCAAGATCGCCCTTGACGGAGTCAAGCTCGGCGAGGTCGATTTCACCTCCCTGGTCGCCGGCGTGGTGCGCGAGCTCGGCGGCGGCGACGACGACTTCCAGATCTGGCTCGGCGCGAGCACGAGCGGCGCCGCGCCCAAGGTCGTGCTCTCGCCGCAGGCTCGTATCGAGCCCGCGGCCCTCCGCGACGGGCTGCGCCGGCGCCTGCCCGGCCTGGCCGGCGGCGGCGCCCTGGCCGCCGCGCTGTGGTGCGACGCGGGGGCGCTGGCGGTGGAGCGTCTGCCGCTGCGCCTGGGCCCGGACGCGAAGCTGCGGCGCCTGGTGCGGCTCGACGGCAGCGACGGCGCGGCGAGCGCCGGAACCGGCGATGCGCTTCGATCCTGAGCCGTGGGCGCGGGTCCACGATGCTCGCGAGGCGCGGCACCTCGCGTTCCGGCGCGGGCTCGAGTTGTGCGTCGAAGTCTGCGCCGAGCGCATCCGACCGGGGGATCTTTGGCTCGACGTCGGATCGGGGACCGGGCACCTGTCCGGCGCGCTCGGCGCGCTCGGTGCGACGGTGGTTGGCCTCGACCGCGATCCGCGGATGGCCCGCTATGCGGCAGCGCGCTGGCGGCGCCCCTTCGCGGCCGCCGATGCCGGGAGGTTGGCGCTGGCGGACGGCTCCTGCGCGGGAGTGGTGGCGATCTCCCTGCTGGGTTGCCTGCCGTCGCCGGCGGGTTTCTTTGCCGAGGCGGCGCGGGTGCTCGCCCCCGACGGCACCCTCTGTTTCAGCGCCATGAACCGGCACAGCCTCCTGCTCGCGGCCGCCAAGGCATGGGGCTGGCGGCGCCAGCCCGGCTCGCCGCGCTACACGGCCTACGATCCGGCGGCGCTGGCGGCGGCCCTGCGGCGAGTGGGCCTGGTGCCGGAACGCCAGGTCCTCTACGGTCACTTCCTGGCCGCGGGCGCCCGTATCGTGCCGGGCGCCGCCGCGGCGCGCCGTCGCGAGCGCACCGCTCCGCCCGGTGCCCGCGACGCCTGGGCGCGGCAGGTACTGCTGCTGGCGCGGCGCGCCGGCGGCTGAATCGGGCCAGGCCGCGGAGCCGCCTCCAGCTTCAGCTGGTTCCCGAGTTGCCCAGGTCCAGCGCCCGGAGGAGCTCCTCCGGCGAGTAGGTGGGGAGAACCGCCCTCCTGAAGCCGCCGGTATCGCGGGTGACGATGGCCGCTACCAGCGCAGGTAGACGGCCAGGTCGCCGACGTTGGTGCCGGTGTTGCCGGTTTCGAGCAGCGCTCCGGGCAGGGCCGCCAGCGCCCGCTGCGAATCGTGCCCCGAGAGGGCGGCCGCAGGATCGACGCCGGCGCCGGCGAGCGCCGCCCAGCTGGCGCCGTCGACGATGCCGCCGGCGGCGTGGGTCGGTCCGTCCTCGCCGTCGGTCGCCAGGGCCAAGACCAGCTCGCCCCGTCCGCCGGCGAGCTCCCGTGCCGCGGCCAGCGCCAGCTCCTGGTTGCGGCCGCCGCGGCCGGGCTGGGGGCCAAGGGTGACGGTGGTCTCGCCACCCAGGATCAGGGCAACCCGGCTGCCGGCGATGGCCCGTCCTCGCTCCACCAGGTCTCGTGCCGCCGCCGCGGCCTCGCCGGCAAGCCTGCCGGTGGTGACCGTCAGGCCGCTTTGGCGCGCTGCGCTCGCCGCTCCTGCGACTGCCGTCGAGGCGCTCCCCACCACCTGCGACTCGAGACGCGCCAGCTCGGGGTCGCCCGGCTTGACCGTCTCCGGCAGCTCGCCGCGCGCGCCGGCCGCGAGACGCTGGCGCACCCCTTCCGGCACCGCCAGCGGCTCGACCGCCGCCAGCGCCGCCGCGAAGGTGCTCGGGTCGGCGGCAAACGGTCCCGAGCCGATCGTCCCCGGATCGTCGCCGGGAACGTCGGAGAGCAGCAGCGCCAGCACCGGGCCGCGGCAGGCGCGCAGGGCGCCGCCGCCCTTGAGCGCCGAGAGATGCTTGCGCACGGTGTTGAAGGCGTCGATGGGCAGGCCGGAGGCGAGCAGCGCGCGCTGCGTCGCGGTGAGGTCCGCGAGCGTGAGGTCGCCGGCGAGCGCCTCGACGCAGGCGGAGGAACCACCGGAAACCAGCGCCAGCAGGGGCGCTCCGGGTGGCAGCTCGGCGAGCCAGCGCAGCACGCGGCCGCCGGCTTCCAGGCTCTGCCGGTCCGAGAGCGGGTGCCCGCCGGAGAGCTGCTCCCAGGCGGGATCGAGCAGGCTCGGCGTCGCGTGCGTGCGCACCAGCAGTCGTCGTGCCGCACCTTCCTGGCCCAGCGCGTCGCGGGCGCCGCGCGCCATCGCCGGCGCCGCCTTGCCGAGCGCGACCGCCGCCGCCCAGCGCTCCGGTCTCCCCGCCAGCGCCTCGCGCACCAGCCGCTCCGGATCGACGGCGGCAAGCGCCGCCGCCGCCATCTGCCGCGCGATGTCGTAGAGCGGCGGTTGGCTCAATTCGGCCAGAGCCAGCCGAAGACCCCGGCCGTCAGCAGCCCGTAGACCAAGCCGTCGATCATCGCCTTGACGGTTGTGACCCAGTTGCGCTTGTACCAGATGGAGAACGGCGGCAGCGCCATCGCATAGCACGCGAAGGCGGTGCAGCCCGCGAACCTGAACACCGCGCGGTAGAGACCCGGTCCGGCCGGCAGCGCGTGCCCAGTGACATAGGCGGCGAAGATGCTCACCACGATCGTGTAGAGGAACCAGAGCAGGAGGCTCGATCCCATCTGCGGCAGGCCGCTCGGCAGGACGGTCATGAAGGCGACCGGCCCTGCCTTCATCTTCTCCTTGAAGGCGGGATCTTTCATCGCCGCCATCGAGCCGCCGAGCGGCATCCCGTAGTCGCCGGGCGGGATGTCGAACGGCCGCATTGCCCCCATGACCGCGTCCTCCTGCGGCAGCTTGCGCAGGTCGCCGCGGTGCCAGGGAGTGAACATGTGGATGACGGAGCTGACGAAGTAGACGAGCACCGCGGAGACGCCAATCGGAATCCAGAGCGACCATACCGGAACCATGAGCACCCCTCCTTCCCGCCCGGCCGATTCGCCGGCTGATTTTTCCCCATCCTATCAGCGGCGGGCAGCAATCGACGGCGCGGGTGCGCCAGTTGTCCGAGCCGCGGAATGGAAGGAATGGAAAACCGGGCGTTCACCCGCGGCCCGCCGGCCGTTGTCTCAGGGCCTGCTTACCGTCTGGGGGACAACCGGAGCAGCTTGGCTTCGACCCGCCGCCAGAAGCTGGCTATCTCGATATGGATCTCGGGCAGGTTCCGCGATCGATACTTTCCGCCGGCCGGTGGCATCGCGACGAACCGGCATCCCTCGTTGACCAGGAATTCCACTTGCCGCGACTCGGGGTCGACCAGCCAGTACTCGGGGACGCCAGAGCGGGCATAGAGCTCCAGCTTCTCGCCGCGATCGAGGCGAGCCGTGCCGGGAGAGAGGATCTCGATCAAGAGATCCGGAGCGCCTTGGATGCGGTCGCCGACGATTGCGACGTGCGGGGCCGAGACGTAGAGCAGGTCCGGTTGGACCACCGAGTGATCCGCCAGCACTACGTCGAGCGGGGCCTGGAACACGATGCCGCCGGCAGCCTCCGCAACGTGCTCGAGCCGTTGCCAGAGCACCTGAGCCACGATCTGATGGCGCGGGATCCTGGCGATGCTGAAGGTGGAGCCCGACGACTTCTTCCGCTTCATGAGGTCCCTGGAAGCAGCGTCCTCGTCGCAAGCGCAACCGGTCCCTCATCGAGTCGGGGATCGCCAACTGGCCGAAGCCTTTCAGAACCTGCATACGGCGATCGACGATCTGCAACAGGTGGTCGAGCGTTCCGTCGAGCCTGCCACCCGCTTCGCAAGGCTGATCGAAGAAGCAGCGGGTGCCAGAGCGCTGGAACCCGGAGTGTCCGACCTGTAGCAGGATGACCTGCCGGTCAGGATGGCGGAGGAGCTTCCGCCGGGAAGGAGCCCGAGTAGCCGCGGGGCCTGGCGGGCTGGCGCTCCAGGTGGCGGAGGAGGTCGCCGGCGATGTCGATCAGGTCGAGCACCTGGCCGCCGAACTGGCAGGCCCGCTTGAGGACCAGCAGGGCCGCCACCGCCTCGCGGGCGATGCGCAGCGCCCGGAAGGTGACGATCATCTCCTCGGCAAGCTCGAACACCTCCGCGACGCGGCCCTGGCGCGCCCAGAGCGCGGCAAGGTCCAGCCCGACCAGCGCCGCCGGGTAAGCCTGGCCATGCTCGACGAAGCCGGCGCGGGCCTGCCGGAAAGCCGCCTCGGCGCGGGGGAAGTCGTCCAGGCCGGCAAGCACCTTGGCCTCGAGCCAGCGAATGCGATGAGGCTGGATGACGTCTGCGAGCAGCAGGTGTGAGCGCCAGAGCAGGCGGCGGGCGGCGCGGAAATGTCCCAGCTCGGCCAGCAGCCAGATCATGTTCCACAGGGTTTGGACCTGAAGCTTGGGATCACGTTCCGGATCCAGGAGATCGAATCCCTGGCGCATCAAGACCAACGCCTGGCGGTGGTCACCCTCCCAGGTCGTCAGATTCGCCCGAGTGATGAGGGCTTGCGCGGCGAGGTGCCGGTTTCCCGTCGCCATGTGGACTCTGTAGACCAGGGCCAACAGAGAGCGTCCCTCGGGAAAGCGCCGCTGGTACGCGAGCAGCGTTGCGAGCAGGTGGGCGACGCGTGCCAGCAACTGATCCGACCTGGAACCGCGCTGGCACCAGTAAATCGCGCGATTCATTGCTTCCTCGGCCTGGCGAAGCTCGTTGCAGATGCGGTAGGCGGTGGCGAGCTCGGCCCACGCCAAGGCCCGGAGATCGGCGACGGTTTGGCGGCCAAACTCCCGCATGCGCAGGTGATCGGCAGCGTAGCGCGCCAGCTTCGCGAAGCGGAGCATGCCACGAGGATCCTCGTGGCGTAGGGCGCTCACGGCCTCCAGGAGCGCCTGGACCCGCGGCAGGCCGCGCAGAGCGGAGAGATCTTCCTTCGTGCGCGCGATCGAGCGCGCCGTCTCGCCGTAGCCGGCAAGCAGCGCGGCCAGCACCGCGGCTGCACTCTGCCGGGCCGGCTCGATCTGCGTGACCGTGGCGATGGCCCGCTTCACGGCGGTAGCGTACTCCTCGCCCCCGGCCTCGCCGGGAAAGTCCATGCCTCCATGGCGCGCCAGGGAGTTGCAGCAGTGAGGACAGCCCTGCAGCAAGTGAGGGAGCAGGCGGAGCTTCTCGAAGGACGAAAGACTGCCCTGGATGAGCCTTTCCCAATCCGCCGCTGGAGGGTGATCGAGCATCTGGTTCTTCCCGAGAGGTACATTGTGCCATCGAATACGCAGAAACGGAAGGAGGGGTCGGACCTCCGCTCCCGATTCTCGCCAATCCTTAGTTGCGACGCACGGCGGACGGCTTGCAGCCGCCAGTGGGGTCAACCGTGCCGCCACAGTCTGTTCCCCCTTGGGGACGCAGGCTCACTGGCTCGGCTCGGCGTTCTACCGGCTGGTCGTTTGCCGACTTGGCCGGCCAACTCCACCAGCCCGCCGTCCACTGCGTGACTTGATGGGCGAGGGTGCCGAACCAGCCGGCCGGAAGGATCTCGCCGGCCTGGACCGGCGGCGCCGCAAGGGCGAGAGCGCCGGCCACGAGAATCGCGCTCAGGGTAAGACGACGATTTGGACAAGACATAACAAACCTCCTCATCGCGGGGGGCAAGGACCGGCGGCCGGGATGGCCGCCAGCTCCCGCGGAAATCCGCTCGCTGATGGCGGGAAATCGAGAGGAGAAACGCCGCGAGGTTGAGCCTCACTTACCTCCCCGCTCGGCTGTCGCCGCGTATATCCAATTGTCGCCGTAGCGGTTCGGCGGGCAAGAGGCCGGCAAGTGTTACTCAAATGGTTGCAAAATGAGTCCTGCGCGGTCGTTAAACGATCCGCCCCTGCACTTTGGCGCCGCCGAGGGGCAAAAGTGCCGGCTCCGGCCCCCGGCCCGGCCCGCCCGACCCCGGCACGTCCGGCCCGGTTCCGGCCCGGTTCCGGCCCGCTCCCTGCCCTGGCCCGGCGGTTGGGCCGATCTCGAACTGGCTGGCGATGGCCCGCGTATAGAATCAGGGCGAACTGACCACTTCCCGCCGGGGCCGCAGGGCCAGGTGGAGGCGCTTTCGATGCCGGGCTCGAGCTTCCCGCTGGTGATCGTCGGCTCCGGCCCCGCGGGGCTGGCCGCGGCGGCCAACGCACAAGCGAATGGCCTCGAATACGTGCTGCTCGAGCGCGCCGACCATCTCGCGGACACCATCTTCTGCTACCAGAAGCGCAAGCACGTGATGGAGGAGCCGGTGCAGGTGCCGCAACGCGGCGCCCTGCCTTTCGCCGCCGGCTCGCGCGAGTCCATCCTCGCTGCCTGGTCGCGGTTCGCGGCGGACCTGAACATCCGCTACCGGCAGGAGATGACTGGCCTCGAGCGGGCGGACGGCGGCTTCGTGGTGCGCACCGCGAGCGAGCGCTACCAGGCCGAGCGGGTGGTGCTGGCGGTCGGCACCCAGGGCAACCCGCGCCTGCTGGGCGTGCCGGGCGAGGACCTTCCCCACGTCAGCACGCGCCTGGTCGATCCCGACGACTTCGTCGACCGCGACATCCTGGTGGTGGGGGCGGGCGACTCGGCCCTCGAGGTGGCGCTGGCGCTGTGCGAGCGCAACCGAGTCGGGCTGGTGGTGCGGACGCCCGAGATCCTGCGCGCCAAGGAGAGCCTCGAGCGCGACATCCTGGGCCGCCAGGCCACCGGCCAGCTGACCGTCCATTTCAGCACCACCGTGCATCACGTCGAGCCGGCGGCGGTCGAGCTCAACAAACCGGAGGGCAGCGTCCGGGTGCCCTGCGACCAGGTGATCCTGAAGCTCGGCGCCACGCCGCCGCGGGCGGCGCTGGAGAGCTTCGGCGTGTCCTTCGCCGGCAGCGGCCGCGACGCCCGGCCGGTGCTCTCGCAGCGCTATGAGTCCTCCGTGCCCGGACTGTTCCTGGTCGGCGCGGTGACCGGGCGCGACCTGATCAAGCTCGGCATCAACCAGGGCTTCGAGGTCGTCGAGCACATCCTCGGTCGCGAGGTCGAGCCCGCCGACGAGGAGGTGCTGAAGCGGCGCCTGCCCTACTGGCGCGGCACCGTGCGGCAGCGCATCGAGGACCTGCGCGACGAGATCCCGATGTTTGCGGTCGCCAACGAGGAGCTGCTGCGCGAGGTGTTCCTGTCCGCGGAGGTGCGGGAGTACCGGGACGGCGAGGTGATCCTGCGGCAGAACGACTACAGCGATTCGTTCCTGGTGGTGAGCGCCGGCGAGGTCGATATCGAGGTGACGCCGCCCGCCGCGCCGAAGGCCGGCGCGCGCCGGGTGGCGACGCTCAAGGCCGGCAACTTCTTCGGCGAGATGAGCCTGATCTCGGGCCGCCGGCGCAACGCGACCGGCATCGCCCGCGGCGGCGTGCGGCTGATCGAGATCCCGCGCAAGGCGATGCTGAAGCTGATGGCGACCGACGCGCCGGTCCGCGGCATGGTCGATCGCTCCTTCCTGATCCGCGCCTTCCAGGGCTATCTCTTCCCCGAGCTTTCCGAATCGGTGCTGTGGAGCCTGGTGGGGAAGGCCAGGATCGAGCGCCTGGAGCGCGGCAAGACGCTGTTCACCGAGGGCGACCCTGGCGGCGCCCTGTACCTGATCCGCAACGGCCAGGTGAAGATCTCGAAGCTGTCGGCGGGCCGCGAGCTGGTGCTCTCCTACCTGGTGGCCGGCAATTTCTTCGGCGAGACCGCGTTGCTGCCCGACGCGCAGCGCACCGCCACCGTGACCGCCATCTTTCCGACCGACCTGATTCGCCTCGACAAGGAGGACTTCGACCGCTTCATCGCCATGCATCCCGAGCTCGCCGCGGGCTTCGCCGGCAAGCTCGAGGAGCGCCGCATCGCCTCGCTGGTCGCCGAGGCGATGCCGGGCTCCAGCGTGCTCTCCGACCTCATCCGCCAGGAGGTGGTGATGGGCACGCAGGCGCTGTTCATCGACGAGCACAAGTGCGTGCGCTGCGGCAACTGCATCAGCGCCTGCGAGGGGGTGCATGCCGACGGCCAGGCCCGCCTGTCGCTCACCGGCATCAAGTTCTACAACCTGCTCGCCCCCAACTCCTGCTGGCAGTGCGAGAACCCGTTGTGCATGACCGACTGCCCGCCGGACGCCATCGCCCGCGATCCCCACGGCGAGGTCTTCATCCGCAGCAACTGCATCGGTTGCGGCAACTGCGAGCGCAACTGTCCCTACGGCAACATCTTCATGGTCCATCCCAAGGCCGGCGGCACGCTCTTCGGCTGGCTGCGGTCGATCTTCGGCGGCGATCCGGACCGGGCGGCCGGACACGCGCACCCGCCGACACCGCCGGCGGGCGCGGCCGCCGCGGACTCCGGCGATGCCGGCCGCACCCTGGCCGTCAAGTGCGATCTCTGTCGTGAGATCCACGGCGGCCCGGCGTGCGTCCGCAGCTGCCCGACCGGCGCCGCCATCCGGCTCGAACCCGGGGAGTACCAGCAGCGGTTGGCCGAGCTGGTGGTGCGCAGCGGAGACCTGCACTGATGCTCCCGCGCACCACCGCCACCGCGCGCTGGCGCCGCGCCTGGCTGCTGGTCGGCGCGGCGCTCACCGCGTCCTACGTCTTCTTCGCGTTGCGCGGCTTTCAGCACGGCGGCTCGCCGGTGGGAATCGTCTACGGCACGCTTGGGCTGCTGGCGGTCCTGATCCTCCTCTACTTCGGGGTACGCAAGCGCTCGTACCGGAGCACCTGGGGCACCCTCGATGGCTGGCTGCAATCGCACATCTACCTGGGCATCCTCTCGGCTTTCGTGATCCTCCTCCATACCGGCTTCCGCTTCCAGGACCGGGTGGCGATCGCGGCCTACGTGGCGCTGCTGGTGGTGGTGGGGAGCGGCATCCTGGGGGCGTCCTTCTACACCTCCGTGCCGCGGCGGCTGAGCGAGGTCGAGAGCGATCTCACGCCTGCCGAGCTGGCGGCACAGGTCAAGCAGCTGGCCGAGGGCATGGCGCGCCTGGCCGCCAGCCGGTCGCAGCCCTTCCAGCAGGTCTGCCAGGGCCTGCTCGCGGAGTCCTTGCCCGTTCGCCTCGCCGGCTGGCGGATGTTGTTCTCCCGCATTGGTCCGGGAGGCTCCGGAGGGAGCGCTGCCGGCGCCGGCGGCGCGGCGACCGCGCCCTGGGCGGTGCACCTGACCCGGGTGCCGCCGGAGGAGCAGGAGGAGCTGCGCCAGCTGCTGGTGCTGTCGCGCCAGCGCAACGAGATGCTCCAACGCCTGATCGCCCAGCAGCGCTACCGCAACCTCATGGGCGCGTGGCTCTACGTCCACCTGCCGCTGTCGATCGCGCTGCTGGTGCTGATCGCGGCCCATCTGGTGGCGGTCTTCTATTACGCCCGGCCCTGAGGAGCCCGCGTGCCCTTCATCGTCCAGAAGATCGCCGGCCAGCAGTCGATGATCTCGTTCGTGCCCGGGGACCGGCTGCGGATCGGCCGCGGCACCAACGCCGAGCTGCGCTTCGACGACGTCGCGGTGGGTCTGGAGCACGCGGTGATCGAGGCCGTGGCGGGCGGTTATCGGTTGCTCGACCGCGGCAGCGTCACCGGCACCTACCTCAACGGCAGGGCGGTGCGCGAGGCGCAGCTGGCGACCAACGATCTGATCAGCATCGGTAGTTACGAGATCCGGGCTCAGATCACCGACAGCGAGGATCCGCTGTTCCTGGCGGTGCGGGTGGGGGCCGGCCTCCAGGCGCCGCCGGCAGCGACCACGGTCGCGCCGCCGAGCGTCATTGCCGCGGCGGTGCAGGCTGCGGCGGCGCAGGTGGCCGCGGAGCAAGCGGCGGCCGGGCAGGCGGCGGCCGGGGAGGTGGCGGCCGAGCCGGCAGGGGTGTCGCAGGCCGTGGTGGGGCCGGCCGTGGTGCAACCGGCGCCGCCGGCAGTTCCGGCTGCCGCGCCGCCGGGCGCCTCCCCGGCCGTGGCGCCCATAGGGGCTCGGGCCTGGGAAGCGGATTCCGGGGACGCGGTGACGGCTGCCGATGCGGCGACGATGCGGATGTCCCCGGAGGCCCTTGCGGCGGCGGTGCGAGCGGCGACGGCGATGGCGGCGGCGGCCGCCCGGCAGTCCGCGAAAGGAGCCGCGACCGGAGCAGCGGCGAACCTGGCCGGCGGCCCGCCGGCGACCGACGAAGCCAAGCCGAGATCGAGCGGCGCCGCGCCGGGAGCGGCCGCGCCAGACGCACCCAGGACGGTGGCCGAACAGTTGGCGGCCCTGGAGGCGGTGGCCAGGAGGCCGGCCGGGAGAGAGGCAGCGCCCGTCGTGGCAGCCGCCAGCGAAGCGTCAACCAGAGACGCGGCATCCAGAGAGGCGGCGGCGAGAGACGCGGCCTTCAGAGAAGCGGCAGCCAGAGAGGCGGCGCCAAGAGAAGCGGCAGCCAGAGAAGCGGCAGCCAGAGAAGCGGCAGCTAGAGAAGCGGCAGCCAGAGAAGCGGCAGCCAGAGAAGCGGCAGCAAGAGAAGCGGCACCACGAGAAGCGGCACCAAGAGAAACAGCAGACAGAGAAGCAGCGGCTGGCGAAGCAGGTGCCAGAGAAGCGGCTTCCAGGGCGGCGGCGGCAAGGGCTGCGGCAGATGGAGAAGTGGCGGCCTGGGAGACCGCGGCCCGAGGGGTAACCGGCGAGATTCCTGTCGCAGGACCAGCGGCTGGAGCGCCAACAGCGTGGGATGCGGCGTCTCGGGATCGGGCGGCGGCAGCCGGAAGCAGCTCGGACGTCACCGTGGAAACGTCGTCCGCAGACAAGGCAGCGTCGCGGGACACGGTCGGGGCGAGGGCGACGCCCGGCGAAGCTGGCACCTGGCAGCCAAGCGCCGGCGAGTCGGCCGTACCGAGCGCAGCAGGCCGGAGTGCGGCTGCTGCTGCGGCGGCCGGCGAAGTGTTGCGGGAAGCGACACGAGATGCTGGATCGCCGGTTGGCGGCGAGACACATCCGCCGCCGGCAGCCGGAGCACCGTCCTCAGGATCCTCGCGATTGCCCGCGGTTGCACCTCCCGGATCTCCACCTGGAGGGGCGCCGCGCTCGGCGCCACCGGCGGGACCGCGGGTGCCGCCGCCGCTGCCCACGCCCGCTGTCGATTATTTGCACGCCTACGGCCTGCGCCGGTCCTTCTTCAACAAGGGGCTGCTCGCCCTCGGGCTGACCGTGGGCGCCGCCGCCTTGATGGTGGCGCTCCCCTTGACCGGCAGGACCAGGGCCTTCGAGCCGGGCCCGGTGCATGCCTGGCATTCCGACACCTCCTGCGCTTCCTGCCATTCGCCCTGGCGGGGGCCGGATCCCGCGCTGTGCGCCGACTGCCATTCCCGGCAGCGCGAGAAGGGCCAGGTCCACCAGGCCAGCCAGACCTTCACGCCGCCCTGTACCGGCTGCCATCCCGAGCATCGCGGCGGCGAGCGGGCGGTGGTCGGCGACCGGACCTGCGTGTCCTGTCACGGCGATCTCCAGGTGAACCCGCCCGGGGCCGAGCCGCGCTTCGCTCGCCGCGTCCGCGGCTTCGCCGACGATCACCCGGACTTCTCGGTGACCCTGCCGAGCGGTGCGCGCATGGTGCTGGCGGAGGCGGTGGCGCGGCGGGTGGATCCGACACCGTTGCGCTTCAACCACCGGCAGCACCTGCGGGCCGGGCTGCCGACCCCTTCCGGCCAGCGGGTCCAGCTCACCTGCCAGAGCTGCCATCGTCTACAGGCCGGCAACCGCCAGGCGGCGCCGGGCACGCCGCCGGCGCCGTCCGCCGGCAAGGCCGCGCCACTCGGCAACCAGGACGCGGCCGGCCAGAATGCCCCCACCGGCTCGACCGGCATCGTCCCGGTGACCTACGACGCCACCTGCACCACCTCGGGATGCCATCCGCTCACCTTCGATAGCCGGCGGCCGGATCAGGTGGCCCCTCACGCTGCCCCGCGACGCGTGCGCGAGTTCCTGATCAGCGTCTACTCCGACCGGCGCGCGGCCAACGAGTCCGTCCGCGACCAGTACCTGCGGTTGATCCGCGGTGCCGGCCAGCAGTCGCGCGCCATCGACTACAGCGCCCAGGCCCAGGGGGCGGAGGTACTGGCGGAGCGCTACCTCTACGGTACCGCCTGCAAGGAGTGTCACTTCGTGGACGCCAACGCCAGACCGGTGCCGGCCGTGACCTGGCAACCGATTCCCGAGCGCTGGCTGCCGAACGCCCGCTTCTCGCACCTCGACCACCAGGCAAGCGACTGCCAGCTCTGCCATGGGACCGCCGCCGCCAGCACGGTGACCGCCGACGTGCTGCTGCCGTCGATCGCGGTGTGCCGCACCTGCCACGGCGGCACGGGCAGCATCGGCAACGCCGGTGGCGGCACAGGGCCGGGAGCGGTCGTTCCCGCCGCGAATCCGGCGCCGGCGAGCTCGACAGGCTCTGCGAGCCCGGCATCGGTCGTTGCGCCGGCGGCACCCGCCGGCCCGGCGCCGGTCGCCTGCCTGAGCTGTCACCGCTATCATCCGGACACTCCGCCCGGCCCCGATTCCGCCGGCTCGATGCGGTAGGCCCCTCGGAGCCGGTGCGCACTCATGCCGCGGCGCCTTCGCCGAGCGGCGGGGCGGCAGGAGGATCTGATGAGCCCGGTTTGAACCTACGAGCCGATCCAGGACACCTCGGCGTTCGCCAGCTGTCCCTGAGGGACGCGCGCGATCAGGGGGGAGATATCTTCAGATCATTGCAGCAGTCGTCAACCGACGGGCTGATGCAATCATAACGTCAAGCTCAAGAGCTTTCGAGAAGTTGGCGGCAGACGCAATGTCTGCGCGGTCAGACGCAGAGCCATCGGTGCATAGGCTTGCGTGGCTGTTGCCCGCCAGCTTAAAGTAGGCTTATCGATAGGGGCGAATCGGTCAGCGGCACTGAAGCTCCCACCTACAGTAAGACTCAAGTGGGCCTCCTGCCGGAAGCAACGCCAAGCCGCAAGGAGAACACATCATGGGCATGCCAGCAAGAATTGCTTCCAGGCTGTCGTCAGGGTTGAGGAAATTCAAGCCGATCCTCGAGGCAGCGAAAAAGAGGGACGTGAACGAGTCCGACACTGTGATCATCGTCCAAGATATCTTGCACGAGGTCTTCGGCTTCGATAAATACGCCGATATAAGAACTGAGCATCCGATCCATGGAACGTATTGCGACCTCGCTATCAGGCTCGCCGAGAAGACCTCGACCTTGATCGAGGTCAAACCGATCGGAGTTGAACTAAAGGAAGCATATCTCAGGCAAGTAGTGGACTATGCAGCCCATGAGGGGTGCGATTGGATAATTCTTACCACCGGTATCAAGTGGCGTGTGTACAAGATGGAATTCACGAAGCCGATCGGCCAGGAGCTCATCCTCGAGCTCGATTTTCTCGAGCTGAATCCGCGTGCGGCCGGCGACTTAGAGCAGCTGTTCGTACTGGCCAAGGAAGGATGGCGAAATCAGCGGTTGGATGAATATGCCGCCGAGCGCCAGGCGCGAAGTCGATATTCTATCGCCGGCGTCTTGCTCACGACTCCCGTCCTCGATGTCATCAGGCGTGAGCTGCGGCGGATCGCACCCGGTATCCGGATCGAAACCGATGAAGTAAGGAAGGTGCTCGAGGAAGAAGTGCTCAAGCGCGAGATTCTCGAGGGCGAGCACGCCAAAGCAGCGCGCAAGCGAATTGCGAAAGCCTCGGGCCGGGCACTTCGCGCTGTGCGTCCCGATGGTGAGGTACTCGATGGTGCTGATCTCGAAGTGGGTAAAGAACCGAGTACTTAACTTATGAGCTTGGATAACTTATGAGCTCGGATTCGAGCGTGGCGCCGGAGCCGTGGGAATGGCCGATGACCTGGCGGCATGATGAGGCTGGCGCACTTCCCGTTCAGCCGGCCTGACATCCGGCACTGAAGACGAGTGACAACTGTCCCGTGCCGCTGCGCGAGGCTCTTCCTTGACAGCCCTGGCGCCAGGGCGATAACTTTGGCTCCGGTAACGACTAGCGAGATCTATGACCACCGGCGAGGCGGCCTTGTCTCCGCGGTGTTGGCGGCTGATTCTCTTGGCCTTTGCCGGCTGGCTTGCCACCGGCGGCTTGGCTCTTCCGCCAGCCTTCGCTGGCCACGCCGGTCAGGCGGGCGAAGCCGCCGGTGTGCCGGATGCTACCGAGACTGTCGCGGACGGTCCTCCGGGCGGCGAGGCGGCGACGGCTCCGCCGCGCTCGCCGCAGGTCTTGCACCCACCTCCGCCGCCGGTCAAGGTCGCGCCGCCGCCGGTCTGCCTCGACGGCCAGCCGGCGCTGTCGCCGGCGGAGGTCACCGCCGTGGCACATGCCGCCGCCGCGGCGCTCGATGCGCCGGCGATGACGATCGCCGTGGTGGACCGCGTCGGCAAGGTGCTGGGCGTGTTCCGCAAGCCCGGCACCACCGCCGCCGACGACGACCTGGCGGTGGGGCTCGCCCGCACCGGGGCCTTCTTCAGCAATGACCAGGCGCCGCTCTCCTCGCGCACCGTCCGCTTCATCTCCGGCATCCACTTCCCGCCCGGCATCGCCAACACCTCGAACGGCGCGCTCTACGGCATCGAGAACACCAACCGCGGCTGCTCTCTCGACGTCACCTTCCTCCCCGGCCAGGCGGTGCCGCCGGCGGGCTCGCTGGCCGGTGGCACCTGCAAGGGCAACGTCCAGGTGGGTTGCGGCACCGGGCCGGTCACCGGCAAGATCGGCCCCTTCGACACCAACCAGGCGGCGGTCGACCCGGGCGGCCTGCCACTGTTCCGCGGCTCCGCCGTGGTCGGCGGCGTCGGCGTCGCCGGCGTCCTGCCGGCAGATGCCGAGTTCGCCGCCCTGACCGCGGCCGCCACCGCCGGCTTCCTGCCGGTCGTGCCGGCGCCGGGAGTGGTGTTCATCAACGGCATCCGGCTGCCGTTCGTCGAGCAGCAGCAGCGCCCGGCGGGCACCAATCCGGGAAGCGCCGCCGGCAGCTTCACCGTCGGGCCGCTGACCGGCGGCTGCGCGCCGGAGGGCTACCTGGTCGGACCGTCGGCCGGCACCCAGCTGGCGAAGGCCGAGGTCGACCAGATCGTGCAGCAGGCCGTCGCCGGCGCCTCCCGCACCCGCGCGCAGATCCGGCTGCCGATCGGGGCCCGCGCCCGCATGGTGATCGCGGTCAGCGACCTCGACGGCAGCATCCTGGCGCTCTATCGCATGCCCGACGCGACCGTCTTCTCGATCGACGTCGCGGTGGCCAAGTCGCGCAACGTCGTCTACTTCAGCGGCGGCAGCATCGCCGCGCAGGCCGACCTGCCGGCAGTTCCCGCGGGCACCGCGGTGACCAATCGCACGATCGGCTTCGGCGCCCAGCCGCTCTACCCGCCGGGCATCGACGGCACCGGCGCCGGCCCGTTCTTCGATCTGTTCCTGCGCGACACCTCGTTCCCCTGCACCCAGGGGCAACAGGCCGCCAACCCTCACCAGAGCGGCATCGTCTTTTTCCCCGGCAGCGTGCCGCTCTACCACGGCAGCAACCTGGCCGGCGGCCTGGGAGTGAGCGGCGACGGCGTCGATCAGGACGACTACGTGACCTTCCTTGGCGCGCAGGGCTTCCTGCCGCCGCAGAGCATCTGGGCGGACCGGCTCACCGTCGACGGCGCCCGCCTGCCCTTCCTCAAGTTCCCGCGCAACCCGGAGAACTGATGCGAGCGCCCACTCTCGCTCGCCGGGTGTCGCCGCGGCCCCGCCCGGCGCTGCTGCTGCTCGGGACCTGCCTGGCACTGCTGGCGCCCGAGCTCCTGAGCGCCGCGCCGCCGGCGCCCGCCGCGGCTGCCGCCGCTGCCGACTCCTCTGCCACCGCGGCTTCCCCTGCTCCCTCCTCGTCCGGTGCTGCCGGCAGTGCTGGAACGGGCGGCGCCGAAGGGAGCGGACGGGCCGCCGGCACCTCCGGGGGAACCGCGGCTCCCGCCGGCGAGCCCTACCAGTTGGAGATCCATGGCGGCCGGCCGCTGTTCAGCCAGACCCCCGAGGTGACCATCGACGGCACCACCACCGCGCCGGCCGGTTCCACCGTCGAGGTGTCCATCGCCCCGGCCTCGCCGCCGGTGTCTTCCGGGTCTTCCGGGTCCTCCGGGTCCTCCGGGTCCGCCGGCGCCGTCGGTGCCGCTGGCGCGCCCGGCTCCGGAGCGGCTTCCCCGCTCCCCGCCGCGGCCCCACCCGCGCCGCCGCCGGTTGCCGTGGTGGGCGCGGACGGACGCTTCGCGGTGCGCTGGCCGGCGCCCCTCGCCGCCGGCACCTACCTGGTCAGGGTCACCGTGCAGGCGCCGGCGGCCGCCCCTGCCGGCGGCGGCACCGCCGGCGCGATCGCCGACCTGGTGGTGCAGCTGCCGGGCCGATTCCCGCGCCGGCCCCTGCTGTCGGAGCCGGAGAGCTACGCCCCGCCCGTGCAGTCGGCCGAGGCCGACTTCCAGGAGTTCACCGACCGCTGGCGGGTGGTGCTGCCGCCGTATGAGCTGACCGTCCCCGGCAGCCCCTGGGACCCCTACAACCAGAACCGGCTGAAGGGCGACCTGCCGATCCACGGTCAGAACCTGTTCCTGGATCTGAGCGCCATCTCCGACACCATGG
This sequence comes from Thermoanaerobaculia bacterium, assembly GCA_035308185.1. Classification (GTDB taxonomy): domain Bacteria; phylum Acidobacteriota; class Thermoanaerobaculia; order Multivoradales; family UBA5704; genus JASLEW01. The sequence continues at coordinate 18,624 of DATGHG010000142.1, read as the reverse complement.
TCGAGGCGCGCCAGCTGCCGACCCCGTCGGGCATCAGCACCAACCGTCCCGGAAGCCTGACCTTCTTCGGCCACGAGGGCCAGCTGCTGCTCACCCAGACGATGGGCTTCTCCGCCGACCTGTTCCAGGGCGACACCGCCTTCCGGCCGGTCGACTGGCGGGTCAAGGGCAGCCTGGTGGCCAACGTCAACGACCTGCAGGTCGCCGAGAACGGCATCGTCAACCCGGACGTCCGCAACGGCACCAGCCGCCTCGACGGCTTCGTGGCGCTGCAGGAGCTGTTCGGGGAGCTCAAGCTCGCCGACCTCTCGCCGAACTACGACTTCGTGTCGGCGCGGGTCGGCATCCAACCGTTCAACAGCGATTTCCGCGGCTTCATCTTCTCCGACACCAACCTCGGGGCGCGCGTGTTCGGCTCCTACGAGTCCAACCGCGACCAGTTCAACCTGGCGTTCTTCGACCGGCTCGAAAAAGACACCAACAGCGGGCTCAACACCTTCGACGCGCGCCACCAGCAGGTGTCGATCGCCAACTTCTATCGCCAGGACTTCCTGGTGCCGGGCTACACCGCGCAGGCCTCGGTGCACTACCTGTCCGACGAGAGCAGCCTGCACTTCGACACCAACGGCTTCCTGGTGCGCCCCGACCCGGTGGGCTCGTTCACGCCGCATGCCGTGCACGCGCTCTACCTGGGCTGGACGGGGCTCGGCCACTTCGGGCCGGTGAACGTCGATCACGCCTTCTACTACGTGACCGGCAGCGACAGCCTCAACCCCATCGCCGGTCCCGATCCGTCCGGCGGCGGCCACGACTGGGTGGACATCCGCGCCGGCATGGGAGCGCTCGAGGTGTCGGTCGATCGCGACTGGTGGCGGCCGAAGCTCGCCTATCTCTACGCCTCGGGCGACAACAATCCGACGGCGCGCGTGGCGCGCGGCTTCGACAGCATCTTCGACAACCCCGAGTTCGCCGGCGGCGGCTTCAGCTTCTGGGACCGCATCGGCATCCTGCTGCCCGGCATCGGGGTGGCGCTGGTGAACCGCGGCAGCCTGCTGCCCGACCTGCGCAGCAGCAAGGACGAGGGGCAGCCCAACTTCGTCAACCCCGGCCTCCACCTGGCAAGCGCCGGGCTCGAGCTGGACCTGCTGCCGCGGCTGCGCGTCGAGATCACCGCCAACTACCTGCGCTTCGACCACACCGGCACGCTCGAGCTGCTGCTCTTCCAGTCGCCGATCCGCGAGACCATCGGCTGGGACTTGAGCGTCGGCGCGCGCTTCCGGCCGTTCCTCAACAACCACGTGACGGTGCTGGCGGGGGTGGCGGCGCTGGTCCCCGGCACCGGGTTCAAGGACATCTACGGCAACACCGGCACGCTGCTCGCCGGCTTCAGCAACCTGGTGCTGTCCTTCTGATGGAAAGGTCCCCGTGACACCGAACCTCGGCCGCTTCCGCCAGCCGCCGGCCGCGTCGCCGGCGCCGCCCGTCAGGCGCCCGCGCCGCCGCCGCCGGCGGCCGGACCGCCTGGCGCTGCTCGCGCTGCTGCCGCTGGTGCCGGCGGCCATCGGCCTGCTCTCCGGCCTCGCCGGCGCTCCCGCCGCCGGCTGGGCGTCACCGCCCGGCTCGCCCGCCGGCACCACCGGCGCCGCTGACTCCCCGGGCTCCCCTGGCCCCCATGGCTCTAACATCGCGACCCTGCGGCAGTCGCGGGAGGCGGCGCTGGCGGGCAGCATCGGCTGCGTGAGCTGCCACGCCGGCATCGAGCCCATCCATGCCTCGGAGGCGGTGCAGATCAGCTGCGTGCAATGTCACGGCGGCGACCCGGGGGCGACGGCGCCGCCCGGCGCGGCGCCCGGCAGCCCGCCCTACGAGGCGGCGCTGGCGGCGGCGCACGTCAAGCCGCGCTTTCCCGAGCGCTGGGCGGGATCCGGCGCCGCACCGCGCCCCGCCGGCCGCCTGAGCTCGGCCAACCCGGAGCGCAGCTACACGCTGCTGCTCGCCGAGTCGCCGGAGTTCGTGCGCTTCATCAACCCGGGCGACCTGCGGGTGGCGCAGGAGACCTGCGGCCCCTGCCACCAGGACCAGGTCAACCGGGTGCTGAAGAGCCCGATGACCACCGCCTCGATCTTCTTCGGCGCCGCCGGCTACGCCAACGGCATCGTCGGCCAGAAGCTGTCGGCGCTCGGCGAGAGCTACGGCCGCGACGGCGGCGGCCAGCAGATCCGCCCGGCGGTGCCGCCGACCCCGGAGGAGCTGGCGCGCGGCGCCCTGCCGTTCACCCTGCCGCTGCCACGCTGGGAGATCGTCCAGCCCGGCGAGTACTTCCGCGCCTTCGAGCGCGGCGGCCGGCTACAGTCGCCGTCGCCGCCCGAGATCGGCAACCCCAACCCCGAGGAGGATCCGGGCCAGCCCGACATCCGGCTGAGCAACCGCGGCCGCGGCACCGGCCTGCGGGTCAGCCCCGGCGTGCTCAACCTGCAGAAGACGCGGCTCAACGATCCCCACCTGTCGATGCTCGGCACCAACGACCATCCGGGCGACTTCCGCTCCAGCGGCTGCACCGCCTGCCACGTCGTCTACGCCAACGACCGCGATCCGGCCAACTCCGGCCCCTACGCCGCTTACGGCCACTCGGGGGAGAGCGCCACCGGCGATCCGACCATCCCGCGCGGCGAACCCGGGCATCCGCTTCGCCACGCCTTCACCCGCGCCATCCCCACCAGCCAGTGCATGTCCTGCCACATGCACCAGCCGAACTCCTTCGTCAACACCTACCTCGGCTACACCATGTGGGATTACGAGACCGACGGCGAGGCGCTGTGGCCCGCCAAGCAGCGCTATCCCACCGCCGCCGAGAAGCGGGCCAGCCTCGACCGCAACCCCGAGGGGGCGGCGGTGCACGGCCTGTGGTCGGACCGCGCCTTCCTGGACCGGGTGGCGGACCTCAACCCGCAGCTCAAGCACACCCAGTTCGCCGACTATCACGGCCACGGCTGGATCTTCCGCGCGGTCTACAAGCAGGACCGCAAGGGCCGCCTGCTGGATGCCGACGACCAGGTGGTCGCCTTCGACGACCCCGACCGCTTCAAGAAGGCGGTCCACCTCAAGGACATCCACCTCGAAAAGGGGATGCACTGCGTCGACTGCCATTTCTCGGGCGACGCGCACGGCGACGGGCTGCTGCACGGCGAGTACGGCGGCGCCATCGAGATCGGCTGCAGCGACTGCCACGGCACGATCGGCGCCTATGCGACGCTGCGCACCTCGGGTCCGGCGGCGCCGCCGTCCGGCACCGACCTGTCGCTGGGCATCACGCCGTCGGGCCGCCGCCAGTTCGTCTGGCGCGGCGGGCGCCTCTACCAGCGCTCGATGCTCGACGGCGACCGCGAGTGGGAAGTGGTGCAGGTCAAGGATTCGATCACCCCCGGCAACGTGCACTACAGCGAGCGCTCGCGCCTGGCCAAGACGCTGCAACGCGACGGCGCCAGCTGGGGTTTCGTGCCGCGCGACCAGACGGCGCTCGCCCATTCCGACAGCTCGATGACCTGCTACAGCTGCCACTCCTCCTGGATGACCTCCTGCTCCGGCTGCCACCTGCCGCAGGAGGCGGACCAGAAGTCGGCGATGAAGCACTACGAGGGGACGGAGACCCGCAACTACGCCTCCTACAACCCGCAGGTGATCCGCACCGACGCCTACATGCTGGGGGTGAGCGGCACCGCCACCGGCGGCAAGATCGCGCCGGTGCGCTCCTCGTCGGCGCTGGTGCTCTCCTCGACCAACGCCAACCGGGACCACTTCTACGTGCAGCAGCCGCCGATCTCGGCCCCCGGCTTCAGCAGCCAGGCGTTCAATCCGCACGTGCCGCACACGGTGCGCGCCCGCGAGACCAAGGCCTGCACCGACTGCCACCTGTCGGCGGCCGGCGACAACAACGCCTGGATGGCGCAGCTGCTCACCCAGGGCACCAACTTCGTCAACTTCATCGGCCGCTATGCCTGGGTCGCCGAGGGCAAGAGCGGCCTCGACGCGGTGCAGGTGACCGAGTGGGACGAGCCGCAGGCGGTGATCGGCAGCTTCCTGCACCGGCTGGCCTATCCCGATTTCTACAACGCCCACGAAAAGCGGGGCGGCGAGCTGCGCGAGGCCCATCACCACGAGGCGCGCGGCGGCCGGCTGCGGGGCGCCGAGGTGCGCAGCGTGCAGCTGCGCGGCGAGTACCTGTTCACCGCCCAGGGGTCCGGCGGCCTGGTGGTGCTCGACGTCGCCAACGTCGACAACAAGGACTTCTCGGAGCGCATCGTCTCGGCGCCGGTCTCGCCGCTCGGCCAGCGCACCTTCGTCCCGACCCGCGACGCCACGGCGGTGGCGCTGCCGACCACCATGCCGGTCGCGCCCTGGCGCCGCGGCGATCCCGCCAACCACGAGCAGCCGATGCACCCGCTCTATCACTACGCGCTGGTCACCGACCGCCAGGAAGGCTTGATCTTCGTCAACGTCGACACGCTGACCGACGCCGACCCGCAGAACAACTTCCTGCGCCGGGCGCTGACCTGGAACCCGGACGGCGTGCTCGACGGCGCCACCAACCTGGCGATCGCCGGCAACACCGTCTACGTGGTGGCGCGGCGCGGGCTGGTGGTGGTGGATGCATCCGAGCCGCTGGCGCCGAAGGTGGTGGCGACGCTCGGCGGCTTCGACCAGCCGGCCGCCGTCGCGGTGCAGTTCCGCTATGCCTTCGTCGCCGACCGCCAGGGTCTGGCGGTGGTGGACGTGACCGACCCGCGGGCGCCGCGGCTGGCGGCGCGTGCCAGCGGCTTCGCCGCCGGCAGCGTCTACGTGGCGCGGACCTACGCCTACCTCGCCGCCGGCCGCCAGGGAGTGGCGATCGTCGACGTCGAGCGGCCGGAGCGGCCGGTCGTCGATCAGCTCTTCGACGCCGGCGGCAAGCTCGACGACGTGCGCGACGTGAAGGTGGGCTCGACCGATGCCAGCCTCTTCGCCTACGTCGCCAATGGCGGCCACGGTCTCGCCGTGCTGCAACTGACCTCGCCGGAAACGGTGCCCGGCTATCTTGGCTTCAGCCCGCGTCCGGCGCCGCGGCTGATCGCGACCCGCCGCACCCGCGGGCCGGCGCTGGCGCTGTCCAAGGGGCTGGACCGCGACCGCGCCGCCGACGAGAGCGGCAATCAGGTCAGCGTCTTCAACCGCATGGGCGCCCGCCCGCTCAACGCCGAGGAGACGCGCCGCCTGTACCTGCGCGGCGGCGCCGTCTACACCGTCACCGATCAGCCGCCTGGTCCGGCCGGTTCCGCCGCCGCTGCCGCCAAACCATCGGCCGCGCCGGCCGCGGCGCTGTCCGTCAAGGCCCGCGCCGCCTCGCCGACGTACCCTCAACCCGCTCCCCAGGAGAGGCGGCCATGAAGCCGATCCGACGTTTCGATGCCTGGATCCTAGCCGCGGCCCTGGCCGGGGCGCTCACCCTGGCGCCGAGCCGCGGCGCCGGCCAATCCGCCGTTCCCGGCACGCCCGCTGCCGCTCCGGCTCCGGCCGCTGCCGCCGGCGCCGGTACCGGTGCCGCTTCGCCCGGTGCCCCGCCGCCTGCCGGCACCCCTGCCGGCACCGCAGCCATCGCGCCGCTGCCCGAGCCCGGGCTCTATCTTGGCCCCACTTCCTGCGGGTCGAGCAGCTGCCACGGCGGCGTCACGCCGCGCAAGACCCTGGGCATCCGCCAGGACGAATACTTCATCTGGCAGAAGCGCGACCTGCACGCCCAGGCCTATGGCGTCCTCTTCAACGACCGCTCGCAGACGATCGCCCGCCGGATGAAACTCGGCAAAGCGCCGGGGGACAGCCAGGCCTGCCTCGGCTGCCATGCGCTGTCGGTGCCGGCGCGGCAGCGACGCGGCCCGCTGGAGCTCGAGGACGGCATATCGTGCGAGAGCTGTCACGGCGCGGCGAGCGGCTGGCTCGAAGGCCACCGCTCCGAGAGCTGGACCCACCAGCAGTCGGTCGCGGCCGGCATGACCGACCTGCGGGACATCGGCACCCGCGCCCGGGTCTGCCTCGACTGCCACCTCGGCGCCCCCGGCCAGACCGTCGATCACGAGCTGCTCGCCGCCGGCCACCCGCCGCTCGCCTTCGAGCTCGACAACTACAGCGAGGCCATGCCGTCCCATTGGCTGCCCTTCGCCGACCGCCAGCCCCGCCAGCCCAACACCGCCGGCGACCGCGACACCCACGGCACGCGCGCCTGGGCGGTCGGCCAGGCGGCGGCCTTCCGCGCCGAGCTCGAGCAGGTGGCGCGCAAGGCCCGCCTCGCCGCCAACACCGCGAGCGCCACAGGCGGCGGCCGTGCGTTGTGGCCGGAGTTCACCGAGCTGCGCTGCGACTCCTGCCACCACTCGCTGGCCCAGGAGCGCTGGCGGAACGCGGCGCCGCCGGCCGGCTTCGCCAGCGAGCGTCCGGGCCTGCCCCGCTGGAGCCCATCCCACTACGCGGTGCTGCGCCGCCTGGTCGCCGCGGTGGCGCCGGAGCGCCAGGCGGCGCTCGACGCCGCGGTCGAGCGGCTGGCCGGCCAGCTCTCCCGCCTGGACACTCCGCCGGCCGAGGTGGCGGCGACCGCCGAGCAGCTGAGCCGCGAGGCGGCCGAGCTGATCCCGCGCCTGGACCGCGCGAGCTGGGACGGCGTGCAGGCGCGCCGCCTGTTGCTGGCGGTCGCCAGGGACGAGGACGGCCTGGAGGTGGCGGACTACCTCTCCGCCCAGCAGGCGGCGCTGGCGGTGCAGACGCTGGTCAGCCAGCTGGTGGCAGGCGAGCCGCGGCGGCTGCGCTCCGGCCTCGCCGGCGCCGCCGAAGGTCTCGCGGCCGAGTTGCAGAATTCCTACGCCTTCGACGCCGGCCGTTTCGCCGAGCGCCTGGGCCAGCTCGGCAGCCAGCTGCAGCAGTAGGCGCGCCGCGGCCCGCCGCTGCCCCTGTAGTAACGTAGCGGAGCGTGGTGAGGCCAAACCGACCGTGAAGCTCGTCGCGAAGTCCGGAGCGCCGTCGCTGGAGATCGCGGCCGGCCGCACGCTGATCGTCGGCCGCACCGACGACTGCGATCTGCCGATCGCCGATCCGACGGTGTCGCGCCGCCATGCCGAGCTCGACCTCACCGAGGGCGGGCTGCGCCTGCGCGACCTGGGCTCCACCAACGGCACCTTCGTCGACGGCCGGCGGGTGAGCGAAGCCGTCGCCCTGCCGGGCGCCCAGGTCGCCTTCGGCAAGGTCGGCTTCGACCTGTTGCAGCCGGAGCTGCCAGGGGTGCCGGCACCCGGCGCTGTGCCGCTCGGCCTCGAGGACAGCCCGCTCGCCGGCACCATCGTGCGTCAGGTGCCGCTGCGCGGCGCCGCCGACGTCGTGGCCCAGATCGCCGACGCCCCGGTCGGCAAGTCGGTGCTGCGGATCGGCGGCCGCACCGCCGCCGTGCGGCTCGAGAAGAAGCTGGCGCTGCTGATCGCCATCGCCCAGGAGCTGTCGCAGCAGGCCGAGGTCGACCGCCTGCTCGAAAAGGTGGTGAACCTCACCTTCCAGGTGATGAACGTCGATCGGGTGGCCATCCTGATGGCCGGCCCGGGAGGCGACTTCCTGCCGCGCGTGGCGCGCAACCGCACCACGGTCAAGGCCGGCACGGGCGGCATCGGCCCGCCGGTGCCGCGGTCGATCGCCAGGAAGGCGGTCGAGGAGCGGGTGGCGGTGCTGATCGAGAACGCCCCCGACGACAGCCGGTTCGCCGGCGGCTCGGTCTTCCTGCAGAGCGTCAAGAGCGCCATGTGCGCGCCGCTGCTGGGCGGCCTGGGAACGGTGCTGGGCCTGATCTATCTCGACAACCAGGCGGCGACCCGCGCCTTCAGCGAAGAGGACCTGTCGTTCCTGACCGCCTTCTCCGGCATCGTGGCGGTGGCGATCGAGAACAGCCAGCTGATCGAGCGGGTGCGCCGCGAGGCGGTGGTGCTGTCGAACTTCCACCGCTACTTCGCTCCCGACCTCGCCCGCCAGATCGCCGGCGCCGAGGGCGAGGTCCAGCTCGGCGGCGCCAAGCGCGAGGTGGTCGTCCTGTTCTCCGACATCCGCGGCTTCACCCCGCTCTCCGAGAGGATGAGCCCGGACGAGATCGCCACCCTGCTCACCGAGTACTTCTCCGAGATGGTGGACGTCGTCTTCGAGCACGGCGGGACGCTCGACAAGTTCATCGGCGACGCGGTGATGGCGCTCTGGGGAGCGCCGCTGGCGCGCGACGACGACGCCGACCAGGCGGTGCGCGCCGCGGTCGCCATGCAGCGCCGCATCGACTGGCTCAACGCCGAGTGGGGCCGCCAGGGCCGGCAGACCATCGGCGTCGGCATCGGCCTCAACGCCGGCGAGGTCTTCGCCGGCAACATCGGCAGCGACCAGCGACTCGAGTACACGGTGATCGGCGATCCGGTCAACACCGCCTCCCGCCTCTGCTCGCGCGCCGGACGCGGCGAGATCCTCATCTCCGAGGCGCTCTATCGGCGGCTCGCCAAGCCGCCGCCAGTGCGCGCGCTCGAGCCGATGCCGCTCAAGGGCAAGGCCCAGGCGGTGCCGGTCTACAGCGTCGAGCTGGACCCCCCCATGGCGAGCGCCGCCAGCGCCGCCAGCGCCTCCAGCATGGCGAGCGATGAGACCGGCGGCGGCGAGAGCGGGGAGGCCGGCGAGCTCGCCGGCCGCCTGCAAGGGCACGAGGAACGTCGTTGACTGACGGCCGCGAGCCGCGCCCGCTGCCGGACCCGTCGCCGGCGCCGCCGTCGACCGCCGCCGTCGCTCGCGGCCCCGAGCCGCCGGGCGGGGCGGACAGGCCGCCGGTAGGCGCCGACGGCCCTCGGGAAGTGACGGATGGGGGCACCGTCACCTGGTCGCCGCCCGAGCCGCCCCAGCGGGCCACCGAGCCGCTGGTCGGCGCCGCCCCGCGTGCGGCGCCGCCGGGCGCGGCGCGGCCGGCATCCTCCGGGGCGCCGCTGGAGGCGACCCTGCGCCTGACCGGCGCGGACGGGCCGCCGCCGGCGCCTGCCGTCCACCTGGCGGTCGGGGAGGTGCTGGCGCACCGCTTCCGGATCGTCCGCTTCATCGGCCGCGGCGGCATGGGGGACGTCTACGAGGCCGAAGACCTCGAGCTCGGCGAACGGGTCGCCCTGAAGACGGTGCGTTCGGAGATCGCGCACCTCGAAGGCGCCGTGGATCGTTTCCGGCGCGAGATCCACCTCGCGCGCAAGGTCACCCACCCCAACGTCTGCCGCATCTTCGACGTCTTCCGGCACCGGCCGGAGGCGGGCCCGGAGATCACCTTCTTCAGCATGGAGCTGCTTCCCGGCGAGACCCTCGAGCAGCGGCTGCGCGGCGGCGGCAGGATGCGGCCCGAGGAGGCGCTGCCGATCGTCCGCCAGGTCACCGAGGGCCTGACGGCGGCGCATCACGCCGGCGTCATCCATCGCGACTTCAAGCCCGCCAACATCCTGCTGGTCCCGGCCAGCGGCGCGCCGCGCGCCGTCATCACCGACTTCGGCCTCGCCCGGACCCATGGCGGCGAGGAGAACCTCACGGTCCGCGGCGACATCCTGGGAACGCCCTCCTACATGGCCCCCGAGCAGGTCACCGGCGGCGAGGTGACGTCGGCGACCGACATCTATGCGCTCGGCTGCGTGCTCTACGAGATGGTCACCGGCACGCCGCCGTTCGTCGGCGCCAACTCCTTCTCGACCGCCCTCAAGCGGGTGCAGGAGGACCCGCGGCCGCCGCACCAGCACGTGCCCGGCCTGCCGCCGGCGTGGGACGCCGCCATCCTGCGTTGCCTCGAGCGCGCTCCCGCCGACCGCTTCGCCCAGGCCCGCGACGTGGCGGCGGCGCTGGGCGGAGAGGCGTTCGCGCCCGGCCCGCGCCGGCGGCGGCTGCTGCGGCGCCGGGCGCTGGCGGCCGCCGGCATCCTCGCGCTGCTGGTCGTGCTGGCATTCGCCGGCGCGCGCTGGCTGCGGCCGGCAGGCGGCCGCACCACCGTGCGCAGCGCCGTCGCCCCGCTGGCCGACGTCTTCAGCAGCCCGGCGGATTTCTACGCCGAGGGTGTGAAGCTGCTGGGCAAGCGCGATCCCCAGCAGGCGCAGGAGCGGTTCGAAAAGGCGGTGAGAGCTCGCCCCGACGACTGGCTCGCCCACTCCGGGCTGGCCGTCGCCCTGGCGGACCTCGGCCACGACGACCGCGCCGGGAAGGAGGCCAAGCAGGCCTTCGATCACGCCGCGACGCTGCCGCGCGAGCAGCAGCTCCTGGTCGGCGCCCGCTACTGGCAGGTGGCGGGCCGCTGGGACAAGGCGGTCGCGAGCTACCAGGACCTGCACCGCGCGGTGCCCGACGACGTGGACGACGGCATCGACCTGGTGCGGGCGTTGATCGGCGCCGGCCGCGGCAAGGACGCGCTGCAGCTGCTGACCGAGCTGCGGCAGCAGCCGGCCGCCGCCGCGGCCGCGGCATCGCGTCTCGATCTCGCGGAGGCGGAGGTGCAGAAGGCGCTGTCGGATTTCCCGCGTGAGGGCCAGGCGGCGCGGCGGGCGCGGGAGCAGGCCGAGCGCGACGGCGACGACCTGCTGGCGGCGCGAGCGATGTGCTACGAGGCGGGCGCCGCCGGCCACCAGGGCGACCGCGAGGCGGCGCTGACCGCCTACAAGCGGGCGGAGGCGATCTTCGCCGGCGCGGCGGACCAACGCGATCTGGCCCAGGTGCTCTGGGCGACCGCCGGCCTGCTCTACTACCAGGGCAAGCTGGAAGATGCGAAGGCCAAGGGGCAGGAGGCGGTCGACACCTTCAAGGACGTCGGCGACCTGCGCGGTCAGAGCCGCGCGCTCGACACCCTGGCGGCGATCGAAGCCGCCAAGGGGGACCTGGCCGGGGCGAAGAACCAATGGGCGGCCTCGGTGGAGAACTACCACCGCCTCGGCGACCGGGCACAGGAGGCGGAGGTCGCCGGCAACCTGGGGCTGGCGCTCAAGGAGGAGGGCAAGCTGGCGGCGGCGGCCCGCTGGTTCGAGCGGTCGCTGGCGCTCTTCCACGAGTTGCAACAGCGCAGCGGCGAGGCGGCGCAGCTGTTCGCGCTGGCGGGGATCTCCTTCAACCAGATGGACCTGCCGAAGACCGACAGCTATCTCGCGCGGTCGCTCGAACTGGCCACCGCCATCGACGACCAGACCCTGATCGTGGACGCCCTGGCGCTCGAAGGCGACGTGGCCGAGGCGCGCGGCGATCTCGCCGCGGTGCGTCGCAAACGCGAGGAGGCCCTGACCAGAGGCCGCACCGTGGGCGACAAGGGCATCATCGCGTTGAGCCAGTTGGCGCTCGCCGAGCTCGAGCTCGACAAGGGGCACCCGACGCAGGCGCAGGCCTACGCCCAGGACGCGCTCAACTATTTCCACGCCGAGCAGATGCTGGACGGCGAGGCCGAGGCCGGCGCCGCGCTGGGACGCGCCTTCCTCGCTCAGCGCTCGTTGCGCGAGGCGCAGGCGGCGATGGAGCGGGCCGGCCGGCTCGCCGCCAAGAGCCGGCAGCCGGAGACCCGGGTCATGGTCGCCCTGGCGCAGGCCCGCCTGGCCGAGGCGGTCCGGCCGGAGGAAGCGCGCCGCATCCTCGGCAGCGCCCTCGCGGAGGCGCAGGCGGCAGGCCTGGGTCCGCTGGCTCTCGAGGTGCGCCTCACCCTCGGCGAGATCGAGGCCCGTCACGGCGACCGCGGGCGCGCGGCCGAAGGCCTGGCCGCGCTCGAGCAGGAAGCCCGAAGCCACGGCTTCACCCTGATCGCCGACCAGGCGGCCCGCACCCGCGCCGGCGGGCGAGCGGACGACGCCAGGTAGCGGTTCTAGCGCGGCGATCGCTGCGGCCTGGCGGCGCCGGCTTCCACCAGCAGCTGCTGGGCTTCGCGAGTCTCCGGGTGCTCTGCCCCCTTGCGCGCCGCGAGCAGCGGCACGGCGGCGGCGAGGTCCTGCCGGGCGCGGACGGGGTCGCTCTCGGCCAGGGCGAGGCGGCCGCTCTCGACCAGCGCCTCGCCGCGCAGCACGTCGCGCGGGTGGACCCGCGCAAAGACATCCAGCCCTTCGTCGAGCACCCGGCGCGCCTCCTGCGCGTCGCCGGCGCCGCCGCGCGCCAGCAAGGCGCGCGCGAGCAGCAGGTCGGTGCTGGCCACGTAGGGATGCTCGACGGTGTGGAACAGCGCCTGGTCCAGGGCGCGCACCCGCCGCAGGGTGGCCACCGCCGCGGCCGCCTCGCCGGTGGTGGTTTGCAACTCGCCCAGCTCCTGCAGCGGCAGTTGCAGCTCGTAGCTGCCGGCGCCGGCCGAGCGTTCGACGTGCGCCACCGCCGCGCCGATCTCTCCCCGCGCCTCCGCGACCCGGCCGAGCCGCAGGTGCGCCCAGCCCAGGTCGGCCACGGCCCGCCACTGCTGCACGTCGTCGCTGCTCAGGGTGCGCCGGTAGGTCTCGGCGGCGCGCGCGAAGAGCTGGGCCGCCTCCGCGTAGCGCTCCTGCCCCATCGCCGACAGGCCCAGGTAGCGCAGGCAGTGGGCGGCGTCGAAGCGGTCGGGCCCGAAGATCGCCAGCGCTTCCGCGAGCACCTGGTCCGCCGCGGCAAAGTCCGCCTCGCGGATCAGCAGCGGAGCGTAGGAGAACAGCGTCTCGCCGAGCCGCTCGGCATGCGGCCCGAGCGCCGCCCGCTCGCTGGCGATGGCGCTTTCGTAGAGCGGCTTCGCCTCCCCGGTCCTGCCGGTGCGGTCGAGCAGCCCGGCGAGGGCCTCCTCGGTTTCCGCCGTCTGCATGCTGTGCGCGCCGAAGCTCCGCGCGATCAGCGCCGCCGCCCGGCGATCGGCCGCTTCCGCCTCGCGGTACCGCCCGCTCTGCTCCAGGGCCTGGCCCAGCTCCCGCAGGGTTATGGCGCTCTCCGCGTAGCCCTCGCCATAGCGCTCGACGAAAGCGCTCAGCGCCTGGCGCAGGAGCTCCACGGCGCGGGCGCTCTCCTGCGGTTGCGGCAGGGTGGAGGACAGGCCACGACGGGCGACCGCCACCTCGGGGCTGCGGGCGCCGAAGGCATGGACGAGCGCCGGCAGCGCCGTCTCGTAGGTCCGGCGCGCCTCGTCCATGGCGCCGCGCGAGCGCTGCAGATCGCCGATGACCACGCGCGAGAGGGCGATCCTGCCGTCGGCCGGCGGCAGCACCGCCTGGCGCAGGGCGAGGGCGCGCCGGGCGTGCGCCAGCCCCGGCTCGAGCAGGCCCAGGTTGTCCTCGATGCGCGCCACCGCGTCGAGCAGATCGGCCTGCACCTCCGGCTCGCCGGCGAGCCCGCTGTCGACGCTCGCCGCGCCGCGCTCGAGCAGCTCGCGGGCGGTGAGCTGCACGCTGCCGCCGGCGTTCGGGTCCGACTGGTCGAAGATCGAGATCAGGAAGGACTTGACCCGCTCCGCGCGCTCGGCCTCGGCGTCGGCGCGCCGTGCCGCCAGGCGCGCCGCGTGCGCCTGCCACAGCGACAATGCCAGGCCGGCGATCAGCGCCGCGACGCCGGCCGCCAGCGCCGCGACCGGCAGCCGGTGGCGGCCGACGAACTTCCGCACCCGGTAGCCGACCTCGTCGGGGCGGGCGCGGATCGGACGGCCGGCGAGGAAATGCCCGAGGTCGTTGGCCAGCGCCTGGGCGGATGGGTAGCGCCGCGCCGGGTCGCGGTGCACGGCGGTCAGCACGATCAGGTCCAGGTCGCCGGCGACCTGCCGGGCGAGCCGCGTGCGCCCGCCCGGCCGCCGCAGCGCCGCGCTCGGCCGCTCCACCGTCTCGTGATCGACGGCGCTGGCCAGCGCGCTCAGCGCCTGCTGGTCGCGCCGGTGCGGCAGGGTGCCGGTGATCAGCTCGTAGAGCAGCACGCCCAGGGAATAGACGTCGGTCGCGGTCGAGATGGGATCGCCGAGGATCTGCTCCGGCGCGGCATAGGCCGGGGTCAGGGCGCGCGCCCCGAGCTGGGTGAGGGTCATCCCCTCCGCCTCTTCCTCCGCCAGCAGCTTGGCGATGCCGAAGTCGAGCAGCTTGGCCGTGCCGTCCGCGGTCACCAGGATGTTGGCCGGCTTGAGGTCGCGATGCACGACCAGGCGATGGTGGGCGCTCGCCACCGCCAGACAGACGGTGTGCATCAGGCGCAGGCGTCCCTCGAGATCGAGATCGCGCCGCCGGCACCAGGCGGTGATCGGCTCGCCGTCCACCCATTCGAGGGCGAAGTAGGGCCGGCCGTCCGGGCCGCTGCCACCGTCGAGCAGATGGGCCAGGTTGGGGTGGTCCAGGCGGGCGAGGATCTGGCGCTCGCGCATGAACCGCCGGACGATCGCCTGCGAGTCCATGCCGCGCTTGATGACCTTGAGCGCGACCCGCTGTGCCAGCGCCGGATCGGTGCGCTCGGCGAGGTAGACCTCGCCCATGCCGCCGCGGCCGAGGAGCTTGACCACGCGCCAGGCCCCGACGGTCGCGCCGGCGGGCAGCTGCGGCTCGATCTCCGCGTCGGCCACGGCCGCGCGGTCCGGCCCGAGCAGGTCCAGGGTCGAGCGGTCGAGGAAACCGGTGCCTGCGGCGTCGGCCGCCAGCAGCCGCTCGAGCTGGCCGGCGAGCTCGCCGTCCTCGGCGCGGATCTCGGCGAGCCGCAGCGACCGCGCCGGCTCCGGCAGCTCGATCAGCTCATCGAACAGGTCCTCCCAGCGCGAGGGGGCCGGCGGCGGTGTCGAGAGCGGATCGTTGATCACGAGGGCGGTCGCCTCGATTGGCGGCAAGGCCGCCGTGCCGGGCGGGCCGTCAGCCCAGCTCGGCGAGCAGGAAAGCCCGCGCCTTGCGCCAGTCGCGCTTGAGAGTGCGGTCGCTGACGTCCAGCATGGTCGCGATCTCGGTGATCGGCAGGCCGCCGAAGAAGCGCAGCTGCACCAGCTGGGCGAGGCGCGGGCTCTCGCGCTCGAGGCGGTCCAGGGCCTGATCGAGAGCCAGGATGTCGGCCCCCAGCATGACGCCGTCCTCGGCCAGCGCCGCCGGCGCCGCCGGCTCGAAGCCTTCCGGCCACGAAACCCGCAGGGCCGCGCCGCGCTTGGCGGAATCGCGCCGCCGGGCGAAGTCGATCACCACGTGGCGCATCACCCGCGCCGCCAGGTTGAAGAAGTGGGCCTGGTCCTCGGCGGCCAGACCGGCGGGCGCCACCAGGCGGAGATAGGCCTCGTGCACCAGGGAGGTGGTTTCGAGCGTCTGGTCCGGTCCGCGCGCGCGGCCGAGCTGGGCGTGCGCCAGGCGCTTGAGGTCGGCGTAGAGCGCCGCGAACAGCTGATCGGTGGCGTCGCGCTCGCCGGCGCGAGCGGCGCGCAGCAGGGCAATCAGGTCCGGGGCCGTGAGATCCTTAGAGGCCATCGCCGCTCGGTCATGCTTCTGTGCCGTTAGTGTAGCGGAAGGGGCGCCAACCCCGCCATCCCCGCCATCGGCCGTTGGCCGCGGCGGCGCCAAGCGCGGCGGCGGCAAGTCCGGCGGCGGCGAGCGCCAGGCCGGCGGTCCAGCCGCGAGGGCGGTAGCGCAGCCGCACGGCGTGCGCTCCCGGCGGCACCCGGCAGCCGAGGAAGCCTCCGTTCACCTCGACCACCGGCTGCTCGGCGTCGCCGATGGCTGCCCGCCACTCCGGCGCATAGCTGACGCTGGAAGCCACCACCCCGCCGCTCGGCGTCTCGACCTCGAGGTCGAAGCCGTTGCTGCGGGTGCGGATGCCGCTCACCCGCCCGGTCTGGGGTGCGGGCTCCCCGGCATCGGCGGCGGCGGCGACGACCTGGACTTCTTCCTGGAAGTCGTCGGCGTGCATGGCGGCGCGCTGAGTGGTGGGCAGGTCGCCGAAGGTGACGACCGAGCGCGGCATGAAGAACAGCGGCAGCGCCCGCGGGTTCTCCCACACCCTGCCGCCGCCGCCCTCGAACGCCAGCCGCCAGGGCGGCGGCAGGGTGCGCTCGTGGGAGGTCTCCAGCCAGCGGACGGCGAGGAAGTCGTGCGCGGCCCCGTCGAGCTCCGGCAGCGAGTCGCCGATGTTCTGGTAGAAGCGGCGGCGATGGCCGAGCCACCAGCCGACCATCCGCGCCGCGTCCTCGGGGCGCATCGGGTCGTAGCCGCGCGGATCCCACAGGCCATAGAGGGCGTTGAGGTTGGGCGGCAGGTCGAAGTCCTCGAAGGACACCCGTGCCGGCGCCGTCGCCGGCGGCTGGTGCTGCATCAGCCAGGCGACGGTCGGCGGCGGCGCCAGGTCCAGCCGCGCCGGCACCGGCGGATGGTAGCGGACGCCCAGCAGGAAGAGGTCGACGGTGACCGCCGCCACCACCAGCGGCGCGAAGCCCGGCCGCAGGCGCGGCACCAGCAGCGCGGCGAGGGCGAGCGCGGCGCCGGCCAGGGTTGCCAGCCACCAGGCCCGCGGCCAGGGTGGGCCGCCCCAGCCGCCGGGCGGCGGCGCCAGCGCCAGGCCGGCCGCGGCGGCCAGGATCAGCGCCGCGGTCACCGTCCGCGCCGCCCGCTCGCCGGCCACCCGGTCGAGTGTCAGGCCGGCGGCGAGCGCCGCCGCCAGCACCCACAGCTCGCGTAGCCGCCCGTGCGCGCCGGGGCCGATGACCGGCAGGCGCAGCATCAGGTCGAAGAGCGGCGGCAGCCGCAGCGCGATCCACAGCGCCGCCAGGCCCCCCAGCAGCAGCCACAGCGGCCGGCCGCGCAGCGCCAGCGCGCCGGCCAGCGCCAGCGCCAGCGTCAGCAGCCCGGCGTAGCCGCTGCAGATCTCGTTGAAGCTCCACTTCAGGGAGTAGTTGCCGTCGGGCGGACTGCCCATGGCGAGCGGTGAGAGCGCCGGCAGCAGGAAGCGCGCCTCGAAGGGCGGCGGCTGGAAGTTCTCGGGCGAGCGAGCGAGCGCCGTGCCGCGCACGCTGCGGGGAATGGTCTCGGCCAGCGGCAACAGCGCCGGCGCGGCGAGCGCCGCGGTGAGCGCGGCGGCGGCGGCGAGGCGCACCAGGAACCGGCGGCGGCCGGGTCGGCGCGCCAGCAGCAGCGCCGCCACCAGCGCCGCGGCGGCGAGAGCGGCGTGCGCCATGGTCTCGGGGTGTCCCGAGAGCGCCAGGCCGAGCGCGCAGGCGACCAGTCCGGCCAGGCCGCGCGGCGCGCCGTCGCGCACCAGCAGGATGCCGAGCAGCAGGCCGGGCACGAACGCCGCCGCCATGCCGGGGGTGTCGTAGATCCACACCACCGCATAGGTCGAGAGCCCCGAGGCCACCGCCCCCAGCGCCGCCCCCCAGGGTCCGGCGCCCAGCCGCAGCAGCAGCGCGTGGGCGGTCAGCAGGCCGAGCAGGATCTGCCAGGCGCCGGCGACGGTCAGACCGCGCAGCGGCGCCAGCGGCAGGGCCAGCAGGTGCAGCGGCGCGAACGGCGCCGACTGGCCGTTGCCGAGCAGGGGTTGGCCGGTGCCCAGCTCGTGCGCCCACAGCGGCGCCTCGCCCGCCAGCAGGCGCTGCCGCACCAGGGCGTGGAACGGCAGCTGCTCGAGCAGCGTATCGGCCTGGAAGAAGTTCCGCGGCTGGTCGGGGACCTGCGCGGCGTCGCTCCACGGCAGCCACTCGTAAGCGAGGTCGGTCGGCACTTGCAGCGCGCCGGTGAGCAGCGGCGCCGCAAAGAAGGCAACGGTCAACGCGGCGTAGGCCAGCGCTGCCCGCGGCGGCAGGTCGGGCCGCCACCACCGCACCGCCAGGATCAGCAGTGCGCAGCCGGCCAGGAACACGGCAAGGGCGGCGGCGGCGGAGTGCACGGCGGGACCGGGAAAGGCGGGCGGGGTGGGCGGCGGTCGGCTCTCCTGCTAGTATACACAGGGCCCCTAACCGCCTAGAAACCGTCGTTTGCGAAGCATTTGACGGACTGGCAGTACCAGCAACGGCAACCCCATAGGCTGCCATGGCAAGGGCGAGCCAATCGCCCATGGAGAACACTTTGCCCGCGGCACCCGCTGATCGCGACGGCGACTCCCCGCGACTCCCCATTCATCGCGATCATCGCGATCATTGCGATCATCGCGATCATCGCGCGGCGGCTTGACGGCAGGGCAACGCCACCATGATCCCGGTCTTCACCCCCTGGCTGCCCGACAGCGCCCGCCGCTACGTGCTCGACTGCATCGACTCGGGCTGGATCTCCTCGCTGGGCGACTACGTGCCGCGGTTCGAAGCCGAGCTGGCCCGCTTCTGCGAGGCCCGCCACGCCGTCGCCACCGCCAACGGCACCGTGGCGCTGCACCTGGCGCTGGTGGTGCTCGGTATCGGGCCGGGCGACGAGGTGCTGGTGCCCGACCTCACCTTCATCGCCACCGCCAACGCCGTGCGCTATACCGGCGCCACGCCGGTGCTGGTGGAGGTCGATCCGCGCACCTGGGGCATCGACCCGCGGGCGGCGCGGCGCCGGCTCACGCCGCGCACCCGTGCCATCCTGCCGGTGCACCTCTACGGCCGGCCGGTGGATCTCGATCCGCTGTTCGAGCTCGCCGGCGAGCACGGCCTCGAAGTGGTCGAGGATGCGGCCGAGGCGCACGGCG
>DATGHG010000141.1:0-15582 GCA_035308185.1 Thermoanaerobaculia bacterium | reverse complement strand
CCACCGCCTCCAGCAGCCGCCCCAGCTCGTCGTCGAGCCGCGCCAGGTTGTCCCCGGCGTCGGCGCGGGCGCCCGCCGCCGGCGGCGCCGGTGCCTCCTCGTCGTCTTCCACCCCTTCACCGGCAAGCGCGGCGGCCTTGGCCGCGAACGCCGCCAGCTCGCGGCCGAGGCCGCCCTGCCGCTCCGCCTCCGGCAGGCCCCCGAACCGGGAGCGCACCGCGCGGATCTGGCCCACCGCCGCGTCATCCCTGCCCATCGCCTCGACGACGTCTTTCGCCAGCAGCAGCTGCTGCGCCAGGTCCTCGACCGGAGTCCGCACCCGCGGGTCCATGGTCACCCGCAGCGGCCGGGTGAAGGTCTGGCCGGCGGCGGTCAGCTTGACCTGGTAGTCGCCCGGCAGCACCAGCGGCCCGAGCGGCTCCGCCGGCGTGTCGTGGACCACGGCCGCGATCGGATACTCGTGATGCAGCGCCGCGGGCGGCGGGTAGCGCAGGTCCCAGACGAAGCGGTGCACCCCCGGCGCCGCGGCCAGCGCCTGCCACGGCCGCACCCAGTACATCGGGATCGGCAACGCCGTGGGGTCCACCGGCGGCGGCCAGTCGGCGCTCGAGAACCGCCGCACCAGCTTCCCGGCGGCGTCGCTGATCTCGAGCACGACCTCGCCGCCCGCCGGCGCCCGCAGCAGGTAGTCGATCACCGCCCCGTCCGGCGGGTTCTGCCCCGCCGGCTCGTCGGGCGGCAGCGGCGTGTCCGTGTAGAGATCCCGCCGCACTCGCCAGGCAGCCGCCGGCTGGAACAGGTGCGCCGGGGGCGCCGCCGCCGTCGTGCCTGCCGTCATGCCCACCGTCATTTGGGCGTCGAGCTGGCGCAGCGGCGAGATGTCGTCGAGCACCCAGAACGACCGCCCATGGGTGCCCGCCACCAGGTCGACGCCGTGCACCGCCAGGTCGCGCACCGCCGTCGCCGGCAGGTTGAGGCGCAGCGACTGCCAGAGGTCGCCGTCGTCGAACGACACGTAGACGCCGCGCTCGGTGGCGGCGAAGAGCAGCCCGCGCCGCACCGGATCGCCGCGCACGGCGTTGACCACCTCGCCATCCGGGATGCCGCGCGTGATCTCCTGCCAGCTCTGGCCGAAGTCTCGTGTCCGGTAGATGTGCGGGTGCAGGTCGTCGAGCCGGAAGCGGTTCACCGCCGCATACGCCGCCGCCGGATCGAAATGCGACGCCTCCATCACCGACACCTTGCTCCACGCCGACAGCCCGTGCGGCGTCACCTCCTGCCAGTGCCGCCCGCCGTCACGGGTCAGCTGGATCAGCCCGTCGTCGGTGCCGACCCACAGCTGGTCGACGTCGAAGAAGGAGGGCGCGATGGTGTAGATCACGCCGCGATGCGCGCCGTGCTGCGGATCGCCGGCGGCGAACGGCCCGAGCACCGCCGGCACCCGCGGCTTCGTCCGCGTCAGGTCGGGGCTCAGCGTCCGCCAGCTGTGGCCGCCGTCGGTGGTGGCGAACAGGACGCTCGCGCCGAAATAGAGGATGTGGGGATCGACCGGCGAGAACAGCAGCGGCAGCGTGCGCACGTAGCGGACCTTGCCCGAGCGCACCGCCTCGGGCGACACGTCCTGCACCTCGCCGGTCGCCCAGTCGAAGCGCTGCACCTTGCCGCCGAAGATCAGGTTGGGGTGCAGCGGATCGGGAGCGATGTAGCCGTACTCTTCGGCGCCCACCGGGTGCCAGTCGCGGAAGGTGATCTCGCCGTCGTTGCCGCGGCTGGCGACGGCCGCCGAGCCGCTTTCCTGCTGGCCGCCATAGACCCAATACGGAAAGCGGTCATCGGTGATCACGTGGTAGAACTGCGCCGTCGGCTGGTTGTACCAGGAGCTCCAGGTCCGGCCGCCGTTGAGGCTGACCGCCGCCCCCTGGTCGCCCGCCAGCAGCAGCACCTGCGGCCGGCCGGGGTCGATCCAGATGCGATGGTAGTCGTCGCCTCCCGGCGCTCCCTTGAAGGCGGTGAAGGTCTTGCCGCCGTCGGTCGAGCGGTAGGTCGAGGTGTTGCAGACGTAGACCAGGTCCGGGTCCCTGGGGTCCACCCGCACCTCGGCGAAGTCGCCGCCGCGCCCCCAGATCCTCGCCTCGGAGTTGACCCGCTGCCAGCCGGCGCCGCCGTCGTCCGAGCGGTAGAGGCCGCCGTGCCGCTCGTCGGCGTCCACCTGCACGTAGAGCCGCCCCGGCCGGCCGGGCGCGACGCCGATGCCGATCCGCCCCAGCCCCTCGGCGGCCGCCGGCAGCCCGTGGGTCAACGGCTGCCAGCTGTCGCCGCCGTCGGTGGACTTGAAGAGCCCGCTGCCCGGCACCTGGAACGAGGCGCCGATCTCCCACGGCGCCTGGCGGGCGGCCCACAGCGCGGCATACAGCGTGCGCGGGTCGGCGGGATCGAAGGCCAGGTCCACCGCGCCGGTGTTCTCGTCGCGGTACAACACCCGCTGCCAGCTCTTGCCGCCATCGGTCGAGCGGAACACCCCGCGCTCGGCGTTCGGCCCGTAGGGATGCCCGAGCACCGCCGCGAACACCCGGTTCGGATCGTGCGGATCCACCAGCAGCACCGGGATCTGCTGGCCGTCGCGCAGGCCCAGATGCTCCCAGGTCTCGCCGCCGTCGGCCGACCGGTAGACGCCGTCGCCGACCGACAGGTCGGGCCGCTGCAACCCCTCGCCGCTGCCGGCGTAGATCACGCGCGGATCCGACGGCGCCACGGCGAGCGCCCCGATCGACTGCGTCGGCTGCCCGTCGAACAGCGGCCGCCAGGTCCGGCCGGCATCGTCGGTCTTCCAGACGCCGCCGTTGTTGACGCCGATGTAGAAGACGTCGGGCTGGCCCGGCACGCCCACCGCGGCCACCGTCCGGCCGCCGCGGAACGGTCCGATCAGGCGCCAGTGCAGCGCCGAGAGCAGCGCCGGGTCGACCCCGCCGGCGGGAGCGTCGGCGCCGATGGTTCCCGTGGTCGCGGTGGTCCCGGCGGCGGCGGCGGTCCCGGCCAACACCGCGCCAGCGACCGCGACCGGCAGGAGCAGCAGGACGAGCTTGGCGCGCCGGGCCGCCAGGCAGGAGCGGCGACCGGCGGGCGCGACGAGTCGGGCTGGGTTCACGCTGGGGCCTCCTGAAAGAAGAGGCCCTAGTGTAGTGCACCGGCGGCGGCTACGACCCGTTGCGGGAGGGCGCCTGCGGCAGCTGGCCCACGACGCCCCGGCCCTCCTCCACGCGGTAGATGTGGTTGACCGGCACCGCCGCCGGCGAGAGCTTTTCCACCAGGCCGCTCGGCCAGCGGATCTCGAGCTCGTCGACGTGGGCGGCGGCGCCGAGGCCGAAATGGAGCCGGGTGGTGCTCTGGCTCTCGAAGCCGTTGCCGCCGTTGACCTCGCGGATCAGCCGCAGGCCGCCGGCGCGCAACGTGACGCGGGCGCCGATGGCGTCGCGGTTGGACTTGACGCCGGCAAGCTTCAGCTCGAGCCAGTTGCCGGCGCCGGCGGTGCGGTTGTGGTAGAGCAGCGAGGGCTGGCCGCGGTTGCTCTGGACGAAGTCGAGCAAGCCGTCGTTGTCGAAGTCCGCGACCCCCAGGCCGCGGCCGTCGAGGTCGTTGTCCACCCCGGCCAGGGCCCCGACCTCCTGGAAGGTGCCGTTGCCGGCATTGCGGAACAGCTTCTTGCGCTGGTGGCCGCTCCAGGTCATGTCGCCGATCTCGGGCCACGCATTCAGGTCCGAGAAGTCGAAACCCGGCTGGAAGAGCGCCTTGCCGAGGCTCGGCACGTAGTTGCGGTCGCCCGCCGTGTGCATGCCGTCGGCGGCCATCAGGTCTTCCCAGCCGTCGTTGTCGAAGTCCCCAAACTTGGCGGCCCAGCCCCACAACGTCGAGGAGGTCCCGGTCTCGCGCGCCACGTCGGTGAAGGTCAACCTGCCGTGCGCGTCGAGACCGTTGTTGTGCCACAGCATGTTGCCTTCCTGCATGAAGTCGTCGGTGATGTTGCTGACGTAGACGTCGAGCCAACCGTCGTGGTCGTAGTCGGCCATGTCGACGTTCATGCCGTGCTTGCCGTCGTAGCCGATCGCCTCGGCGGTGACGTCGCGGAAGGTGCCGTTGTGGTTGTTCAGCAGCAGGTAGTCGGTCCCGAAGTCGCCGGCCAGGTAGACGTCCTGCCAGCCGTCGTTGTCGAGGTCGGCGTGCCCGGCGGCGAGGATCCAGCCGGTGATCTTGCCGAGCCCCGCCCGCTCGGTGGCGTCGACGAAGGTGCCGTTGCCCTGGTTGTGCCACAGGATCACGCCGCCGCCGTTGTCGGCATGATCGATCGAGTTGGGCAGCACGTGGGGATCCTTGAGATCGAACAGATCGACCGCCTTCTGATAGTTGCCGAACAGCAGGTCGAGGTTGCCGTCGTTGTCGTAGTCGAAGGCGATCACCGCGACGGTGTTCGCCGGCCTGCGGTCCAGGCCGGAGGCGGCGGTGACGTCGCGGAACCGGCCGTTGCCCTCGTTGTGGTAGAGGATCGGCGTGCCATAGCGGATCACCAGCAGATCGATCCGGCCGTCGTTGTCGTAGTCGAACCACAGCGCCCCGGTGACCTCGGCGTGCGGGTCGTTGCCGCCGCCGACCCCCGCCGCCGCGGTGACGTCGGTGAAGCTGATGCGGCCGTCTCTGTCGGGGCCGTTGTTGTGCAGCAGATGGTTGGGCAGATTGGTCCCCGACTCGGTGATGAACAGGTCGTCATAGCCGTCGTTGTCGTAGTCGCCCACCGCCACCGCCGCGCCGCCGCCGGGGAACAGGCTGAGCATCGGTCCGCCCTTGCCCGCGAAGGCGCGCACATGGTGCGGGATGCGGACGCCCGCCTGCTGGCCGATCTCTTCGAAGCGGATGCGCTCCAGCGGCTGGGGCGCCGCCGCCAATGCTGCCGACGTCGCGGACGCCGCGGACGTCGCCGACGTCGCCGACGTCGGGGCCGGCAAAGCCGGGGTCTGCGCTGCTGTCAGGAAAAGGAGAGGAAGGACGAGCGAGCGTGAAACCAGGGACCAGGGCACTATGGCCTCCTCGTGGAAACACCACCCCCCTATAATGAACCGGTGTTGCAGGAGGTAAGAAGCGAGCCAGTTGCGAAAACTTCGTGGCGCGCCGGGCCTATGGCGCTTGCAGGCGGTAGCGGATCTCGACCAGCGGCACCTGCCAGCGCTCGCAGCGCAGGCTGGGCTGGAACTCCGCCTCGGAGTCGGCCCGGCGACGCTCGATCATCGCCACCACCCGCACCTCCTCGGCGCTCGCGATGACGCCGGCCCGCAGCTCGCGGCAGCGCCGCGACAGCGCCGCCACCGCCATGCCGGAGGCGTCGACCAGCTCGACGTCCCCGCCGCCGCCACCGCGCTCGCCGCGCTCGCCGGGACCGCCGCGATCTCCGCGCTCGCCGCGCTCGCCGCGACCATCGCGGAGCGCCAGCGGGCTCCCCGGTTGCAGCAGGGCCAGCCGCTCGTGGATCGGATCGCCGCCCGGCCTCCTGCCCGCGAAATCGAGGAAGAGGTCGCGCATGCCGAGGAGCTCGAAGCGCCGCGCCAGCACGGCGGCCGGCGGCGGCTCGAGATCCGGCTGCCGCTCGCAGAGATCCAGCCGCGGCCGCCGCGCCAGCAGCTCGCGCACGAAGGGATTGCTCTCGTCGCGCCGCCAGAGCAGGGTGAGCGTCTCGCGGGCGCGGGTCATGCCGACGTAGAACAGGCGCCGCTCTTCCTCCTCGGCCGCCAGCGCCGCCTCGGTTGCGGGCAGGCTGCCTCCCCGCCGCGGGCCCCAGCCGCCGTCGGCCAGCGCCACGTGGGCGAACTCGAGCCCCTTGGCCGCGTGGACCGTCCCCAGGTGGACGCCCTCGCCGAGCGCCGGCTCGCGCCGCCGCTCCGCCAGCGCCTCGTAGAGGAACTCGAGCACCCGGCTCCCGGCGGTCTCGGCATCGCCGCTGGCCTCGGCCCATTCCGCCAGCACCTCCCGCAGCAGCGACCACCAGGGATGCGCCGGCGGCCCGCCCGCCGCGCACCGCGCCAGCAGCTCGGAAGCACGGCAGGTGGCGGTGCGGCTGGCCGCCAGCGTCGCGAGGAAACCGGCGATCTCACGGATACGGTGGAGCGGCGGCAGCCGCTCGCCCTCGCCGGACCAACGGATCGGGATCTGGCGGTGCTCGCACACCGCGCGGATCGGCGCGAGCTCGCCGTGGGTGCGGGCGAGCACCGCGCAGCGCGGCCAGGCCAGCTCCGGATCCAGCCGGCGCAGCTCGTGCAGCCAGGCCGCCACGGCCGCCGCCTGCTCGCCGGCGCCGGCGGCGCGCAGCAACCGCACGCGCCCGCCGCCGGCGGCATCGAGCGCTGCCCAGCGCCCCCCGGCCGGCTCGGCGGCACGGGCCGCGTCGATCCGGATCGGATGATCCTGCTTCAGGCGCGCGTGGTTGTGCTCGATCAGCCGGTTGGCGGCGGCGATGATGGCGGCGGTCGAGCGGAAATTCTCGATCAGGTACTGAACCCCGGCGCCATAGTCGTGGTGGAAGCGGCGGATGAACTCCACCTTGGCGCCGCCGAAGCCATAGATCGTCTGATCGTCGTCGCCCACCGCCAGGATGGACAGCTTGCGGTCGGGATCGGCCTGGCGGCGGCCGGCGAGGTTGGACAGCAGCTCGTACTGAGCGTCGTTGACGTCCTGGTACTCGTCCACCAGGATGTGGCTGAAGCCGGCCAGCAGCCGCTCGCGCAGCGGCGCGCCCAGGCCGGCTGCCGCCGCGCGCTCGTCCTCGTCGCGGCTCGCCGCGCCGCCCGCGCCGCCCTCGTTGCCCCCGCCGCCTCCGCCGCCCCCGTCGCCGACCTCGCCGTCGCGCAGCAGGCGGTTGGCGTCGGCGATCAGCCTGGCGAAATCCGGCTCCTCGCCACGCCGCGCGGCCTCCGCCAGCGAGGTACCGGTCAACAGCAGCGCGAGGCCATGGTAGGTCTGCACGATCACCCCGCGCGCGTCGTCGCCGGCAAGTCGGCGCAGGCGCCGAGCCACCTCGCGGGCGGCGCCGCGGTTGAAGCAGACCACCAGGATGCCGCGCGCCGGCACCCGCTCGACGCGCAGCAGGTAGGCGCAGCGGTGCACCACCACCCGCGTCTTGCCGGCGCCGGGTCCGGCAAGGATCAGCAGGTTGGCCGCGGCCGGCGCCGTCACCAGCTCGATCTGAGCGCGATTGGCGAGGCTTTCGACGATGGCGCGATAGGACTCCGGGGCGGTGGCGCGGCCGAGCATCGCCGCCTCCTCCCCGGGGAAGCGCCGGCGCACGAAGCTCTCCCGGTCCAGCGCGAAATAGTCGTCCACCAGCGCCAGGGCCGCCTCGCCGTCCCTCAGGCCGGCCTCCGCGTAGCGGGCCATGACGTGGATCTGCGCGGTGCGCTCGGCATAGTGCGCCGCCAGCGGCGCGAAGTGCCGGTCGCCGAAGCCGCGACCGCGCGGCTGCGGCTGGATCCGGATGGTCATCGCCTGGCGGAACACGGCGAGGCCGTGCTGCAACTGGATCACCTGCTGCTCGTGCAGGAAGAGCAGCCCCCGCTCGACGGCGGCCAGCGGATCGGCGATCTGCGGCCCGAGCAGCAGGTCGAAGCGGAGCGCCTGGACGAGGTCCTCGAGGGCGAACGCCACCTGCGCCTGTCCTGCCGCCGGCCGCGCCGCCGGCGCCGCGCCGTCTTCCGCCGCCACGGCCCCTGCCGTCGCCTCGGCCGCTCGCGCCGCCTCCTGCGCCGCCACGGGCTCTCGCAGCGCCGCGGGCTCTCGCACCGCCGTGTCGTCAGGAACCGCCGGGGCCGCCGCCGCCCTGCCTCCCGCCGGCACCTGCCCGGCGCCTGACGGGCCGTCGGCCACCCGGGCGAGCAGCGCCGCGAGCACCACCTGGGCGACCGCGCGCCGGCGCGCCGCCAGCTCGGTGAGCTCGGCCCAGCGCCCCTGGAGGCGCACGCCGTAGTGCTCCCGCGAGCGGTAGGCGAGATCGAGGAGCCCCTGCCTTCCCGGCGCGATCCTGTCCCGCCGCGCCAACCCCTGCAGCAGCTGGCGCAACGTCTCGGGGTGGCTGGCCAGGCCGCCGTCGCGCAGGCGCTGGTTGAGCCGCCGCAGGGAGAGCTCGCACCAGGCGCCATCCTCGGCCTCCGGCGCCGCCTCGCGCAGCGCCTCGAGCATGGCGAGCTCGAGCCGGCAGAGCGCCTGCAGCCTGGCGCGCGCCGAGCCCCGGCCGCCACGCCGCGGCTGCAAGAAGGCGGTGAGCTGCATGCCGCTCTCGATCAGCCCGTGCTCCGCCATCTCGTGCAGCGCCCGCAGCACCCTCTCGCCGGCGAGCTCGGCCGCCGCGGCCGCATCATCCACCTCTGCCGGGCCGCCGGCGGCGGCTTCGCCAGGCATCTCGGCCGCGCCCGCCGCGCCCGCCGCGCCGGGCGCGGCGGCGGCAAGCGCACCCTCTGCCGCATCACCCGTGCAGGCCGGGAGCCCGGCGAGCTGGTCGGCGGTCAATCCCTGATCGGGGTCGCAGGCGAAGATCGCGCCGAGGATCTCGAGCCACAGCGCCCGCCGGCCGGGGCTCGGCCGCGGCCGCACCTCGTCGATGCGCCGCGCCGCCGCCGCCAGATCGGCGACCCGCGGCCGCCCCTGGAAGACGCGGGTGTGATTGTGGTTGCGCTCGACGAAGCCGGCCCGCTCCAGCCAGGCGACCGCGGTCTTGACCTTGGTGTCGGCGCCGCGGTCCCCGCGATGAATGCCGGTGTCCACTCCCGCGCCGCCGAGCAGCTCGCCGCTGGTGACCACCACCTGCCGGCCGCCGCCGCGCTGGCGGCGGGCGAGCCGGCGCAGGCCGAGCAGGATTTGGACGATGTCGCGTTGCCCGACGCGGCTGTCGGCGGCCAGCCGGAACTGACGCTCGACGTCCGGCTCGGCGAAGAGCAGGATGCAGTGCGCCGGCCGGCGGTCGCGGCCGGCTCGCCCCGCCTCCTGCAGGTAGCTCTCGAGCGAGCCTGGGATATCGGCATGCAGGACCAGCCGCACGTCCTCCTTGTCGATGCCCATGCCGAAGGCGTTGGTGGCGCAGACCACCCGCAGCTCGCCGCGCAGGAACTGGTCGAGGATGCGGCGCTTCTCCGGCGGCCGCAGGCCGGCGTGAAAGGCCGCGGCGGCGACGCCCTGCGCCGCCAGGTGGCGAGCCCCGCGGTCGGCACCGGCGCGGCTCGCGAAGTACACCAGCGCCGCGCCCTGTGGCATCGCCGCGAAATGCCGGTCCAGCAGCTCGCGGATACGCCCGAGCTTCGCCGCCGGGGCGACCGCCTCGACGGCAAAGCTCAGCTCGGGACGGCGGGCGCTGGCGCCGAGCACCGCCAGCTCGGCTCCCAGCTCGCGGCGGAAGTGCTCGACGATCTCGCACCGCACGTCCGGCTTGGCGGTGGCGGTGAAGCAGCAGACCGGCGGCGGCGCCGGGCGCTGCTGGCGCTTCGCCAGCTCGCGGATGACGCGGCTGGCATAGAGGTAGTCGGGACGGAAGTCGTGCCCCCACTTCGACAGGCAGTGCGCCTCGTCGAACACCCAGGCGCCGATCTCCCGCTGCTCGATGGTCTCCACCACCGACCGGTTGCGCAGCTGTTCGGGCGAGACGTAGAGGATCGCCACCTCGCCCAGCCTGACCCGATCGAGCGTCGCGCCACGCTCGAGCGGCGTCAGCAGACCGGTGAGCGCCGCCGCGGCGTCGCGGCCGGCCCGCAGGTTCAATTGCGCCACCTGGTCCTGCATCAGCGCCTGCAACGGCGAGACGACGATGGTCAGCTGGCCGCGCCGGTGGTGGCGGATCAGCGCCGGCAGCTGGTAGCAGAGCGATTTGCCGCCGCCGGTGGGCAGCACGGCGAGCAGCTGCCGGCCGTCGAGCCCCTGCTCGACCAGCTCCCGCTGCAGGCTGCCGCCGTCCGCCGCGGCCGGCGCCGGGCGGAACGCCGGGAAGCCGAGCAAGCGCTGCAACAGCGCCTCGAGGTCGTTGGCGCCGCAGTACGCGCAAGCGGGGTCGCCGCAGGGGCGGCCGCGCAAGGCGTCGAGCAGCTCGACCGTCCGCGGATACCGCGCGCGGACCCAGCGCGGCAGCACCGAGCGGCCGCCGGCGACCTGCAACCAGGCCGCCGCGAAGGCCCAGGCCGGCAGCGGCGCGACACCGGCGCCGGCGGCCGCCGCCAGCGCCCGGACGCAGACCCGGCCGGTCAGGCTCGCCGCCAGGTAGGCGCTCGCCGCCGCGCCGGTCAGCGGCGGCATGCCGGAGAGGGCCGAGAAAACCCCGGCCAGCCCGCCGTGATCGTCGGCCTGCCGCTCGGCGCCAGTCGCGCCGGCGCCGAAGCAAAAGGCATAGAACGCCAGCCTCTCGGGCTCGCGTGCGGCCAGCGCGGCAAAGGTCCGCAGCTCGTCGCCGAACAGCCGCATCGCCAGCCGCGCGTCGGCAACCGGGTCGCTCGCCGCGTCGCGGACCAGCTTGTAGTCCTTGACCAGGCGGTGGTAGGGATTTTCGGGGAATGCCAGCGGCGACAGCACCAGGGTGTCGATCGCGGGCAGCGCCAGCAGCGCCGGCCGCGCCCCGGTCTTGCCGCACCAGTCCGCGAGCGCCGGCAGGTCGTGGCCGAGCAGGTTGTGGCCGAGCAGGAAGCCGGCCCCGGCGCCGAAACGGTCCAGCTCGGCCAGCGCCGCAGCCAGCGGCGAATCGCCGCGCCAGACGAAGGAGCGCTCCCCGAGCACGGCGCCGATCTCGAGGATCTGCCCGTCGCGGGACGTCTCGAGGTCGAGCGCCAGACAGCGCTCGAGGAACTGCTGCACCATGCCGGCGCAGTCTAGACCGAAAGCCCCCGCCGCCGCACCACCGCGGCTTGCCCGCCGGCCACCGCGCCGTTCCGTCCGCCACCGCGGCTTTCCCGTAGACTAGCAGGCGTGAGCGCCCTCGATACCCCGCCGGCCCGCGGTGCGCCCAACGTGCCGGCGTTGGCGCCGGCCTTGGTCCGGGCGCCGGCCGCCGGCGGCGAGCCGGTGGCGGCGGTGGACCATGCCTGGCTGCGCATGGACGAGCCCGCCAACCTGATGCAGATCAACGGCGTCCTGGTGCTCGACCGGCCCGCCAGCGTCGAGGAGATCAAGGCGATCGTGCGTTGCCGTCTGCTGCCCATCCCGCGCTTCCGCCAGCGAGTGGTCGCCGGCCAGGGCGGCCCGCGCTGGGAAGAGGATCCGGGCTTCGACCTCGACCGCCACGTGCTGGCGATGGCGCTCCCCGCGCCGGGCGACGATCGTGCGCTGGCGGCGGTGGTGGGCGAGCTGATGGGTACCCCGCTGGCGCCCGACCGGCCGCTCTGGGAGTTCCGGCTGCTGCAGCCGTACCAGGGCGGCTGCGCGCTGCTGGCGCGGATCCATCACGCGATCGGCGACGGCGTGGCGCTGATGCTGGTGCTGCTCTCGCTCACCGACCTGCAGCCCACTGGTCCGCCGACCGTCCGGGTGACGCCGGACGAGATCCCGCCACCGGAGACGCCGGAGAGCCCGGAGCGAGCGCCGACCCACCCGCCGGCACCGGAGCCCTCCGCGCCGCCTGACGCCGGCGGCGTCAACCCCTTCACCGAGCTCTTCAGCTCGCCGCTGCACGACCTCGCCAGGATCCGCGCGCTGGCCGACGAGATCTCGCCCGAGCTGATGCGCCTGTTGCACGCGCCGGTCGAAGCGTTGCGCCGCGCCCGTCTGCTCACCGGTATCGGCAGCGTCGGAGCCTTCGGCCGGTTGGTGGGCCGCGCGGCCGACCCGAAGACCGCCTTCAAGGGGCCGCTCGGGGTGCCGAAGCTGGTCGCCTGGTCGGAACGTCTGGCGCTGACCGAGGTCAAGGAGGTCGGGCGGGCGCTGGGCGGCACGGTCAACGACGTGCTGGTCGCCGCCACCACCGGCGGCCTGCGCCGCTACCTGGCGCGCCGGGCCGAGCCGCCGCGGCGCCTCGACGTCCGCGCCGCGATGCCGGTGAACCTGCGGCCGCTGGGCAGGATGGCCCAGCTGGGCAATCATTTCGGCCTGGTGTTCCTGTCGCTGCCCCTCGGCATCGCCGATTCCCTGCCCCGCCTGGCCGAGGTGCGCCGGCGCTCCCTGGCGCTGCGGCGCTCGGCCGAAGCGGTGGTGGTCTACGCCATCCTGCGCGCCATCGGCCGGGTGCCGCTCGCGGTGCAGCGCCTGGTGGTCCAGATCTTCGCCACCAAGGCGACGCTGGTGATGACCAACGTCCCCGGCCCGCGCCGCACCCTCTACCTGGCCGGCAAGGCCATCCGCGACGTCTTTTTCTGGGTGCCGCAATCCGGCCGCGTCGGCCTGGGAGTGTCGATCCTGAGCTACGACGGCTCGGTGCGCCTCGGCGTCGGCACCGACGCCGGCCTGGTACCGGACCCGGAGGCCATCGTCGCCGGCTTCCACGCGGAGTTCGCCGAGCTGCTGCGCCTCGCCCGCGCCGCTCCGCCTCGCGCCGCTTCGCCGCGCGCCGCTTCGCCTTAGTGCCGCCGGCTGACGGCCGTTACCGCGGCGGGATCGGCGCCGCCCAGGTCTGCGAGCTCATCAGCTCCACGATCTGCTTGGCCACCCCTTTCGCCATGCGGGCCGCGTCGGCTTCCACGCTCGCCGCCCGGTCCAGGACGCCGCCCGCCGTCACGCCGGCGGCGGCCGAGCCGACGCTCGCCGTGCCCACGGTCACGGCGCCGGCGCTCACCGTGGCCGCGGCGCCGGGCTTCTTGCCGCTTTGCGATCTCACCTTGAACTCGAGCAGCACGACGGGCTCCGGCGCGGCCGCCAGCGACACCGTGACGTGCGCCTTGACGTCGCTCGCGCCCTTGCCGAAACCGATCAGGACCCGCTTGGTCTTGTTGCCCTCGTCGATGCCGGTGAACTCCCCGTGCACCAGCAGCGTGTTCGGCGGCGGTGCGCTGTCCTCCCCGGGAGCCGCTGACGCCGGCACCGACGCCTGTTGGAGCTCGTGCAGCAGGGCCTTGGCGAAGCTCGCCTGCGCCTGGTTGGCCACCGCCTCGATCGGGTTGGCATCGACCGGCTCGTCCTTGCGCCGCCGGTGCACCCGCGCCGCCGGCGAGTCGTCGACCGTGATGACGCTGGCCGGCACGTTGAAGTCATAGATCAGGACCCCGACCGGCTTCGGCAGGGCTTCTCCCTGGTACTTGGCGACCACTTCCACCTTGGTGTCGCCGACCAGCAGTTTCTTCGCGGTATTTTCCGCCTCGGCGCTCGCCGCCAGCAGCAGCGCGGCGAGGCTGGCGACGATGCGGACGGCTGACCTCGAAGGGCACATGTCGCTCCAGCGGTATGCATGAGCGATGCCCTGGCTCGCGAGCGCCGCCTCCCGGCAGCGGGCCGGTGCTACGCTCTGCCCTCGTGACCGCGGGCGATCGCACGATGGCTGGGGGCCGGCGCGACGGCCGCGCCGCTCTCCTCTTCGCCCTGGCGGCGCTCCTGGTCTACAACCTCAACGGCAGGGTGATCGCCTCGAGCGACACCCTGGGCACCCGCTTCGTCCCCTTTGCGCTGCTCAAGGCCGGGACGCCGCGGCTGGACCCGGTGCTCGCGGTGGTACAGACCTCCCGCCGCGCCTACTGGGTGCAACCGACGCGCGACGGCGGCCACGCCTCGCTGTTCCCGATCGTCGCGCCGCTGCTGGCGACCCCGCTCTACGTGCCGGCCGCGCTCCTGCTCGCCCGCCGGGGCTGGCCGAACGCCGGCCTCGCCGCCGCCGGGGCGCTGATGGAGAAGCTCGCGGCGTCCACCATCGCCGCGGCCGCCGCCGGCGCGATGTTCCTGTTGCTGCGCCGCCGGCTGCCGCCGGCCCGCGCGCTGGGCCTCGCCGCCGCCTTCGCCTTCGGCAGCGAGACCTGGATGATCGGCAGCCAGGCCCTCTGGCAGCACGGCACCGAGGAGCTGCTGCTGGTCGTCGCGCTCCTCGCGTTCACCGGCCCGCTCACCGCCGCGCGCCTCGCGGCGGGCGGCGCCGCCTGCGGCCTGGCGATCGCCGGCCGCCCCATCGACGCCCTGCTGGTGGCGCCGTTCGCGCTCCTCGCCCCGGCCTGGGCCGGGCGCCGTTCGGCCTGGTTCTTCCTCGCCGCCGCCGTTCCCCTGGGCCTCGCCGCCGCCTACAACCTCGAGACGTTCGGCCTGCTGGGCGGCGGCTACCAGCTGTTCGTGCTGGCGGGGCGCCGTTATTTCGAGCAGCCCATGGCCCGCGGCCTGGCCGAGATGCTGTTCAGCCCGGACAAGGGGCTGTTCTTCTACACCCCGTTCCTGCTCTTCCTGGTCCTCCTGCCCGCCCACCTGCGCCGCTCGCCGGCAGACCCACCGCCCGAACCGCCGCCGGCGGGCGACCGGGCGCTCACCGTCCTGCTGCTCGCCGGCATCGTCGCCCAGCTCCTGGTCTACGCGCGCTCGGAGTGGCGGGGCGGGACCTGCTACGGCCCGCGCTACCTCACCGACATGCTGCCGCTGCTGGTCTGGATGCTCGCGCCGGTGGTCGGCTCGCTGCGCCCGCGGCAGCTCGCGCTCTTCCGCTGGGCGGTCGGGTTCTCGATCGCCGTCCAGGCCGTCGGCGCTTTCTGCTATCCGCGCGGCGCCAGCGACCTGCGCATCGAGGCCGAGCACTCCCGCCTCCCCGCCTACCTGATCGAGGCCCCGGCCGGCATCGTCACCCCCGGCTGGATCGAGGCCCTCCAAGGGCGCTGACCGGCCCGCTCCCCGCGCGTCCGGCATGCTAAATTCCATTCCTCCGCCCACCCGCCCATCCGCCATCTCGTCCTGGGGGCGCCGATGAAGAAGACCCTCGCCGTCCTCGCCGTCCTCGCTGCCGTCCTGCTGCTGCTGCTCGCCGTGCTGACGGCGCGCGCCGCCATGCTGCGCTCGCGCCAGGTCGAGGCGCGGCCGGTGACCGACCTCGCGGTCGACGCCGCGAGCGCCGCCGGGCACCTCGCCGCCGCCCTGCGCTGCCGCACCGTCGCGCGGCCGGACGGCCTGCCGGTCGAGCCGGCCGAGATGCTCGGCCTCCATCGCCTGCTCGAGCAGAGCTTCCCGCGCACCCACGCGGTCCTCGCCCGCGAGGTGGTGGACGGCTACAGCCTGCTCTACACCTGGCGCGGCGCCGACCCGTCGCTGCCGCCCATCCTGCTGCTCTCGCACCTCGACGTGGTGCCGGTCGAGCCGGCCGGCTGGACGGTGCCGCCGTTCAGCGGCCGCATCGCGGCCGGCTGGATCTGGGGCCGTGGCGCGCTCGACGACAAGATGGGAGTGATCGGCGCGCTCGAGGCGGTCGAAATGCTGCTGGCGCGCGGCTTCCAGCCTCGCCGCACGGTGCTGCTGGCCTTCGGCCAGGACGAGGAGGTCGGCGGCCACCGCGGCGCCCAGGTCATCGCCGCGCTGCTGCGCCGGCGCGGCGTCAAGCCGCGGCTGCTGCTCGACGAGGGCGGGCTGGTCGGCGAGCGGCTCGTCCAGGGCGTGGCGGCGCCGGTGGCGCTCATCGGCACCACCGAGAAG
>DATGHG010000140.1:0-5101 GCA_035308185.1 Thermoanaerobaculia bacterium | reverse complement strand
GTCGCTGTAGTGGGTCATCGCGGCGAGCGTCATGTAGCCGCCGTAGGAGCCTCCGGCCACCATCACCCGGCCGGCGTCGAGGTCGGGCTGGGTGGCGATCCAGTCGAGCAGCGCGCCGATGTCCTTGACCGAGTCCTCGCGTTTTTCGGCGTTGTCCAGCGCCAGGTAGGTCTTGCCGTAGCCCGCCGAGCCGCGCACGTTGGGCGCGATCACCGCCACGCCGAGCTCGTCGACGAGGTAGTTGAGCGCGCCGATGAAGCTCGGTCGGACCTGCGCCTCGGGGCCGCCGTGGATGGAGATGTAGACCGGTCGCCGGCCCGGGAAGCGATCGGCGGCAGGGGCGTAGACGAAGGCCGGGATGGTGCGCCGGGCGCCTCTCTGGTTGGCGGCGAGGTCGAACGTCGGGTAGCGCACCAGCCTGGGCACCGCGAAGCGCGCGGGGTCGAGCCCGCCGGTCTCGCTGGCCGTCCAGCGTTCGAGCCGGCCGGCCCCGCGGCCGCCGGCCCCGCCCCCGGCATCGGGGTCGTAGGAGTAGACGTCCAGCGGCGAGCGCGCCCAGCTGACGGCGAACGCCAGCTCGTGCGCGGCGCCGGTGCCGCCGGCGTGCCGGAACCGCGGCGAGGTGGCGATGCCGGGCGGCAGCTCGGGGGCGGGCAGCTCCTTGCCGGTGCGGGTGTCGAGCAGGTGCAGGCGGCTGATCCCGTCTTCGTTGGCGAAGTAGGCGAGGAGCGCGCCGTCGCTCGACAGGTCGAAGCTCTCCACGTCCCAGGGGACCTGGGAAAGGACGGACTCGCCGCCGGTCGCCGGGTCGCGCCGCACCAGGCGGAGGAGCTCGCTGCCGCGGTCGCTCACGGTATAGATGGAGCGTCCGTCCGCCGCCCAGCGGCCTCCCTGGTAGGAAACGGTTGGCGCCCCCTGCGGGCCCTTCGGGGTCAGCGGCGTGACCTTGCCGGTTGCCAGGTCGACCGCGTGCAGGTAGGACTCGGCGGCCGAGAGGTCCTCGCCGAGCAGCAGCCGGCTGTCGTCGGCGCTCCAGTCGAGCGGTGTCCACTGGCCGGCGAGCTCGGCGACGCGGCGCTCGCTGCCAGGCCGCGAGGGATCGGCGGTGTAGAGGTCGAAGTCGCGGCCGTTGCGGGCGTTGCTGACGTAGGCGAGGAGCCGGCCGGAGTGGGACCACAGCGGCGATTCGTAGCGATGCACGCCATCGCTGAAGCGGGTGGCACGGCCGCTGCGGCGGTCGAGCAGCAGCAGCTGGTAGTTCTCGGCGCCGCCGGCGTTGACCGCGACCACGATCTGCGCCGGGTCGCTCGGGCGGTAGGAGCCGGAGGTCACCGGCTCGTCGTAGAAGGTGAGCTGGGTGCGCGCGCCGAGTGGCATCGCCACCTCGTGCAGCTGGGCCGCCTGGGCGAAGCGCGTCAGCACCAGCAGCCGCCGCTCGCGTGGATGCCAGTCGGCGAAGGCGGCGCTGCGCATGTTCTCGTAAGGCTGCAGGGCGTCGACAGCGTGCCGCTGGATGGGAGGGACGTGGCGGGCGACGATGCTCTCGGGGGTCGTCATCAGGTCGGGAGGCGCGGCCACGACGGCGCCGGGGGACAGGCAGGCGAAGACGGCGAGGGCGGCGGCGGCGGCGGCGTGCCGGGCCGGCCGGGCGAGGAGCGTGCGGTGCAGGGTGTCAAGGATCATGGGCTCTCCAGGGTTCGCGACGGCGGCGTGCGTGGCGGTTGGCAGGATGCAGGCCGGGAGCGCGCTCAGCGGAACAGCGGCAGCTGCGCGGTTTGCCGCTTCGCTGCGGGGCGCCCGGCCGGCGGCGCTTCCCCGGGGACGGCCTCAGGACGCCGGAACGCGGCGGTCGACAGCTCCGGCAGCGGCTGGTCGAGGCCGTGGCGGTGGCGGGCGGTCTCGAACAGGGAGCGGATCTGCTGGGCGAAGATGCCCTCGCCGCGCATGCGGCTGCCGAAGCGGGGATCGTTGAGCCGGCCGCCGCGCAGCTCGCGGATGCGGTGCAGGACCTTCTCCCGG
Organism: Thermoanaerobaculia bacterium; assembly: GCA_035308185.1. Classification (GTDB taxonomy): domain Bacteria; phylum Acidobacteriota; class Thermoanaerobaculia; order Multivoradales; family UBA5704; genus JASLEW01. The sequence continues at coordinate 3,082 of DATGHG010000140.1, read as the reverse complement.
CGCTCCGGGAAGTGGCGCTCGAGCCAGGCCTCGAACAGGCCGGCGACGGCGCCCGGCAGCCGCATCACGGTGTAGCCGGCCGCGCGCGCGCCGGCGGCGGCCGCGGCTTCGAGGATGCGCGGGATCTCGTGATCGGTGATCGCCGGCACCACCGGCGCCACCATCACCCCCACCGGCACGCCGGCGGCGGCGAGCCGGGACACCGCCTTGAGGCGGTCGCGCGGGTGGGAGGCGCGCGGCTCCAGACGCCGTGCCAGCTCGGGATCGAGGGTGGTGATGGAGAGGAAGACCCGCACCGCCTGGTGGCGGGCGAGCTCCAGCAGCAGGTCGAGATCGCGGGTCACCAGCTCGTTCTTGGTGATCACGCCGACCGGATGGCGGAGCTCGGCGAGCACCTCGAGGCAGCCGCGAGTGATGCCGAGGCGGCGCTCGACCGGCTGGTAGGGGTCGGTGACGCCGCTCATCACCAGCGTTTCGGGCTGCCAGCGGGGCGCGGCGAGCTCGCGGCGCAGCAGGCGGGGGGCATCTTCCTTGACCATGATGCGGCTCTCGAAGTCGAGGCCGGCCGAGAATCCCAGGTACTCGTGGGTGGGGCGCGCGTAGCAGTAGATGCAGCCGTGCTCGCAGCCGCGGTAGGGGTTCAGCGAGAACGTGAAGGGGATGTCCGGGCTGTCGTTGCGGGTGAGCGCCGAGCGCGAGCGGTCCACCAGCAGCTCGGTCGCCAGCCTTGCCTCGGGCTCCGCGTCCGGCGGGTGCTCGGCAACCTGCACCTCGGGGTCGATCTCGACCCGCAGGCGCTCGAAGCGGTTGGCCGGGTTCCCGGTGGCGCCGCGGCCCCTCGGCGCCGGTGCCCTGGGGGGCGCCGCCTTGGTCATGGTTGCACTGTACCGCATGCGTCAAGCGGCGCGGTCACCGCGACGGGCGAACGGTTACCGCAGGCGGCGGGCGAGCTGCTCGGCCCGCTGCTGATTGGCGGCGGCGGCGTCGCTGTCATGGTGCAGTTCCTGGTGGGCGGCGGTCGCCACCTTGAGCTCTCTTTCGGCCGGGGACAGCCCCTTGTCCTGCAGCGCTCCCCAGGTCTGGCTGACCACGATCGTTTCCAGGTTTTCGAGGCGCTCGGCGAGCTCGTTCTTGGCCTTGGTCAGCTGGGCGACCTCTTTTTCGAGCTCGCTGGTCGAAGCGCCGAGCGCCCGCTGTTTCGCGTAGAAGACCATCCAGCGGCGGACGTTCGCCGCCACGATGGCGACGATCGCCACCACGCTCCACAGCTCCAGGCCAGCAGGGCTCATAGCGTCATTCCCTCGTCCCTAGTCTACCGCCGGCGGTCCCCCTCCCCTATCGCGAGCCATGCGCGCCGGCAGCGGCGCCGGTTTGCGGGGCGCCCCCCGGGAGGTACTTGTCGAGGAACGTCAGGACGGCCTGGTAGGCCTTGACCTGGGTGTCCTTGCGCGCGAAGCCGTGGCCTTCGTTGGGGAAGATCAGGTACTCGACCGGCGTGCCGCGCTTGCGCGCCGCGGCGACGATCTCGTCGGACTCCTGGCGGAGGACCCGCGGGTCGTTCTCGCCCTGCAACACCAGCAGCGGGCGCTCGATCTCCTCGGCATGGAAGAGCGGCGAGATCTTGCGCAGGTAGTCGGCGTCGGCCTGCGGGTCGCCGATCAGCTTGTACAGCGCCTTGCGCTCCGAGGCCCAATAGGGTGGGATGCTGGCCAGCGTGCGCACCCAGTTGGCGACGCCGAAGAGATCGACCCCGGCGGCGAACTCCTGCGGGCGGAAGGTGAGCGCCGCCAGCACCATGTAGCCGCCGTAGCTGCCGCCGATGATGGCGATGCGGCCGGGAGCGACCCAGCCGGTGGCGGCGAGCATGCCCTTGCTCGCCACGCAGTCGCCGAGATCGGCATTGCCGTGCTTGCGGTCGGCGAGGTGGAAGAAGGTCTTGCCGTAGCCGGCGCTGCCGCGGTTGTTGATGGCATAGACCGCATAGCCGTGGTTGACCAGGTACTGAGTCAGCGGGCTGTAGCCGACCCGCGACTGGCCGCCGGGGCCGCCATGCACCCATACCAGGCCCGCTACCGGGTGCTCCCGGCTGGCCCCGTGCGGCTGGTAGAGCAGGCCCGGCACCTCGATACCGTCATAGGACTTGAAGCGGACGACCTTCGCGCGCACCAGCGCGGCGGGGTCGATCTCCGGGCTCAGCGCGCGGGTGAGCTGGCGCGGCGTGCCGTGCGCCAGGTCGGCGACGTCGATCACGTAGAGGTTGCGCGGCGAGCGGCTGGATTCGGCATAGAAGGCGAGGCGCTTGCCGTCGCGCGAGAACCGCAGGCCGCTGATGTCGGCGTCGGGCAGCGCCGGCAGCTGCACCGGCCGCATGCCGGGCTCCGCGAACAGCCGCACCTCGGTGGCCGCATCGTGGTTGATGGAGACCTGGAAGAAGTGGCCGTCGCGCGAGAAGCTGGCGCCGGTGACGTCCCAATCGGGGCGCAGCACGTCGGTGCGCTCGCCGGTAGCGATGTCGTAGCGGACCAGGTGGGCGAACTCGCTGCCCTGGTCGGTGGTGTAGTAGAGGCTGGCGCCGTCGGGACTGAAGTCCGCCGGCGCGTTGACGACCTCGCCGGTGTGGGCGGTGAGGTCGCGCAGCTTGCCGGTCGAGCGGTCGTAGAGGTAGACGTCGGAGTCGCCGGTGCTTTCCTGCTTGACCACCGCGACGTAGCGCCGGTCGCGGGAGATGGGGCCGAGCGCAAAGCCGCCCTCGTTGCGGAACAGCAGCGTGCGCTGGTAGCCGTCGATCGACATCTCGTAGAGGTCGAAGTAGTGCGGGTCGCGCTCGTTGGAGGAGAAGAAGAAAGTCTTGTCGTCCGGAGCCCAGCCCTCGAACGCGGCCTTCTGCTTGTCGCCCGGGGTGAGGTCGCGGGCGGTGCCGTCGGCGTCGCGGACGTAGATGTGGGTCTGCTCGTTGCCGCCCTGGTCGCTCTCGTAGAGGATGCGGTCGCCGGTGGGGAACCAGCCGGCCGCCATGATGGCGTTGACCTTCGAGTCGGTCAGCTGCCGCGGGGCGCCGCCGTCCACCGGGATGGCATAGGCG
>DATGHG010000139.1:0-7865 GCA_035308185.1 Thermoanaerobaculia bacterium | reverse complement strand
CGAAGCGGTCGATGTGGATCACCGCGCCGGACAGCAGCCCGGGCGCTTGCCGCGGCGGCGTCCGGGCGAGCGGCACCCAGTCGGCGATCTCGGGGCCGAGATCGGCCGGCGAGCCGCCGCCGAGCAGGAAGGCGGCGACCGGCGCGAAGCGGTCCCGGCCGTGGAAGGTGGCGCCAGGGCCATGCAGGAAGAGGTCGGTGCGCTCGACGGCGCGCACGCTGGCGCCGTCCAGGAGCGGCGTCAGCAGGCCGTTGTCGGGCGCCACCAGGCGGCCGGCGGCAATCTCCGCCACCAGGATGCGGCGGCGGCTCCCCACCCCGGGGTCGACCACCGCCAGGTGCACCGTGCCGTCAGGGAACGACGGCACGGCGGCGGCAAGCAGGTAGGAGGCGGCGGCGATGTTGCCGGGCTCGACCTGATGCGAGAGGTCCACCAGCTGCGTGCCAGGCGCGAGGCGCAGCACGGTGCCCTTGACGGCGGCTACGTAGTAGTCCTCCAGCCCGAAGTCGGTGAGCAGGGTCAGCAGCGGCGGGGGCGGCATCACGGTCTCCGTGCGCGCACGGTCCGGCGGGCTTGCCGGCGGCGGCAATTGGCGGTTGCCGCCGGCCTGGCCCCACGCGCGGGCCACCGGCGGGCATCCGGTACAATCGGCGAGTGTCTCCCGATCGCCACGGCCGCCGGCTGCTGCTGTTCACCAAGCCGGCCCGGCAAGGGCGGGTCAAGACCCGTCTGATTGGGGATCTTACCGCCGGCCAGGCTGCCGAGCTGCATGCCGCCTTCCTCGCCGACCTGCTGGGGCGCCTGACCGCCGGCAGCTTCGAGGTGGATCTGGCCTGGGCGGTCGAGGCCGGAGAGGCGGTGCCCGAGGATTTCTGGCCTGGGGTCGGGAGCCTGCGCCAGGAGGGGGCCGACCTGGGCGAGCGTCTGCACGGCGCGCTCGCCGCGGCCGCTCGCCGGTCGGCAGCGGTGGCGGCGCTGGGCAGCGATCATCCCACCGTCGAGGTCGCGATCGTCGAGCGGGCCTTCGCGGCCGTCGAAGGCGGCGCCGACGTGGCGCTCGGGCCGGCCGAGGACGGTGGCTACTATCTGATCGCCCTGGCCGGCGGCGCGGTGCGGCAGCGCATCTTCGAGGAGGTGCCCTGGAGCACGTCCGGGGTGCTGGCGGCAACGCTCGAGCGCTGCGGCGAGCTGGGCCTCGCCGTCGAGCTGCTGCCGGTTGCCGCCGACGTCGATACGCCGGCCGACCTGGCGCGGCTGGCGGCGCGCCTGGCGCCGGCCGGTCCGGCGGCGGCGAGCTGCCCGCGCACCCGCGCGCTGCTCGCCGCCTGGCGGCGGTTGCCGGCGGCGCCGGGTCCGCCGGTGGTGCCGGGGGGGATGGCGATCTCGGCGATTCCGGCGATCCCGGAGATCCCGGAAGATATCGGCGGCCGGGCGACCGGGTCGCGGCGGGGGAACGGCCGGTGAGGATCCTGACGGCGGAAGCGATGCGGGGCGTGGACCGGATGGCGAGCGAGCGGCTGGGCCTCGGCGGGCTGGTGCTGATGGAGAACGCCGCGCTGGGGGTGGTGGACGCCATCGGCAGCCGGTACCCGGATGCGGAGTCGGCGGCGATCTTCTGCGGGCCGGGCAACAACGGCGGCGACGGCCTGGCGGTGGCGCGCCAGCTGGCGACCCGCGGCTACGCGGTCGAGGTCTTTCTCGCCGACGGCGGGCGGCCGCTCGCCGGCGACGCCGCGGTGCAGCTGGAGATCTGCCGGCGTCTCGGCCTGAGCATCCACTCCCTGGCGCCGGAAACGCCGGACGAGTTGCAGGCGGCGGCGGCGCCGCTCGAGCTGGCGGACGCCCTGGCGGCGGCCGGGCAGCACGACCTGGTGATCGACGCGCTGTTCGGCACCGGCCTGGCGCGGCCGCTCACCGGCCTGTTCGCCCGGCTGGTCGAGGGGCTCAACGAGCTGCCGCGGCCGCGGGTCGCCGTCGACATCCCCAGCGGCCTGTCCGGCAGCCGCGCCGCGCTGCCCGGCCCGCACCTGCGCGCCGACCTGACGGTGACCTTCGCGGCGCCGAAGGTGGCGCACGTCTTCCCGCCGGCGGCGGACGCGGTGGGCGAGTTGGTGGTGACCGATCTCGGCTTCCCGCCGCACCTGGTGGACGCGGCGGAGGGGGACCTGCACCTGCTGGTGGGCGAAGAGCTGAGCGGCCTGCTGGCGCCGCGCGCCCGCGACAGCCACAAGGGAGTCTTCGGCCACCTGCTGCTGGTGGCGGGCTCGCTGGGCAAGGCCGGCGCGGCGGTGCTGGCGGCGCGCGCCGCGGTGCGCGCCGGCGCCGGCCTGGTCACGGCGGCGGTGCCGGAGCCGATCCTGGCGATCCTGCAGCTCGGCTCGGTCGAATCGATGGGCGTGCCGCTGCCGGCCGGCGCCAGCGGCGGGCTCGCCGCCGCCGCCGTGGAGCTGGTGCTGGCGGTGGCCGCCGGCAAGAGCGCGCTGGCGCTCGGCCCCGGGCTCGGACAGGAGGCGGAGACCGCGGCCGCCATCCGCCGGCTGGTGGCCGCGGTCGAGCTGCCGCTGGCGCTCGACGCGGACGGCCTCAACGCCTTCGCCGGCCGCGCCGAGGAGCTCGCCGGGCGGCGGGCGCCGACGGTGCTGACGCCGCACCCAGGCGAGCTCGGCCGGCTGCTGGGCATCCCGACCGGCGAGGTGCAGGCTGATCGGCCGGCGGCGGCGCGGCGGGCGGCGGCCCTCACCGGCGCCATCGTCGTGCTCAAGGGCAGCCTGACGTTGATCGCGGCGCCCGGCGGCGGCCTCTACGTGAACCCGACCGGCAACCCGGGCATGGCCTCGGGCGGCACCGGCGACGTGCTCACCGGCATCCTTGGCGGCCTGCTGGCACAGCGCCTCGAGCCGTTGGACGCCGCCTGCCTCGCCGTGTACCTGCACGGCCTGGCCGGCGACCTGGCCCTGGACCGGCTGGGCGGCCCGTCGCTCGCGGCCGCGGACCTGATCGCCTCGCTGCCGGCGGCGTTGGCCGACCTGGCTGCTGGCAAGGCGCCGTGAGCGGCACGGCATGAGTGGCACGGCATGAGCGACACGGCCGCTCCGGGACGGCGCTGGGTCACCCGCGGCGCCGCGGCGACCGAGCGCCTGGGCGGCGAGCTGGCGGCCGAGCTGACGCCGGACGGGGTGCTGCTGCTGAGCGGCGAGCTGGGGAGTGGCAAGACGGTGGTGGCGCGCGGTGTCGCCGGCGCCCTTGGCATCGACCCGCGCCAGGTGCTGTCGCCGACCTTCAACCTGATCCGCGAGCATCGCGGCGGGGCCGGCGGCGCGCTGCGGATGGTGCACGTGGATCTCTACCGGCTGGCGCCGGAGGAGGCGGCGGGGCTGGGCCTCGAGGAGCTGCTTGCCGGCCCCGGCGTCAAGGTGGTGGAGTGGGCCGAGCGGCTGCCGGCGGCGCTCGCGGCGGCGGCAGCGCCGGCCATCACGCTCCGGCTGCGCCGGCTGCCGGAGGGCGGCGACGAGGCGCGGGAGATCGTGGAGACGGCGCCAGCGGTGAGGAGGACGGTGCGGAACGGTGCCGCCGAGCAACCGATGGACTTGCAGGCTACGAAAGGGAGAGAGGGAACGACATGAAGATCCGCAAGGTGGGTGTGCTCGGCTGCGGCCTGATGGGTGCCGGTATCGCCGAGGTGGCGGCGCGCGCCGGCTTCGAGACGGTGGTGCGCGAGGTGAGCGAGGAAGTGGTGGAGAAAGGGCTCGGAAGGCTGCGCGGCTCGCTCGACAAGGCGGTCGAGCGCGGCAAGCTCGAGGCCGCGGAGCGCGACAAGACCTGGGGGAGGCTGCGCGGCGTCGTCGATCTCGGCGATCTCGCCGACTGCGACCTGGTGGTGGAGGCGATCGTCGAGAACCTCGACGAGAAGCGCCGGACGTTCGCCGCCCTCGACGCGGTGGTCAAGGAGGGAACGCTGTTCGCCAGCAACACCTCGTCGCTCACCATCACCCAGGTGGCGATGGCGACCAAGCGCCCGGACCGCTTCGTCGGCATGCATTTCTTCAACCCGGTGCCGGTGATGAAGCTGGTCGAGGTGGTGCGCACGCTGCTCACCTCCGACGAGGCCTACGACGACGCCATCGCGGTGGTCAAGGCCTTCGGCAAGCAGCCGGTGACGGCGCGCGACAACTCGGGCTTCATCGTCAACCGGCTGCTGGTGCCCTACCTGCTCGACGCCGTTCGCGCCTACGAGGAGGGAGTGGGCAGCGTCGAGGACATCGACCTGGCGATGCAGCTCGGCTGCGGCTACCCGATGGGTCCGTTCACGCTGCTCGACTTCGTCGGCCTCGACACCACCTATTACATCGCCAACATCATGTTCGAGGAGTACCGCGAGAAGCGCTACGCGCCGCCGCCCCTGCTCAAGCAGATGGTCCTCGCCGGCCGCCTCGGGCGCAAGAGCGGCCGCGGCTTCTACGAGCACGGGAAGAAATAGACCGCGGCCCCAGGCCCGGAGGTCGCCCCGGACCGGCCCGCCGTCACCGGGTCTGCTAGACTAGGCGGCCTCTGGCGGGGTGCCGGGGTGCCGGCGTGCCGGGGTGCCGGCGGGCCGGCCGGGCCGGCCGCGGGCCGCGCCCGCCAGCCGCGGGAATGCCGTTGCCAGACAATCGCACTCATCGGGAGGTTGCCGTCCCACCGCCGCCTCCGCCGCTGCCGGCAGCCGCCGGGACGGCCCAGCTGCGGCTGGCCGAGGAGGGGCTGGATGCCCTTTTCGGCACCCAGGACGAGAACCTGCGGCGCATCGAGCGCACCTTCGAGGTGACCGTCGCCGCCCGCGGCAGCGAGCTGCAGATCCTCGGCGAGCCGGGACGGGTGGCGGTGGTCGAACGGCTGCTCACCGAGCTGTCGGGGCTGGGCCAGAAGGGCTACCGCTTCCGTCCCGGCGACGTGCAGACCGCCATCCGGGTGCTGTCGGAGGATCCGGCGGCCTCGCTGGTCGAGTTCTTCCAGCCGGAAGGGCTGCTCGCGTCGGTGCGGCGGCTGGTCACGCCGCGCAGCATCAAGCAGCAGCTCTACATCAAGGCGATGGCCGAGTACGACCTGGTGATCACCATCGGGCCCGCCGGCACCGGCAAGACCTATCTCGCGGTGGCGATGGCCGCCGCCGCGCTGTTCGAGAAGCGGGTGCGGCGCATCGTCCTGGCGCGTCCGGCGGTCGAGGCGGGCGAGAAGCTGGGTTTCCTGCCCGGCGACCTGGCCGAGAAGGTGAACCCCTATCTGCGGCCGCTGCACGACGCGCTGCACGACATCATCGGCTACGACAAGGTGGGACGGATGATGGAGCGCGGCATCATCGAGGTGGCGCCGATCGCCTTCATGCGCGGCCGCACCCTCAACGACAGCTTCATCATCCTGGACGAGGCGCAGAACACCACCACCGAGCAGATGAAGATGTTCCTCACCCGCATCGGCTACAACGCCAAGGCGGTGGTCAACGGCGACATCACCCAGGTCGACCTGCCACAGGGGCGGCAGTCGGGCCTGCGCGAGGCGCAGGAGGTGCTGGCGGACGTCGCCGGGATCAAGTTCTTCACCTTCGACCAGCGCGACGTGGTCCGCCACCAGCTGGTGCAGCAGATCGTCACCGCCTATGACCAGTTCGATCGGTTGAAGAAGGAACGCGAAGAGGTGCGGGCCGCGGCGCCGCCGCCGGTGGCCAACAGCTGAAGCCGTCGCCATCGGAGGTCGCCGCGGTCACCGCGGTCGTCGCGGTTGCCCGGTCGTCGCGCGCTCCGCCCAGGCTCCAAGGCCAGGCCCCATCTGACCTCTCCGCCCCGACACCGCCGCTCAGAAATCGCCGCTCCGATCGCCGCCGACCCCATGTCCGCCGCCGCCAAGCCTCCGGGCGCCCGTATCCACCTGCTGCCCTCCTTCCGGGCGGGCGGCAGGCTGCGTCGCGCCAAGCGGCGGGGCCTCTGGGGCCGCCTGCTCGAGCTGCCGTGGGTGTGGGTGGTGCTGATGGTGACGGCGGGTGGGGCGGCGCTGGCTCCGGGAGCCTTCCTGCTGGCGCCGCTGGTCTCGTCGCGGCTGGCGGCGGGCACCGTTGCCGGCCGCGACTTCGTGGCCTCGCGCGACCTCATGCTCTACGACGACGCGGCGACCCGCGCCAAGCGCGGCCAGGCGCGCGAGCGGGTGCTGCCGGTCTACGACTTCGACCCCGGCGTGCAGGTGCTGCGCGACGCCCAGCTCGCGCAGCTCTTCGCCGCCGGGCGCCAGCGCCTGCCGGCGGCGCGCGACGAGGCGGGGCGCACGGCGCTGGAGCGCGACCTGGCGACGCGGCCGGCGCCCGAGGCGGGCGCGGAGGCGCCAGGCTTGCGGGCTGCGAGATCCCAGCCGGCAGGCGCCGCGGTGCCGGCGTCCGGCTCGGGCGCGGCGGCGGCGCGCTCGCCTGACGCGCTCCAGATCGAGCCCGGGCAGGTGGCGGTGCTGCTGCGCCGGGACTTCTCGGCGGAGCTCGAGGACCGCCTGCGCGGCGTGCTGGACGCGACCCTGCGGCGCGGCGTGGTCGAGAACAAGGCGCTGCTGCTGGACAACCGCATGACCGGCATTGTGGTGCGCAACCTCTCCGACGGCAGCGAGCGGGTGCAGGTCAACCTGTTCGAGAACCTCGGCTACCCAGACGAGACCCGCGACTTCCTGGAGTCGGAGGTGCGCGGCTGGAGCGGCCTGACCGCCGGCGAGCGCCGCCTGCTGGTGGTCTTCCTGCTCGACAACCTGGCGCCGGACCTGCACATGAACCGCAGCGAGACGCTGGCGCGCCGCGACCTGGCGGAGGCCGCCGCCGGCGAGGTGTACACCCAGATCCGCAAGGGCCAGGTGATCGCCCGCAAGGGCGACGTGATCGACGAGGCCAAGGCGAAGGTGCTGGGGACGATGCGCGGCCAGGCGCCGGCGCGCTCGCGGCTGCCGGAGATCGCCGGCACCCTGCTGCTGCTGGGGCTGGCGGCGGCGGCGCTCTGGCTGGGGCTGGCCGGCGAGCGGGTGGCCGGGCACAGCCGGCGGCGGCTGTTCGCCGAATGCGCGCTGCTGCTCACCGCCGCGCTGCTCGCCGCCAGGGTCGGCTTCATGCTGGTCAACGCGCTGAGCTCGGCGATCCAGGTGCCGCCGTTCAACGATTGGCGCGGCTATGCCCTGGCGCTGCCGTTCGCGGCGCTGGCGCTGTCGGCGGCGCTGCTGCTGCGGCGCCACGCCTCGCTGGTGCTGGCGGTGCTGTTCAGCCTGCTGGCCGGCAGGCTGGCGATCGAGGGCGAGCCGCTGGCGGTGGCGCTCTACGCCTTCGCCGGCTCGCTCGCCGCCATCTTCGCGGTGGACCGGTTGCAGTTCCGGCAGCGCCTGGTGATGCCGCGCGCCGGCCTGGTGGTGGGCGGCGTCAACGTGCTGATGGCGCTGATCCTCTCCGCCCTCGCCGGACCGGAGGCGGGCCTGCTCGCGGTCGGCTTCGAGCTGGTCTGCGCCTTCGCCGGCGGGCTGTTGGCGGCGGCGGTGGCGAGCTTCGCGGTGCCGGTGCTCGAGGCGATGCTGGGCATCACCACCGACATCAAGCTGGTCGAGCTCTCCAATACCAATCTGCCGCTGCTGCGCCAGCTGGCGTTCGAGGCTCCGGGCACTTTCCAGCACTCGCTGATGGTCGCCAACCTGGCGAAAGAGGGCTGCGAGGCCATCGGCGCCGACGCGGTGCTCGCCTACACCGGCGCGCTCTACCACGACATCGGCAAGGTCTTCCGCGCCGACTACTTCATCGAGAACCAGCGTCCGGGGCAGAACCGTCACGATCGCCTGCTGCCCTCGATGAGCGTGCTGATCCTGGTCAGCCACGTCAAGGA
>DATGHG010000138.1:0-16459 GCA_035308185.1 Thermoanaerobaculia bacterium | reverse complement strand
GCTGGCGCTCTGGTGCGCGGCGCGCCTGCCGGGGGTGGTGACGACGGTGGTCCGGCAGGTGTACGGCCGCACCGAACCGCTGGCGGTGGCCTGGGTCCTGCTGCGCGGAGTGGTGGCGCTGCTGTCGGCGCTGACCGTGGTGCCGGTCTACCTGATGGCGTTGCGGTTGAGCGGTGGCGGCGGCGAGAGTGGCGCAGGCGAGGCCGGCGAGAGCGGCCCGGTTGACGGAGCAGGCGGCAACGGCAAGGCCGGCGGCTTCGGCGCCGGCAGTGCGGTTGGTGCCGTTCATGGCGCCGCATCGTGGTCGGGTGCCGTCGCCGGCGCTCTGGCGGCCGCGCTGGTCATCTTCTCCGAGCTCTACAACGAGGGTTCGCACCTCAACACCTGCGACGTGCCGTCGGCGTTCTTCGCCACCCTCTGCCTGCTGTTCGTGGTGCGGTTGATCGATCGCGAGCGCAGCCGCGACTATGTGCTGGCCGGCGTGGCGGCGGGTCTCGCCGCCGCCAGCAAGTATCCGGCCGGATTCGTGGCCCTGGGAATTGCCGCGGTCTGGGGGCTCTGGCGGCTGCGCCGCCGCGACTGGAACGGCGGCCTGGCGTGGGCGGCGCTGGCCGCCATCGGGTCGGTGATCGCCGTGATGCCGAGCCTGCTGGTCTATCCCGAGCGGGCCTTCACCGGCGGCAAGGACGTCTTCTTCGGCGCCCACCAGTACGCCCATCACGGCTGGCTGGGCGTGATCCACGACAGCAACGCCGGCTTCTACGCCGCCCACCTGCTGGAGAGCTTCGGCTGGCCGGCGGTGGCGGCCGGGCTCTCCGGCCTGGCGCTGATCGCCGTCCGCTCCCGCGGCCGCGATCCCAGGCTGGCGCGGTTGCTCTGGCTGGCGCCCTATCCGGCGGTCTTCCTGGCGCTCATCGTGTCGATGACCATGGTGGTGAAGCACAACCTCTACCCGGTGTTGCCGCTGCTCGCGGTCTACCTGGGGATCGGCGTGGCGGCCTGGATCGAGCTCGCCGCCGGGCTCGCGTCGCGGCCGGCGGCGGCGAGCAGGGATGGTGGGCCGACGGCGGCGGCGCCGGCCCTGCGAGGGCGGCGCGGCGGCGCTGCCGGGCGCCGGGCGGCGGCCGCGGTCATCGCTGTCGTCGTCCTGGTCGGTGCCTGCCTGTGGCTGCCGGCCGACCTGACGGCCCGGCAGACCATCGGCTACGTCACCCCCAGCACGCGCGAGGAGGCCGCCGCCTGGATCCTCGCCCACCTGCCGCAGGGGGCGGCACTGGTCAAGGAGTCCTACACCCCCGAGCTGCCGCCGGGCCGCTTCGCGGTCTCCTACGAGCGCTTCGCCGGCCGCATCCCGCTCGCCGACCTGCGCAGCCCGCAGAACGACTACCTGCTGCTGTCGAGCTCCGCCTACTCGCGCTTCGGCGACCCCGAAGCGCTGTTCACCGACAATCAACGACTGATCGCCGGCCGCTACGACCAGATCTTCCGCAGCTTCCCGCTGCTACAGGAGTGGATCCCGGACGAATTGCAGTTAGGGCCGGTGCTCCGCCTCTATCGCATCGATCCCGATCCCGCCGCCTGCCTGCCGTCCGCGGTGCTGCCGGCGGCGGACGCCTACGTGTCCGACGACGCCATGCGCCCCGACCCCGAGCAGCCGCTGCAATACCGGGCGCCCGGCGAGTGGAGCCTGTTCCGCGGCTGTTTCCCCGCCGGCCGTTATCGCCTCGTCCTGGTCGGCCGTCCGCTGCCGCCGGCGCTGGTGCAGGTGACCGACGCCGGCGGCGCCAAGCTGGATCTGCTGGAGGTCGCCGCGGGAACCGCGGACCTGGCGCTGGCGCGCACCGGCAAGGTGATGTTCCAGGTCCACCTCGCCCCCGGCAGCCGGCTGCGGGCCGTCACCGTCGCGCCGCGCTAGACCCAAAATCATACCGTCGCCCTCCCCGCCGCTCGGTCAGGCCAGCGGGTGGCGCCAGTGCAGGTCCGAGAACCGGCTGAAACCGCGGTCGGCCGTGAGCCACTCGCTGCCGGACTCGATCGCCAGTGCGGCCAGCCCCCCTACCTCAGTCGCATCCAGGACAACGCGGTCGGCTTGGCGACGTCGGGGTCCGAGCGGGGGTGCGGGATGACCACCTCGACCCGGGCCACCCAGACTTCGCGGCGAGGATAGGCGGCCAGCGCCGCCGCCCGCAGCGGCGGGATGTCGCGGACGTAGACGCGGCGGCCCTGCTCCGGGCGCGGATCGTTGGCGAGGAAGAAGCCGCTGTAGCACCAGGGCGTGCCGGCGACGAAGACCAGGGCGTCGGGGCCGACGCCGGCGCTGGCGGCGGCGCGCAACGGTTCCGGCGACACCGCCAGGTACCACTGCGCATGATGCAGCATCTGCTGCGGCAGGCGGCGGCCGAGCGGGACGTAGAGCAGCAGGCAGCCGGCGGCGCCGGCCGCCGCCAGGCGTAACGCTCTCCGCGTCTCGGGCGTGACCCGGCGCAGGCGGCCCAGGCCGCCGTCCAGCCAACCCGCCAGGGTGCGCAGCGAGCGGCCGGCGAGGAGCGAAAGCGGCCCCAGGCTCTCGAAGACCAACCGCGGGCCGGAGTAGATGACGTCGCCGTAGTAGTAGAAGCTGTGGGCGAGCACCAGGCTGGCGGCGCACGCGGCCAGCACGCCGTCGGCGGCCCGCCGCGGCCGCGCCAGGAGGAGCGGCGCGAAGAGCAGCAGGTCTCCCCAGGGGAAGCCCCATAGCGATCGATTGAGCTGGCCGAGGTACCAGGGCAGGTTGTGGCGCAGTGCCACCGACCAGCTCACCAGCGCGCCGCCGGCGGCCTGGGCGAACCTCGCCGGCTCGTAGACCGCGTAGCCGCTCGCGAGCGGCCCGCCGAACACCGCCGCATCGTAGGCAGCCATGGCGGCCAGGCAGGGCGCGGCCCCCAGCGCCATCCAGGCCAGGCCGGCGAGGCCGGCGAGCCCGCGCCGCCGCCCGGCCTCGATCGCATACCAGGCCACCGCCGGCGCCAGCAGGGCCACCGCGGTGCCCGGGCGGATGAGCACCGCGAACCCGCCCAAAAGACCGATGGCGAGGAGCGCGCGCCGAACGGCTCCAGCCGTCGCAACGCCCTCCGGGGAGAGGAGTTGCGGCGAGTGCGCGGCAGCCGGTAGGTGGCCGGCGGATTCGGCGCCGCCACCCATGACCCCGGCGATCAACGCCAGGCACCAGACCGTGGCGCAGAGGGCCGGCACGTGCGCCATGGCGTCCGCCGCCATCAGCAGCGCGAACGGCGAGCAGGCGAGGGCGGCCGCGGCCAGCATCCCGGTCGCCGGATCGTACAGCCGCCGGCCGGCGAGCCAGGTGCCGGCGACCGCCAGCGCCAGCAGCAGCGGGCTCATCAGCCACGGGGCGTGCAGGCGCCACCCGAGCGCCAGCAGCAGCGGCCACCCGGGCGGGTACAGCGAGCACCAGCGGGTCGGCGTCAGGATGACGTTCTCGTGCGCGAACAGCGCCGGCACCGCCGGCGGCGGCTCCCAGAGGCGGCCGGAGGCCAGGATCCGCCCCTGGAAGAGATAGGAGATGGCGTCGGTGACGTGCGGCACGAGCCCCAGCACGGACCAGGAGATGAGCAGCGCGAGGCCGCCCGCGCCGGCCGCCAGCGCCGCGACCGCCAACAGCTCGCGCCGCGACGGGGGACCGGCGGCGGCGTGGGGCGCGTGTTGAGCTGGGCCGATCAAGGCCTGGGCCGCTCCGCGGCACGGCCGCCGTGCTGGTTGCGCTCGCGGTTCATCGCCAAGGCGACTGCTGCGCACGCCGAGAAGCCAGGAGCGCGGCGATCCAGCGGGTGCCGCCCTCCGGGTCAGGACTTCGGGATGCGGATCGCCTCGAGCTCGTCGATGCGCTGGCGCACCAGGTCGAAGCCGCCCTGCCAGAAGGAGCGGTCGGTCATGTCGATGCCGACCTCGGCGAGGATCGCCTGCGGCCGGGCCGAGCCGCCGTACGACAGCAGCTTGAGGTAGCCGGGCCGGAACGCCGCCCCCTGCTCCTGGTAGCGGCGGTAGAGCGCCAGCACCAGCAGCTGGCCGAAGCTGTAGGCATAGCAATAGAAAGGCGTCTGGTAGATGTGCGGGATGCTCAACCACTCGTAACGGAACTCCGCCGGCACCTCGACGCTGTCGCCGAACTGCTCGGCCAGGTTGCCGAGATAGATGTCGTTGAGGTCCTCGAGCGAGCGGCCGGCGAGAATGGCCTGGTGCGCCTCGAGCTCGAACAGCACGAAATAGCTCTGGCGCAGCACCGTGGCATAGACGTCGTCCACCGCCGAGGCCAGCAGCTCGCGGCGCGCCAGCGGGTCGGCCTCCTCGCGCAGCAGCCGGTCGGTGATCAACATCTCGGCGAACACCGACGCGGTCTCGGCGAGTGGCAGCGAGGCGTGCTGGGTGAGGATCGAATGGTCCTCGGCCAGCAGGCTGTGGACCGCGTGGCCGAGCTCGTGCGCCAGGGTCGCCACGTCGCGCACCCGGCCGGTGTAGTTGACCAGCACCCAGGGGGTGAGGCGCGGCAGCACCGTGGCGCAGAAGGCGCCGCCGCGCTTGCCCTTGCGGATCTCGCCGTCGAGGTGGTTCTCGGCCAGCACGCGCTCGGCGAGACCGGCGAAGCGGAGGTCGAACTCGCCGAACGTCTCGAGCACCGAGCGCACCGCCGCCTGGTAGGGGATCTTGCGCTCGGAGCTGGCGAGCGGCGCGTAGACGTCGTAGCGGCGCAGGCGGTCGAGCCCCAGCCAGCCGGCTTTCAGGCGGAAGTAGCGCTGGAAGATGGCGGCGTTGGCGCGCGCCACCTCGAGCAGCACCTCGACGGCGCGATCGGGGATGTCGTTGTCGGTGTTGCGCACCGCGATCGCCGACGGGTAGCCGCGCAGCCCGACCGCCTCCTCGTGCCAGTCGCGGGCGATGTTGACGTAGATCTGGCCGAGGATGGTCGCCTCCTGGCCGAAGACGCGGTAGAGCTCGCGGTAGGCGGCGGCGCGCAGCTCGGGCCGGGTGGAGAAGGCATAGCCGGTGAGCGCGTCGCGGGTCAGGCGCCTGGCCTCGCCGTCCACCTCGAGGTCGAACTCCATGCGGTTGGTGAGCATGGAATACAGCGTCGTCACCGCGCCGATGCCGTTGTCGTCCTTGATATTGATGATCTGCTCGGACTTCTCGTCGAGGGTGTAGGGCGACAACCGGCGCAGTTCGAGCAGGAAGTGGCGGTAGTCGGTGGCCGGCGGCGGCAGCAGCGCCTGCGCCTCCTCGTCGGAGAGGCCCTTCCACCACAGGCTGAAGAAGAGGATCCGGTTGGTGGCCGCGGTGATCGCCTGGCGCACGCGGGTGCGGAAGGTGATCGCCTCCTGGTTGCCGGTGTCGGAGTTGAACCACAGCGAGCCGTAGTTCGACAGCACGCTGATCTGCTCGGAGATCGCCTCGTAGCGCTTGACGATGGCGAGCAGCTGCTGCGGTGAGAGCGGTGCCGCCGGTGGCGGCAGCTCCTGCCGCGCCTGTTCGAACTCCTGCAGCGCCGCTTCGAGCTCGGCGAGGCGCCTGGCGATCACCTCCTCGCTGGGTGCGGTCAGCAGCTCCGACAGGTCCCAGCCGCGAAGCTGGTAGGCGGTGGTCGACGGGGCGGCGATGGTGGTCATCGCTTGGGGGTGAGTCGTGCCATGGGTCGCGTTTTTCCCATGAAGCCTAGTCTATCCGAGTACGGGGCGGGATCACCGTCGGCACGCCGGCACCGGCGGCAAGCCGGTTGAAGCTCGGCAGGTCCTGGGCAAGCAGGGCGTCGAGCTTGGCCAGCTGGGCGTCGATCGCCTTGACCAGGCGGTCGCGCACGGCGATCGCCTGGGCGGTCGGCCGGTAGTCGCCGAGCGCCGCTTCCTGGGCCAACCCGTTGAGCTTGTCGTCGAGACGGATCGGGTAGTTGAGCGCGTCCTCGACGCTGTGGGACTTGGTCTGGTAGAGGGCCTCCTCGACGGCGGTGAGCTTGGCGTCCAGGTCGTGCGCCGCCTGGCGCACGGCGCTGAACGGATCGCTGGGCACGGCCGGGCCGCCGCCGGCACCCTTCGGATCGGCGGCCTGGCCGGTGCCGGCCGTGGCCGTGCGGTCGGCCGCGGCGGCATGCAGGCGCCTTCTCAGATCGGCGAGCTGGGCGCGAACGGCGCGGATCCGGCGCAGGGCGTCGTGGGTGACGTCGAGGCGGTCGCGGATGTCGAGCAGGAACCGCTGCTGCGCCTCGAGGTCGGCCTGGGAGGAGCTCGACCGGGGGTCCTTGACGACGGTGAACGGCACCGTCGTCGCCTGGCCGCCGACGGTCAGCCGCGCCTGGTAGGAACCGGGAGCGACCTGCGGCGCGATCAGCTCGCGAGCCCACAGCACCATGCCCGGGAAACCCTTGGCGCGCGCGTAGGTCAGGTCCCAGACGAAGCGGTTGAAGCCTTGGGCGGCGGGCGGGTGAGGCTCCTTGGCGGCTTCCAGATCCGGGCTCACGGCGGCCGTTTCGGCCTCGGCGCCAGGCTCGCCCTCGCCTTCGCCCTCGCCGGCGGCTGCGGCTGCCGGCGCGGCGGCCGCGGGTGGGGCCGCTTTGGCGGCGGCGGCCTGGTCCGGGGCGGCGGCGGGAGTGGGGCCGGCGACGGCGGCGGTCTGGCCCTTCTCGCCGGCGGCGTCCGGCTTGGCGCCGGCGTCCGGCTTGGCGGCGGCGTCCGGCTTGGCGGCGGTATAGCGGTGGATCAGCTTGCCGTCGCGGTCCAGGATCTCGATCGTCAGCGGCGGCGACCCGGCCGCCGGCGCGTCGCGCAGGTAGTAGTCGAGCACCACGCCGGTCGGCGGGTTCTGGCCTTGCCCGGGGCGGGCGTGCTCGTCGTCCCCGCCCCCGCCGGCGGCGGCCAGGCGGTAGGCGGGGCTGGGCGTGAACAGGTGGACGGCGGCGCCGGTCAGCCTGGGATCGGCCGCCAGCTCGCGCAGCGGCTCGAGGTCGTCGAGCACCCAGAATCCGCGGCCCTCGGTGGCCGCCACCAGGTCGCCGTCCTTGATCGTCAGGTCGGTGACCGGCACCAGCGGCAGGTTGAGCTGTAGCGGCTGCCAGCGGCGGCCGTCGTCGAACGAGACGTAGGCGCCGCCCTGAGTGCCGGCATAGAGCAGGCCGCGGCGGACCGGATCGGCGCGTACCACGCGGGTGAAATGGGCGCGGTCGATGCCGTCGTCGATGCGCGTCCAGTGGCTGCCGTAGTCGTGGGTCTGGTAGAGATAGGGCCGGTCGTCGTCGGTCTTGTACAGCGTCGCGGCGAAGTAGGCGGCGCCGGCGTCGAACGGGCTGGCTTCGATGCTGTTGATCTGCGCCCAGGCCGGCAGCCCGGGCGGCGTCACGTCCTGCCAGTGGCCGCCGCCGTCGCGCGAGAGGTGCACCAGGCCGTCGTCGGAGCCGACCCACAGCACCCCCGCCGTGACCGGCGACTCGGCGACGGTGAAGATGGTGTCGTAGTACTCGACGCTGGTGTTGTCCTTGGTGATCGGTCCGCCGGACGGGCCCTGCCTCGACCTGTCGTTGCGGGTCAGGTCGGGCGAGATGACGCTCCAGCTCTGGCCCTCGTCGACGGTCTTGAAGAGCACGTTGGCGCCGGTGTAGAGCACCCGCGGGTCGTGCGGCGAGACCGCGATCGGGAAGTTCCACTGGAAGCGGTACTCGAGGTCGGCGGCGCCGGCGCCCATCGGGTTGTCGGGCCAGGGATTGACGTCGCGGACCTCGCCGGTGGCATGGTCCACGCGCTCGATGAAGCCGCCGTAGGAACCGCCGTAGACCACGTCGGGATGGCGCGGGTCGGCCAGGATGTAGCCGCTCTCGCCGCCCGCGGTGGGCTCCCAATCGCGGCTGCCGATGCCCTCCCCCTCGCCGCGGCTGGCGATGCGCAACGCCGAGTTGTCCTGCTGCGCGCCCAGGATGCGGTAGGGGAAGTGATTGTCGGTCGAGACGCGGTAGATCTGGGCGGTCGGCTGGCCGTCCTGCGGCGTCCAGGTGCGGCCGCCGTCCTCGCTGACGTTGGCGCCGCCGTCGTTGGACTCGATCATCCGGCGCGGATCGGCGGCGTCGATCCACAGGTCGTGGTTGTCGCCGTGCGGCACGCGGATCGCCGAGAAGGTCTTGCCGCCGTCCTTCGAGTGCAGGAAGAAGACGTTGACCACGTAGACCGACTCGGCGTCCGCCGGGTCGGCGAAGATGCGGTCGTAGTACCACGCCCGCTGGGTCAACTCGTGGTCGGTGCTGGTGCGCTTCCAGGTCTTGCCGCCGTCGCGCGAGCGGAAGACGCCGCCGCCCTCGGCCTCGACGATGGCGTAGACGTTGTCGGCGGCGGTCGGCGACACGGTGACGCCGATGATCCCCAGCGTTCCCTTCGGCAGCCCGGGATTGTGTGACAGGTCGGTCCAGCTGTCGCCGCCGTCGGTCGACTTCCAGAGCCCCGACCCGGGGCCGCCGCTCTCCAGGCTGTAGGGCGTGCGGCGCACGCGCCAGAGGCTGGCGTAGAGCACCCGCGGATTGGTCGGGTCCATCGCCAGGTCCACCGCCCCGGTCTCGTCGTCGAGGTGCAGCACTCGCGTCCAGGAGGCGCCGCCGTCGGTCGAGCGGTAGACGCCGCGCTCGCCGTTGGGCCCGAAGAGATGTCCGAGCACCGCGGCGTAGACCAGGTCGGGGTTGCGCGGATGGATGCGGATGCGGGCGATGTGGCGGGAGTCGCGGAGGCCGGCGCGCTTCCAGGTCTTGCCGGCGTCGGTGGACTTCCACATGCCGTCGCCCTCGGAGACGTTGCCGCGGACGGTCTCCTCGCCGGTGCCGGCATAGATCACGTTGGGGTCCCAGGCGGCGACCGCGACGGCGCCGATCGAGCCGCCGAAGAAGCCGTCCGAGACGCTGTGCCAGCTGCGGCCGGCATCGGTCGACTTCCAGACGCCGCCGCCGGTGCCGCCGAAGTAATAGGTGCCGCGGTCGCCAGGCACGCCGGCCACCGCCGCCGAGCGGCCGCCGCGATAGGGGCCGACCTCGCGCCAGTGCAGTGCCTGCCAGCGCTCCGGATCGAAGCCGGAAGATGCGGCAGCGGCATGGGCCCGCTGGCCGGCGTTGGCGTCGTGGGAGCCGCCGGCGGCGTTGGCACCGCCTGCCGTGGCCGGTTGCGCGGCGAGCAGGAGCAGCGCCAGCAGGCCCGGGATCGCCGGCTCCACGCCAGTGGCCAGGCGGCGTATCGAACGTGCCGAACGTGCCGCGCCGCCGCGCCGGCGCGGCACGGGAAGACAAAGGAATGATGACCGTGAGCGCATTTTCGACTCTCCCGCGAAACGTGGGCGCGAGCCCGCGACTGCCGGTGCTCGATGAACGCCTTGAGGCGAGAGAGTCTAGATCAACGCCGCTGCCTGGAGCCAGCGGTGTCAGGGATAGTCGTTCACCTCGAGCTTGTCGAGCGGCAGGCCGCAGGGATAGAAGAGATTGAACACCGGCTGCTCGATGATCTCGGCGAAATGCAGCAGCAGCGGACCGTACTCTTCGATGCCGGATTGACCGGCTTCGATGGTCTCGTACTCCTGCTTGGGGATCTCGAGCTCCTCGGCCATCTGATCGACGGTCTTGCTGCGCTTCTCACGGTGCTTGCGGATCAGCTGCCCGGCCTGTCCCTGCTGGGTGTCGGCGGACTTGCCGCTGTCGGCGAGCAGGCGCGAGGTGGGAGTCTCGAGCTGGATCGCGACCCGCGCCAGCAGCGGCCCCCACTGCTCGGCCGCCGAGCCGCCGGCTTCGAGCTCGCGATAGCGGTCCTCGCCGATGCCCAGCTGCGTCGCGGTCTCCTCGACCGACAGCTTCCTGCGCTCGCGTTCCTTCTTCAGCACGTCTCCGAGTTTCACCACCGCCCTCCTTGTCCGGGGCCAGTTCGGTCCCCAGGTTACAGTGCCCGCGACTGTAGCATTCGTGACATAGCCGCCGGCTAATGCCGCTTCTCGGCCGCCAGCAGCTTGAGCGCCTCGATCGGGCGCCGGTCCGGGCTCATCATCTTGATCGCCCGCCGCAGCATGCCCTCGGCGTCGTCGCGGTTGCCCATCTGGCGGTGGATCTCGCCGGTGTAGTAGACGGCCAGGCCGCAGTCCGGATCACGGCGCAACGTCTCCTGCAGCTCCTTGAGCGCCCGCGCGCCCTGGCCGGGCGCCAGGCAGAAGCGGCAATAGGCGAGCTCGGCGCTGTAGAGGCCGTTCTGGGGATCGCAGTCGGAGGCGAACTCGAGCAGCAGCGCGGCCTCCTGGAACCTGCCGGCGTCCAGCAGCGCCCGCCCCTTGCGGTACTGGATCTCGGGGTCGAGCAGGTCGGTCTTGATCGCCAGCAGGTCGGCGGGGGGCCGGCGGTCGCGCTCCTCGCGCCGGGCCTTGCGGCGGAACAGCAGGGCGTTGCGTTGCTCGAGATCGAGCAGCTCGGCGTAGGCGCGGGCGCCGGCCAGGAACAGGTCGCGCGCCTTCTCCTCCATGCCGCCGAACTCCGGGCCACCCAACGTCCAGGGGGCGAAGCGCCTGGCGAAGTCGAGGTAACGGACCTCGACGGCGGCCGGCGAGGCGTCCTCGTCGGCGCCCAGGAGATCGAAGGCGTCGAGCCGCCGGTAGGAGAGGTAAGCCTGCATGATCTCGTTGCGGCGGCGCTCGGGCGGCAGGACGGCAGGCTCGGCGGGAGGGGCTTCGGGCGCCGCCGACGGCGCGGTGGACGCCGCGGCGCTGGTGCCGGCGGCCGGCGGCGCCGGCACTGGCTGCGAGACCGGCGGCGCATCCGGCACCGCCAGGGCGGGCATCGGCCTGGTGGCGGTGGTGTCCGAGCGCACGCTTCTGGGGCCGGCTGGCGAAGCCGGGGCGGCAACGCCGGCCGGGCCGCCGGCGGTCGCCGACGCTCCCGGACCGGCGAGAGGCGCCGGCGGCGCGGGTGCCGCCGGCCCGGAGGCATCCGGGGCCAGGGGCGGCGGCGGTGGTGGCTCCCCGGGCGAGGGCTCCGGCAAGGCGGCGGCCGAAGCGCCGGCGGCCGGCTGTGCAGCGGCAGACTGTGCCGCGGCTGGCTGTCCGGCGGCTGGCGCGGCGGTCTCGGGAGGTGCCGGCGGGACGCTCGATGTCGGAGTCGGCGTCGGCGTCGGTGTCGGCGTTGATGCCGGCGTCGATGTCGGCGTCGATATCGGAGTCGGAATCGCTGCCGCCGGCGCCGTTGCCGGCGCCAGGGCGGCGGCCGGGTCCGGCCCGGCGACCGGCGCCATCGCCGTGGTCTTGAGGGCGCGCAGCACGGTCCTGGCCGCCGGATGCTCGGCGGTGATCACCACGCCGAGGATGGCGAGCGCGTAGAGCAGGCGGGTGATCTCTTCGAACGGCAGGCCGGTGCCGAGCGCCAACTCGTCGATGCGCCAGCCCGAGCGCAGCGCCACCACCACCTGACTCTGGCGCTGGTTGAGGCGGATCTCGTCGAGCGCGAAGGGCGGCTGGGGATGGAGGCAGAGCTTCTTGCCGACCAGCGGCACGACGCCGGCATCGACCTCCTCCTGGGGGGCGAACTTGGCGATGCCGGTGACGATGAGCTGCGCCACCCGGATCTTGAGCGGCGACTGCGGGTGCGGCACCTCCGGCAGGGTGCGGAACTCGCCGTCACGCCAGGTGAAGACGTCCAGCAGCTTCTTGGCGAGGTTCTCCTGCAGCAGGCGGTAGAGCTCCTCGGCCGTCACCACGTCGTGGTCGAGCAGCACTTCGCCCAGCGGCAGGCCGAGCGAGGCGGATTCGCCGAGGTAGCCGTGCAGGCTCTCGGGCGCCAGCTTGCCCTGGGCCACCATGTAGCGGCCGAGGGTCTCGTGCACCAGGTTCGAGCGGCAGTCGATCGGTACCCCGTGCTCGAGCACGATCCGCTTCGCCATCTGCTTGCGCCGCACCTCGACCACCAGCGTCCGCTGGCGGCTGGAGAGCGACAGCAGCAGGGCGGCGAAAGGCAGCGTCCCCGGGGTCCCCAGGATCCCCAGGGTGCCTTCGCCCAATTGGGAGATCTCCTCGAGCTGCTCGGGTGTGGGGATCACGCGGGGAACCTCGTGGAGTGGCAACCGCTGCGGGGGCCTCGTGAAGTCGAACGGCTGATGACGGCGCGAGGGTACCTGCTGCATTCCGGGCTGTCAATTCGCGGTCGCTTCGCCGTGGGGGCGTCGCCGGACCGGTGCCGCCGCGGGCTCGTCGAGCCGCCGGCGAGGGCCGGAAACTTGACCGTTGACAGTTATGCTTTCCTCCCATAGACTAGGAGCATAAGTTGTGTAGACGTCCGATCTTTCCATCGAGAGAAGGAGTGGCTATGACCAGGAAGTCGCGTTGGATCTGCGCTTTTGCCGTCCTCGTCTGTCTGCTGGCGCTGCCGCTGGCCGGCTTCGCCGCGAGTCCCACGCCCGTCGGAAAAGAGATTCAGGTCAACACCGAGAACCTCTCCCAGCTGCACAACCCGACGGCGGCCTTCGACGCCTCCGGGCGCGCGATGGTGGTCTGGGAGAACGACCTCCTCGGGCTGCGCGGCCGCCTCTACAACAACGCCGGCAACGTGCAGGGCAACGAGCTGGCGCTGGTCGGCAACGCCGCCTGGTCCGTCCTGCCCGGCATCGCGCCGGTGACCTTCCATCGTGACCCCGCCATCGTCTTCCTGCCCTCCGGCAACTTCCTGCTGGCCTGGGCCGAGGAGCGGGGCACTCTCGAATGGATGATCTACTTCGAGAACCTGCAGATCGCCAGCCGCGAGATCGTCGTCCAGCTCTTCAACACCGCCGGCCAGCCGCTGGCCCAGCCGATCACCATCAGCTCGGGCGGCGTCGGCCTCAAGAGCCGGCCGCAGCTGGTGGTGCGGCCGGACGGCGAGGTGGTGGCGACGTGGATGAGCACCTACGGCTCGACGGCGACGCCGGCCTCCGAGCTCGGAGTGTTCACCCGGCTGCTCAACAGCTCCGGCAAGCCCATCGGCGGCCAGACCCAGGTCGACACCGTCAGCGGCGCCATCGGCAACACCCCGGCGGTCGCGGTCAACTCCGACAGCAGCTACCTGATCGCCTGGTCGAGCGAGATCGGGACCGACACCTTCGACACCTCGGTCTACGGCCGCATCTTCGAGGCCTCGGGCAAGCCGCTCGGCGCGCCCTTCCTGCTCACCTCCGGCGCGGTCGGGCCGCAGGGCCGGCCGACGGTGGCGAACGACGGCCAGGGCAGCTACCTGGTGGCCTGGCAGAGCTACTTCAACGACGTCTGGCACGCCCGCATCGACGGCCAGATCGTCAGCGCGGCGGGCGGTCTGCTCGGCAAGCGGCTGACGATCAGCGACGGCGCCGGCAAGAACTGGGCCGAGGAGGCGCCCAGCGCGGTGCTGGGTCCCGGCGGCACCTTCGTCCTGGTGTGGATGGAGTACAACACCTGGTTCCCGGTCGGCATGGCGGGCATGCAGGTGGACCGCAGCGGCGCGGCGCTCGGCAACCAGGTTTGGATCAACAACAATCAGATCAACGGCATCGTGCGCACTTCCATCGCGGTGGACGGCGCCGGCCATTACCTGACGCCTTACGAGGGCTTCCAGAACCAGACCACGGTGGGCATCCTGGCGCGGTTCTTCAACGCCGTCGAGTGACCGGCGGCCGCCTCCCGGGCGAGCCCAGCAACCCTTCCGGCCCGCGGCCCTCCCCATCGTCGGGGGCGGCCCGGGCCGTCGCTTTCTTCCCTCGGTCCCCGCCGGCCGCCTTGGCGGTCGTGGCCTGCGCACCTCGCCGCCACGGCCCGGCTCTTGCATCGACCTTCCGCCCTGAGGCTGGGCCGCAGGCATGTTCATCCATATCGATCAAACCTGGGACCTGATCGTGGGCAAGCTCGCGGCATGGGTCCGCGAGACCATCCTGCTGCTGCCCAACCTGCTGCTCGCGGTGATGGTGATGGTCCTGTTCTGGCTGGCCGCCCGCGGCGTGCGCGAGCTGGTGCTGCGCCTGGTGCGGCGGATCTCGCGCAACCCGCAGGTCAACGAGCTGGCGTCGCAGAGCTTCTACGTCGCGGTGATGGCCGCGGGGTTGTTCAGCAGCCTGGGCATCCTCGGTCTGGATCGGGCGGTGACCTCGCTGCTGGCGGGAGCCGGCATCGTCGGCTTGGCCCTCAGCCTGGCCTTCCAGGGCATCGCCGCGAACTTCATCGCCGGCGTCTACCTGTCGGTCGAGCGGCCCTTCCAGATCGGCAACCTGATCGAAACCAACGGCATCCTCGGCACCGTCCAGCACGTGAGCCTGCTCTGGACCGAGATCCGCTCGCCGCAGGGCCAGGTGGTGCTGCTACCGAACAAGAAGGTCTTCGAGGACGTGATCACCAACTTCACCGCCAGCGGCAAGCGGCGGGTCGACCTCAAGCTCAAGGTCGCCTACGAGGTGGATCTCGCCAGGGCCAGGCAGGTGGCCTCCGCGGCGCTGGCCGGCGCGACCTTCCGGCGCGGCGAGATCGAGGTCTTCTACCAGGAGCCGGGCGACAGCGCCATCGACCTGGTGATCGCTTTCTGGATCGAGGCCACCAGCCTCGCCGAGTACCAGGCGGCGCGCGGCGCGGCCATCGAGCGCCTCAAGGCAGCCTTCGATCAGGAGGGCATGCCGCTGCCCAACGCCAAGCCGGTCGAGCCGGCGGCGACGGTGGCGACGGCGTCGGGACCGCCATCCGTGCCGGAGCCGGCGCCGGCTCCGGCAGGGAGCGCCGAGGCACCCGCCGCGGTCGCTGCCGAGCGGGAGCCGGAAGTGGTTGGCTCTCGCGGCCGCTGAAGGTCCTTGACGTCCAGTACCGTTCATTTGCCATACCACTCGGCGGACCTCAGCGTCCTCGGCTGGCTGCGACCTGCAGGGAGTGCCGGAATTGCGGCAGCGCCAGCCTCGCCTCCTCGGCATGGTCTCGGCAATACCTCGTCGACGACGCTTTGCCAGGAACGCAGCTCTCTCGGCGATTGGCATACCGATTAGATCTGATCGCGTCGGACCCAGGCGCGAGCCTCTTACTTAGAGGTCGCCCTGTCCGGCGCAATGTACACGGGTGTTTGTGCTCCCTGGGTGCCGGTCTCGGTACTCGCTGGAAGCACGCTGGCAGGAGGTCGCGGGTATCTGTCCATCAGTTATCTTAATCAACGCAATCTATTGATCTTAAGCATCTTACGGCACCGAGATGACATAGCTGTTGCTGCGAGAGACGGCCAAGAGCGAATCTTGTCCTCCGTAGGCGGCATAACCCCGCGCCGAATGCGCGGCTGCGACACGACAGCAATCAGATGCCGTGTCCGAAGTGCCATCAATCACCGAGAGCGCTCTCACCGGGGCCGTCTGGCCCTCGGCGTGCTCGGGTGACCGCAGGCTCGTCTGATCATCATCTGGACCTTGACATAGGCACATTTCCCGGCGCTTCGGCCGTCGCGCTACACTTGTCTGGCCATTCCAACTGGCATTGGGGGAGAGCGATGATCAGAAGACTAGCGCTGCTCTGGCGCCTTCTCCGGAAGCTGCATCGCTCCTCGGCGGCCCTCTTGCGGCGCCATCTTGCGTCGCTATGGAGTTCTACATTCTCGCGACGCGGGTACTGCCGCGGCGACGCAAAGGCTCAGGGCACCGTCACGCCGGCCTCGAGACCGACCTCGGAACCCTCGGCAAAGGGCACGCCTAGGCCATCGACCGATGAGGTTGGCGCGAAAGCGCCGATATACGGCCGGCCATTCTGGCTGCTCGTCGCCCTTGCCCTTCCTGCCGCCGCGGTTCCGTTCGTGCTCCATTCCGTCCTTGATAGAACGGGGTGGTTCTTTTGGCTCCTTTCCCTGGCAGCTCAAGGTGCAGGTCTCCTCAACAACCCGAACCGCGCTAGGCGGGCGGTGCGCCATCCCATCCCACATTGGTATTTCTGGCTGATCCAGGTGATGGCCGCCTGTGGCAATAGCTTGTTGTTGATCCGCGTGAGCGGTTCCCGCGGCACTGAGAGCGACCTCGTCATCATCTCCAGCATCTATCTAGCGCTCGCCCTCTCGCTCTTGACTACGGCCCTACCTTATACCTTGACCTACCTCAGCCACATCCTTAACCGCTTCGCGATCGTCCTTCGATTGCCTAGCTTCCGTGTCCGCCCTCGTCACCTCTACGTCTTGCTCCTCGCAATCCTAACCGCTCTCGTTTTGTCATTCATCCCTGTCAGTTGGAAGTGGCTCTTCGTGCTGCCACTCAGCCTAGCCGCTTCTTCTGCCTTAAGCCGACGCCTCTGGCGACGCTCGTCGCACCTCTGGTCAGCCCTGCCGCCGCAGGCTGCAGCCTGCATGATTCTCGTGGCTGCAGGGCGAGACGCACTGCCATGGCCCGTGATGATCGTCTTGCACGGAGCTAGCTCTATAATGTGTTTTGCAGCTCTTTGCGCATTTGGCCTCACCGAGCTATTTGGGTTCTTGTGGGGC
>DATGHG010000137.1:0-7332 GCA_035308185.1 Thermoanaerobaculia bacterium | reverse complement strand
CGCGGCTGGCGGCGCCGCCGGACCTGGAAGCCGGCGCCGCCGGCGGGAGTGACGATCGAGCGGGGCGCCGCCGAGGCGATGGCCGCGGTGGCCGCCTGCCTGCAACGCAACCGCCGCCGCTGCCAGTTCGCGCCCAGCTTCAGCGCCGCGGCGCTGACCTCGCCGGTGCGCAGCCGCGGCCTGGCACCGCACGACTTCCACCTGGCGGTCCGCGGCAGCCA
Source organism: Thermoanaerobaculia bacterium (assembly GCA_035308185.1). Classification (GTDB taxonomy): domain Bacteria; phylum Acidobacteriota; class Thermoanaerobaculia; order Multivoradales; family UBA5704; genus JASLEW01. The sequence continues at coordinate 7,111 of DATGHG010000137.1, read as the reverse complement.
GGTGGTCGGCTGCCTCGCGCTGTGGGATCAGTCGGCCTTCAAGCAGGTGGTGGTGCGCGGCTATGGCCGGCGGCTGAGCCTGCTGCGCCCGGCGCTCAACCGGCTGTCGCCGCTGCTCGGCACGCCGCGCCTCCCGGCCGCGGGCGAGCCCTTGCCGCACGCCTACGTCTCGCACGTGGCGGTCGACGGCGACGACCCGCGGATCTTCGCCGCGCTCATGGCCGCAGCCCGTGGCGCCGCCGCCGGACGTTTCCTCTACCTGATCGCCGGCTTCGCGGAGCGCCATCCGTTCCTCGGCTCGCTGGGCTCGCTGCGCCGGCAGGCGCGGGAGTACCGCAGCGTCCTCTACGCCGTCTGCCGGGAGGAAGGGAGGGCGGCGGTGGCGGCGCTCGACGCCCGCATCCCTCATCTCGAGGTGGCGCTGCTGTGAAAGGACGCCTGGTGGCGCGCGCCGCCCTGGGAGCGGACGTCAGGCGGCAGATGGAGCAGCTCCTCGCCACCCATTTCGAGGGCGTCACCCACGCCTCCTTCAGCCGCGACCTGGAGGAGAAGAATTGGGTGGTGCTGCTCGAAGAGGGGAGCCGGCTCGCCGGCTTCACCACCCTGCTGACCTACGAGTCGACCGCCGCCGGCGAGCCCCTGGCGGTGGTCTACTCCGGCGACACCATCGTGGAGCGGGGCGCCCGGCGCAGCGCCGCCCTGCCGCAGGCCTGGATCGCGGCGGTGCGGGCGCTGCACGAAGGGGGAACGGGCGGCGCGGGCACGGCGGCGGCCGCCGCCGCGCCGCGACGGCGACGGCTCTTCTGGCTGCTCCTCACCTCCGGCTTCCGCACCTACCGCTTCCTGCCGGTCTTCTGGCGCGACTTCCAGCCGCGTCCCGGCAATCCGCCGCCGGCCGCCGCGGGATCGCTCCTCGACGCGCTCGCTCGCGAGCGCCTGGGCAGCTGCTACCAGCCGGAGCTGGGGATCGCGCGCCTGACCTCGCCGCAGGTGCTGGCGGGCGACCTGCGCGAGTTGCCGCCGGGCAAGCTCGACGATCCCCACGTGGCGTTCTTCCTCGCCAGCAACCCCGGCTGGGTGCTCGGCGACGAGCTGGTCTGCCTGACCGAGATCGCTGCCGACAACCTGACCGTTGCCGGGCGGCGGATGTGGCAGCGCGGCAGGATCGACCAGGCGGCGGCGGCCGGCGCCGTGCCATGACCGCCGCCACGGCGCTCGCCGGCCTGGCCTGGCGGGCCGCCAACACCCCCGGACACCGCCGCTTTCGCGCGGCGCTGGCGGCGCCGGCGGCGGCGCAGGCGGCCATCCTGCGGCGCTACCTGCGCGGCGCCGCCGAGACGGCCTTCGGCCGCGCCCACGGTTTCGCCCGGATGCGCGGTATCGAGGACTTCCAGGCCGGCGTGCCGCTGCGCGGCTACGACGACTACCGGGATTGGATCGACCGCGTCGCCGCCGGCGAGCCGCGGGTGCTGACGCGCTCGCCGGTCCGCGCGCTCGAGCTCTCCTCCGGCTCGACCGCGGCGGCGAAGCGGATCCCCTACACCGCGGCGCTGCAGCGGGAGCTGCGGCGCGCCGTGGCGCCGTGGGTCCATGACCTCTACCGGCGATGGCCGCGGCTTGCCCAGGGCGCGGCCTACTGGTCGATCACGCCGCTGGCCATGGCGGAGGAGGCGGCGCCATGGGCGCGCCGGGCGCCCTGGAATCACCGCGACCCGCGGCCCACCTCGCCGGCCGGCAGCCCGGCAGCGGCCGGCGCCATCCGCATCGGCTTCGAGGAGGACAGCGACTACCTCGGGGGCGTCCTGAAATGGCTGGTGGACGCCACCCTGGCGGTGCCGGGGGAGCTGCGCTGGGTGCGCGAGGTCGAGTCGTTCCGCTATCTGACGCTGCTGTTCCTGCTGCGCCGCGAGGACCTGGCGCTGATCTCGGTCTGGCACCCCAGCTTCCTGGCGCAGCTGCTCGCGGCGCTGCCCCGCCACTGGAACAGCCTGGTGGACGACGTCCGGCGCGGCGGCTGCCGCCCGCCGGTGCCGCTTGCCGCGGCGCTGGCGGCGCGGCTCGCCGCGCGGCTGCCCCCCCGGCCGCGCCGCGCCGCCGCGCTCGCGGGCCTGGACCCGGAGGAGCGGGCGCGGATCTGGCCGCGCCTGCAGCTGATCAGCTGCTGGGGCGACGCCCACGCGGCCCTGCATGCCGAGGGGCTGCGTTGCCTGTTCCCCGGCGTCGAGGTGCAGCGCAAGGGGCTGCTGGCGACGGAAGCCTTCGTCACCGTGCCCTATGCCGGCCGCACCCCGCTGGCGATCCGCTCTCACTTCTTCGAGTTCCTGCCGCACTCGGCAACCGCGGCGCCGGGCGACGCCGGCGGCAGCGCCCGCCTGGCGCACCAGCTGCAACCGGGGGAGACCTATTCGGTGGTGGTGACGACCGGCGGCGGGCTCTACCGCTACCGCCTGGAGGACCGGGTGGAGGTCGACGGTTTCGCCGGCCGCACCCCCTCCCTGCGCTTCCTCGGCAAGGAGGACCACGTCGTCGACCTCTGCGGCGAGAAGCTCAGCGAGGGCTTCGTCGCCGCCGCCTTCCAGCGCGCCTTCGCCGGCGCCGGGATCGTGCCGCGCTTCGCTCTGCTCGCACCCGATCCGCGGCCCGCCCCGGCCTACACGGCCTACCTCGAGCTGACCGCCGAGCCGCCACCCGGCCTGTGCGCCGCCCTGGAGCGGGAGCTCGCGGCCAACCCCCACTTCCACCACGCCCTGCGCCTCGGCCAGCTGACCCTGCGCCTCTATCGCATCGAGGCGCCGGCCTTTCCGCTCTACCTCCGCCGCTGCGCCGAGCGCGGCCAGCGGCTGGGCGACGTCAAACCGCTCGCCCTCTCGCCGCTCGCGGGCTGGTCCGATCTCTTCCCGGGCCGCTACGCCGCGCCGCCGCCGCCCCACGGCAGCAGCGAGACCGGCCAAGCGGACGGCCTGGCACTCGAACGGCCGCTGCGCTAGGATACTTAGCCAGTCACAAATAAGCCGTCGTCGGCTCTCGCCGATTCGCGCGACAACGGTCTGGCCGCGCTCCGATGCCTGTTTACCTTGGGTTTGGGGTTTGCCTTGGGATTCCAAAAGGGGGGTTCATGTTCGACCAGCGAACGCTGAAAGTTGCTCCAGCCCGGCCCCGCGCCGGCGCTCCCGCCGTCGCCGTGCTCGTCCTGCTGGGCCTCGCCGCACTCGCCATGGCGGCCTTCGGCTCGCCGCGGCTGCCCGTGGCGTCGCCTGCCGAGGCCGAGCTGCCGCCGGCCGCGGCGTCCGCCCTGCCGGCGGGCTTCGAGCACGCCGCGCCCACCGACGACGGCCGCATCCAGGTGCTGGTGGAGCTGCGCGATGCGCCGGCGGCGACGGTGTTCGCCGAGGCGATGCGGGGCTCGCGGCCTTCCGACCGGCAGGCGCTGGCGGCCGCCGGCGCCGCGTCCAAGACGCAGGTGCTGAAGGTCCAGGCCGCCCAGGAAACCGTCGCCCGGGCGCTCGCCGCCGCGCCGATCGAGGCGCGGGAGATCTACCGCGTCGCCAGGGCGATGAACGGCATCGCCGTGGCGGTGGCGCCCGAGAACGTCGCGCTGCTGGCCAGGATCCCCGGAGTCAGGCGCGTCCTGCCGATCCTGCTCGAGCACACCACCAGCCTGACCAGCGTGCCCTTCATCGGCGCGCCGAACGTCTGGGCGAACACCATCGGCCTGCCGGCCGGCGCCCTCGGCACCGGCGTCCGCATCGGCATCATCGACACCGGCATCGACTACCTGCACGGCGACTTCGGCGGCACCGGCCTGCTCGCCTCCTACACCGCCGAGGCGACGGCCAGCGCCAACTTCACCACCGCCGGCTCCTTCCCGACCGCCAAGGTGGTGGGCGGCACCGATTTCGTCGGCGACGCCTATACCGGCTCCAACACCCCGGTCCCGGACGCCAATCCGATGGACTGCAACGGCCACGGCAGCCACGTCTCCGGCACCGCGGCGGGCCTCGGCGTCACCGCCGCCGGCGCCACCTTCGCCGGGCCCTACGACGCCAACCCCGGCACCTACAGCTCGCTGCGCATCGTCCCGGGCGTCGCGCCCCAGGCGTTGCTCTACGCCCTGCGCGTGTTCGGCTGCGGCGGCAGCACCGGGGTGGTGGTCCAGGCCATCGATTGGGCGATGGACCCCGACGGCGACGGCGACCTGTCGGACCACCTCGACGTGATCAACATGTCGCTGGGCTCGGACTTCGGCACCGTCACCAACCCGACCGCGATCGCCGCCCAGAACGCTGCCGCGGCGGGCGTGATCGTGGCGATCTCGGCCGGCAATTCGAGCGACACCTTCTTCATCGCCGGCTCCCCGGGCGTCGCCGGCGGCGCCATCACCGCCGCGGCCTCGCTCGACGCCGGCGAGCCGGCGCCGATCGTCCAGGTGAATACGCCGGCGGCGATCGCCGGCGACTTCCTGGCGGCGGGCGCGACGTTCGGCCCCGCGGTCACCCCCAGCGGCACCCCTCCCGGGCCCCACAACGTGGTCGTCGCGCTCGATGCGGCCAACGCCGCGGGTCCGCTGACCACCGACGCCTGCACCGCGCTCACCAACGCCGCCGCCGTCGCCGGCAACATCGCGCTCATCGACCGCGGCACCTGCGCCTTCACCGTCAAGGTGAAGAACGCGCAGAACGCCGGGGCGGTCGGCGTCATCATCGCCGACAGCGCGCCGGGGTCGCCGCCCGCCGGCCTGGGCGGCACCGATCCCACGATCACCATCCCCGCGGTGCGCGTCACGCTGGCGGACGGCAACACGCTCAAGGCCAACATCGCGACCCTCAACGCCACGCTGCTCGGCCCCTCCGGCGCCGACACCCTGGCCAGCTTCTCCTCGCGCGGGCCGCGCCAGATCTTCGGCTCGCCGCTGCGCGTCAAGCCCGACATCGCCGCGCCTGGCCTCAACATCACCTCGTTCCAGACCGGCCACACCTGCACCTCGGCGGCCACCGGCTGCACCGGCGCCATCGACCCCTCGGGGTTCACACCCGGCAACCAGGCGCTGGTCATCTCCGGCACCTCGATGGCCAGTCCGCACGTCGCCGGCACCATGGCCCTGCTGCGCCAGCTCCACCCCGATTGGACGGTCGAGGAGCTGAAGGCCCTGGCGATGAACTACGCCACCCACGACGTGACGCTGCTGCCGAGCGCGACGCCGCCGCGCTTCGGCCCCGCGCGGGTCGGCGCCGGCCGCGTCGATGCCGCCGCCGCCGCCGTCGGCAGCGTCATCGCCATGAACGCCGACGACGCCGGCCTGGTGAGCGTCACCTTCGACCCGCAGGTGATCGGCGCGACGACCCAGACCAAGATGGTGCGCCTGGTCAACATGGGGCTCACGCCGCAGACCTTCGACATGGCTTTCGACAACGTCGTCGACTCGCCCGGCGTCGCGTTCTCGCTGCCGGGCGGCAGCTCGGTGACGGTGCCGGCGGCGTCGGCGGTGGAAGTGGCGGTCCAGATGTCGGCCAGCAGCAACACCATGAGCCACACCCGCGATGCTTCGCTGTTCCCGACCCAGGGCGTGCAGGCGAACTACGGCGACCAGCCGCGCAACTTCCTGACCGAGGAGCAGTCGTACCTGACCTTCAGCCAGAGCTCGGCGCTCAAGTTCCGCCTACCGGTCTACATGGCGGAAAAGCCCTCCTCCGCGATGAGCGCGCCGGCCACCATCGTCACCGGCGGCGCCCCCACCGGCTCGACCAGCATCCTGCTCTCGGGCACCTCCCTGTGCACCGGGACGCTGGCGGCGGGTCCGACCTGCTCCGGCGTCGGCACCCTGCCCACCATCGAGTCGCTGGTGTCGCCGTTCGAGCTACAGGTGGCCGCGCCGCTCAACCCGGCCTCCCCCGACTATGCGAACATCCGCTACGCCGGCGCCGCCTACTTCCAGGCCGGGGCCTCCCCGAGCCTCACCAACGACCTGCTCCTGTTCGGCGTCGCCAGCTGGGGCGATTGGTCGACGCTCGACGACGTCGCCTACGACATCTGCGTCGACACCAACGGCGACGGCGTCTACGACCGGAACGTCATCAATACCACTCCGTCGGTCTTCGTCGCCGCCGCGCCGCTCAACGACAACTTCGTGCGCGTGGTAGAGAACCTCAGCACGGCGGGCTTCTCGATCCTGGGCCTGGGATCGTTCGTCAACCTGGTCTCGCCGGCGTCCTTCGACACCGGCCTGCAGCTCAACAACGTGATGATCCTGGGGGTCAGTCCCTCCACGCTGGGGATCGCGTCGACGGCGGTGACCTCCATCCGTTACAAGATCGTCACCTGCCCCGCCACCAACCTGGCCTGCGCCCGCAGCACCACCGGCGACCACTGCTCGCCGGCGGTCGGTACCTTCTTCGACCAGGCGGCGGGACCCTACACCTACAACTGGGGGGCACAGGGGCTGAACTTCGGCGGCGAATTCCTCGCCGAGGATCTCAGCGGCAACACCCTGCCGGTCACCTGGAACACCGCCAACATGACCGCCAACGGCTCGCTGGGCGCCCTGCTGCTGCACCACTTCAACGGCGTCGGCCAGCGCGCGCAGGTGGTGGTGCTCGACACCGCGCAGCGGGCGGACCTGGCGCTCACCAAGTCGGTCGACGACGCGATGCCGGCGGCCGGCGCCAACGTCGTCTTCACCCTGACGGTGACCAACAACGGCCCGAACGGCGCCACCGGCGTGGCGGTCAGCGATCCGCTGCCGCCGGGCCTGACCTACGTCGCGGACGACGGCGGCGGCGCCTACGTGCCCGGCACCGGCATCTGGACGGTCGGGACACTGGCCAACGCCGCCGCGGCCACCCTCCACATCACCGCCACGGTCGAGACCACCGAAGAGATCGACAACGTGGCGCAGATCGCCGGCTCGACGCCGCTCGACCCGAACCCGGCCAACGACCGGGCGGTGGCGGTGATCCGGGCGCCGCGCACCGCGGACCTGCACCTCACCTTCGGCGCCAACGTCACCTCCGTCAACCCCGGCGGCTCGATCCTCTACACGCTGACGGTCACCAACAAGAGCGGCGATCCGGCCTACAGCGTCAACACCCAGGAAGCCTTCCCGCTGTTCCCGGCC
>DATGHG010000136.1:0-42804 GCA_035308185.1 Thermoanaerobaculia bacterium | reverse complement strand
GCTGCCGCAAGGCGAGATCGAGTTCCTCGGCCGCGAGGACGCCCAGGTCAAGGTGCAGGGCCACCGCGTCGAGCTGGGAGAGATCGAGGCGGCGTTGCTCGCCCACCAGCAGGTGCGCGCCGCCGTGGTGACCGCCGCCGGCGAGCCGCGCGGCCACCGCCGCCTCGTCGCCTACGTCGTCCCCGCCCGGCCGGAGCTCGCCGCGGCTGCCGCCGCAGGCCACGACGAGGCCTTCGGCGAGATGGGGGAGGTCCTGACCGATCCGCTGCAGCGGCTGGAGCACAAGCTGCGCCGCCTGGGAGTGCGCCGGCTGCCGTGCGGGGATGGGACGATCCGCTTCGAGCGCCCCGAGGCCACTCCGGCGCTGGCCGCCGCTCACCTCTCCCGCCGGAGCCACCGCGACTTCCTCGCCGAGCCGCTGCCGCTCGCACGCCTGGGAGACCTGCTCGCCTGTCTCGCGCCGCTCGAGATCGGCGGTCTGCCGCGCTATCGCTATGCCTCAGCCGGGGGCCTCTATCCGGTCCAGGCCTATCTCTACGCCGCTCCCGGCCGTGTCGAGGGGCTGGCCGCCGGCACCTACTACTACCAGCCGGAGGAGCGCGCCCTCGCGCCGCTGGCGCCCGACGCGCGGCTGGCAGCCGGCGTTCACGCCGCGGTGAACCGCGCCGCCTTCGCCGGCTCGGCTTTCTCGCTCTTCCTGGTGGGGGAGCTGGCGGCCATCCAGCCGCTCTATGGCGCGCTGGCCCGCGACTTCTGCCTGCTCGAAGCAGGCTACATGAGCCAGCTGTTGATGCAGGAGGCCGGCAAGCTCGCCATCGGGCTCTGCCCGATCGGCGGCATGGATCAGGCGCCGCTCGGGGGCCTGCTCGGCCTGGGCGAGACCCACGTAGCGCTGCACAGCCTGGTTGGCGGACCGATCGATCCGGCGCTGGTGGCGGCACTGCCAGAGGAGCCCGCCGCCGGCGCGCCGGCCCGCGGGCGCGAGCCCTCGCCCGACTGGATCGGCGTTCTGCGCCGGTGGCTGGCGCGGACCTTGCCCGAGGCCCTGATCCCGTCCGCGTTCGTGATCCTCGACGAGCTGCCGCTGACCGCCAACGGCAAGGTGGACCGCCAGCGCCTTCCCGCCCTCGAGTCGCTGGCCGCGGCGGCGCCCGCCGGGCACGTGGCGCCGCGGAGCGATCTCGAGCGGGAGCTGGCGGCGATGCTCTCCGAGATCCTCGCCGTGGAGCGCATCGGCGTCGGCGACAACTTTTACAGCCTGGGAGCGAGCTCGGTCCACCTGATCCGCCTGGCCAACCGCCTGCGCGAGCGGCTCGGCCGCGACCTGCCGGCGGTCGAGCTGTTTCGCTGCGCCAGCATCGGCGACTTGGCGGCCCTCGTCGCCACCGGCGACGGCGGCACCGCCGGCGCCGCCGTGGCGAGCGGTGAGAGCCGGGCCAGGACCCGCCTCGCCGCGCGCGCCGGGCGGCGTGCAGGCGGGGGAGCGCGATGAGCGACGCCGCGCACCGCGACGCCATCGCCGTGGTCGGCATGGCTGGCCGCTTCCCGGGCGCCGACGATCCCGACCGCCTGTGGCGCAACCTGCGCGACGGCAAGGAGTCGGTCGCCTTCTTCTCCCGGCCCGAGCTCGCGGCGGCCGGCGTCGAGCCCGACCTGCTGCAGGATCCGGCCTACGTGCCGGCCCGCGGCGTGCTCTCCGACATCGCCTCCTGGGATGCGGCGTTCTTCGGCTCGAGCCCGCGGGAGGCCGAGATCCTCGATCCCCAGCAGCGCCTCTTCCTCGAGTGCGCCTGGGAGGCGCTCGAGGATGCCGGCTACGACTCCGCGCGCTTCCCCGGCCGCATCGGGGTCTATGCCGGCGCCACCGCCAGCACCTACTGGAGTCACAACCTCAGAAACGGCTCCGACGCCAGGGACCCGACCGGCGGCTTCCAGATCCTCATCGCCAACGACAAGGACTATCTGTCCACCCGGGTCTCCTTCATGCTCGACCTGCGGGGCCCCTCGGTGGGGGTGCAGACCGCGTGCTCCACTTCGCTGGTGGCGGTCCACCAGGCCTGTCAGAGCCTGCTGGACCGCGAGTGCGACATGGCGCTGGCGGGCGGCTCGTCGATCCAGCTGCCGACGCCGATGGGCTATCTCTACCAGCCCGACGGCATCATGTCGCCTGACGGGCACAATCGCAGCTTCGACGCCCGCGGCCGGGGCAGCGTCTTCGGCGACGGCGTCGCCGCCGTGCTGCTCAAGCGGCTCGGCGAGGCGATCGAGGACGGCGACCACGTCTACGCGGTGATCCTCGGCTCGGCGGTCAACAACGACGGCGCGGCGAAGGTCGGCTTCACCGCGCCCAGCGTCGACGCCCAGGCGGCGGTGGTGGCCGAGGCGCTGGCCGTCGCCGGCGTCGCGCCCGGCACCATCACCTATCTCGAGGCCCACGGCAGCGCGACGCCGCTCGGCGATCCCATCGAGGTCTCGGCCCTGACTCGCGCCTTCCGCGGCGGCACCGATCGCCGCGGCTACTGCGCCCTGGGCTCGGTGAAATCGAACCTGGGCCATCTCTACACCGCGAGCGGCGTGACTGCGCTGATCAAGACGATCCAGGCGCTGCGCCATCGCCAGGTGCCGCCTTCGCTCCACTTCGAGGTGCCGAATCCGGACATCGACTTCGCGGCCAGCCCGTTCTTCGTCGCCAGGGAGCTGCGCGAGTGGCGCACCGAGCCGGGCGTGCCACGGCGAGCGGCCGTCAACTCGCTGGGCATCGGCGGCACCAACGCGCACGCGATCCTGGAGGAGGCGCCGCCGGCCGCGCCCTCGGGCCCGTCCCGCCCCTGGCAGCTCCTGCCGCTGTCGGCCCGCTCCGCCGGCGCGCTCGCCGCGGCCAGCGCCAACCTGGTCCACCACCTGCGCGGGGACGCGGAAGCGAGCTTTGCCGACGTCGCCTGGACCCTGCAGGCGGGCCGGCGCGCATTCGCCCACCGCCGAGCGGTCTTCGCCCGCGGCGCCGCCGAGGCCGCCGCGGCCTTGGAGACGCTCGATCCGGCGCGAGTCGCCACCAACCTGCGTGAGCCGGGCGCCCGTCCGGTCGCCCTGCTCTTCGGCGGCGTGGGGGACCAATACCCCGGCATGGGGCTGGGCCTCTATCGCAGCGAGCCTACTTTCCGAGCCGTCGTGGACCGCTGCGCCGAGCTGCTCGCGCCGCGCCTGGGCCTCGATATCCGAGACGTGCTCTATCCCGAGCGGCAAGAGCGCTCCGCCGCCATGCCGCCAGCGGCGGTGGCGGGCGCCGCGGGCGGCGCGCCCGACCTGCGCCGGCTGCTGCGCCGCGGCGGCGAGGCCGCCGCCGGCGCACCGGGCCGCGGCAGGCTCGACGACACCGCCGTCGCGCAACCGGCGCTGTTCGTGCTGCAGTACGCCCTGGCGAGCCTCTGGCGCGAGTGGGGGATCCGCCCGCGGGCGCTGATCGGCCACAGCCTGGGCGAGTACGTGGCGGCCAGCGTCGCCGGCGTGCTGCCGCTCGAGGACGCCCTGACCCTGGTGGCGGAGCGGGCGCGGCTCATCGCGGCGCTGCCCGGCGGCGCCATGCTGACCCTGCCGCTGCCGGAAGCGGAGGCCCGGCTGCTGCTGCGCGGCCACCTCTCCCTGGCGGCGGTGAACGGGCCGGCCTCCACGGTGGTCTCCGGCCCGGCGGAGGAGATCGCCGCTCTCGAGCTGGAGCTCCGCGGCCGCGGCGTGCCGTCGAGCCGCCCCGGAGCCACCCACGCGTTCCACTCGCCGCTCCTGGCGCCGGCCGCGCCGCCGCTCACCCGGCTGGCGGCCGCGCTGCGGCTGCAGCCGCCCACGATCCCCTACCTGTCGAACCTCACCGGCGGCTGGATCACCGCCGCCGAGGCCGCCGATCCCGGCTACTGGGCGCGGCACATGGTGCATACGGTGCGCTTCGCGGCGGGCCTGGCGGAGCTGCTCGCCGATCCGGACCTGGTGCTGCTGGAGGTCGGTCCGGGCCAGAGCCTCGGTTCCTTCGTTCGCCAGCATCCGCGGTGCTCGCGCGACCAGGCGGTCCTGCCGACGCTGCGGCATGCCGCGGTCCTCGAGGCGGATGAGCGGTTCCTCGTGCGCACCGTGGGCAAGCTCTGGCTGGCCGGAGTCGAGCTCGACTGGGCCGGCTACCACCGGCACGAGCGCCGCCGCCGCGTCCGGCTCCCGACCTACCCCTTCGAGCGCCGGCGCTACTGGCTCGATCGCAGCCGCGAGGCGCCGCCGGCGCCCGCCGCCGGGCCGCCGCGCCCGCGCAAGCTGCCGCAGGTGGCCGACTGGCTGTACCGGCCGGAGTGGCGCGAACGGCCCCTGCCCGCCGCCGGCGGCGGGCAGGCCGGTGCCGCGGCGCAGGGGGAGCGATGGCTGCTGCTGGCCGGCGCCGTGGACGGCGCGGCAGGCACGGCGGCGCGGCGCTCGGCACCAGCGGCGGCGGCGCTCGCGGCGCGCTTGCGTCAGGCGGGCCACCGGGTGGCGACGGTCGCCGCCGGAGACGGCTTCGGGGTGCTCGGGCCCGGCAGCTACCGCGTGCGCCCGAGCGCCGGCGACGACTGGCGGGCGCTGCTCGCCGAGCTGCGCGACGGCAACCGGCAGCCGGCGCGGATCGTCCACCTCTGGAGCTTGACCGGCGAGGACCCGCGGCCGCTCGCCGAGCGGCTGGCGGAGCAGCAGGAGCTGGGGTTTTACGCCCTTGTCGCCCTGGCGCGGGCGCTGGACGCGGCGGGGGACGCCACGCCGCTGCGGCTCACCGTGGTGGCGGACGGCCTGCAGCCGGTGCTGCCGGGCGAGCGGAGCGACCCCGAGAAGGCGCCGCTGCTGGGTCTCTGCCGCGTCCTCGCCCAGGAGATCGCCGGTCTCTCCTGTCATGCCGTGGACGTTCCCGGCGCCGTCGCGGACGGCCCCCAGGCACCGCCGGCGGGTGAAGCCCTCGACGCCCTGGTCGCCATGCTGGCCAGCGGCGGAGCGGCGGACCCGGCGGCCGACCTCGGGACGCCGCCGCTTACCGCGTGTCGCGCCGGCCGCCTCTGGGAGGAGGTCTACACGCCGGTCGGTCACGACCCTTCAGGCGGCCGGGAGCAGCAGGCGGCCGGCCGGTCGCGGCTACGCCAGCGCGGCGTCTACCTCATCGCCGGGGGTCTGGGCGGCGCCGGCCTCATCCTCGCCGGCCATCTTGCCCGCGCCGCCGCCGCGCGGCTGGTGCTGGTGGGGCGGACCGCGCTGCCGCCGCGCTCCGAGTGGGCCGCCTGGCGGCGCGAGCGGGGTGCCGCGGACCCGGTCGCGCGCCAGCTGGCCGCCGTGGAGGGCCTCGAGGCGTTCGGCGCCGAGGTGGCGGTGGAAGCTGCCGACCTGGCGGACGGCGCCGCGCTGCGCGGCGTCGTGGAGCGCTGCGTCGCGCGCTTCGGCGGCCTGCACGGCGTCGTCCACGCTGCCGGCCTGCCCGGCGTGGCGGGTCTCGTGCCCCTGCGCGAGGCCGGCCACGAGCTCTGCGCCGCCCACTTTCGTTCCAAGGTGCTGGGCACGCTGGCCCTCGCCGAGGCGCTGCGCGGCCATGAGCTCGACTTCTGCCTCCTGATGTCCTCGCTCTCGACCGTGATCGGCGGCGCCCTGCTCGGTCCCTACGCCGCCGCCAATCGTTTCCTCGATGCTTTCGCCGCCGAGCGCGCCCGCCATGGCGAGCCGTGGCGCGCGGTGGATTGGGACCGCTGGCCGACCGGCCCGACGCCGGGAACGGCCGCGACGGCCCTCGCGTCGCCCTACGAGATGACGGCCGACGAGGCGATCGAGGTCTTCGAGAGGTGCCTGGCGCTGGATGGCCTGCCGCGGGTCGTGGTCTCGACCGGCGCCCTCGCGGACCGCCTCGCGGAGAGCGCTCCGCGGCCGCTCGCTCCGCCCGGCCGGCCGCTGCCCACGGCCACCGCCGCGGGCTATGCGCGGCCAGACCTCCGCGTTGCCTATGCGCCGCCGAGCAGCGAGCTCGAGCGCCGCATCGCCGCCGCCTGGCGGCAGGCCCTGGGCCTCGAGCAGGTCGGCGTTGACGACCATTTCTTCGAGCTGGGTGGCAACTCGCTGGTCGGCGCGCAGCTGCTCGCGCTGCTGCGCCGCGACCTGAGCCTGGAGATCCCCGCGGTCACTCTCTTCGAGGCGCCCACGGTCGGCGCTCTGGCCCGCCTGCTGGCCCCCCGGCTGGGTGCGCCGGCCGCGGCCCCGCCCATCGCCGGCACGGTGCGCGCGGCGGCGCTGCCGGCGCCGGCGACCGGCGGCGCCGGCAGCGAGGTGGCGATCGTCGGCATGGCCGGCCGCTTCCCCGGCGCCGGCAGCGTCGCCGAGCTCTGGCGGAACCTCTGCGCGGCGCACGAGGCGGTCAGCTTCTTCGGCGACGAGGAGCTGATCGCGGCCGGCGCAGACCCCACGGAGATCCTCCGGCCCGACTACGTCAGGGCGCGGCCGATCCTCCGCGGCGCGGACGAGTTCGACGCCCGGCTGTTCGGTTACAGCCCGCGCGACGCCGCGCTGCTCGATCCGCAGCTGCGGGTCTTCCTGGAGTGCGCCTGGGAGGCGCTGGAGGACGCGGGGTACGACCCACAGCAGACCGCCGCGCCCATCGGCCTGTTCGCCGGCGCCAGCTTCAGCACCTACCTGCTCCGCCTCTACAGCGACCCCGAGCTCGCCGCCACCCTCGATCCGTTCCAGATGATGGTCGGCAACGACAAGGACTCGGTGCCGACCACCGCCTCCTACAAGCTGGACCTCAAGGGGCCCAGCGTGGCGGTGCAGACGCACTGCTCGACGTCGTTGGTGGCGGTTCACCTGGCCTGCCAGAGCCTGCTCGCCGGCGAGTGCTCGCTGGCGCTGGCCGGCGGCGTCTCGATCCAAGCGCCGCAGAAGCACGGCTATCGCTATCAGCTCGGCGGCCAGGACTCGAGCGACGGCCACACCCGGCCCTTCGACGCCGGCGCCACCGGCACCGTGTTCGGCGACGGCGCCGCCATCGTGGTCTTGAAGCCGCTGGCCGCGGCGCTGGCGGACGGCGATCGCCTCTACGCCGTGATCAAGGGCTCGGCGGTGAACAATGACGGCTCGCTCAAGGCCGGCTACACCGCACCCAGCGTGGACGGGCAGGCGCGCTCCGTGGCCCTGGCCCTCGCTCGCGCCGGCGTGGACGCGGCCACCATCTCCTACGTCGAGGCCCACGGCAGCGCCACGCCGCTGGGAGATCCCATCGAGCTCGCGGCCCTGACCCGCGCCTTCCGCGCCCACACTCCGGAGCGAGGCTTCTGCGGCCTGGGCTCGGTGAAGGGCAACGTCGGCCACCTGGACCGGGCCGCCGGCGTCACCGGCCTGATCAAGACGGCGCTCGCGCTGCGCGACGGCGTGCTGCCGGCCAGCCTGCACTTCGAGCGGCCCAACCCCGAGCTGGACCTCGCGTCGAGCCCCTTCCACGTGGTGGCGGAGCGGGCGCCCTGGCCGGCGCGAGGCGGCCCGCGGCGGGCGGTGGTGAGCGCGCTCGGCATGGGCGGCACCAACGCCCACGCGATCGTCGAAGAGGCGCCGCCGGCCGCGCCCTCGGGTCCCTCGCGCCCCTGGCAGCTGCTGGCGCTCTCGGCACGATCGCCGGGCGCCCTCGCGACCGTCGCCGCCGGCCTCGCCGGGCATCTCGCGCAGCGCGAGAGCCTTGCCGCGCCGGCGGCCGGCGCCGGCGCCGACGACCCGGACCACCGCGAGCTGGCGGATGCGGCCTTCACGCTGCACCTGGGGCGGCGGCACCTCGAGCACCGCCAGGCCATCCTCTGCCGGAGCCGCGAGGACGCCCTCGCCGCTCTGGCCGCCGGCGATCCGCGGCAGGTCTTCACCCAGGACCGCAGGCCTGCCCAACGCCGCGTGGCGTTCCTGCTGCCGGGCCTCGGCGACCACTACCCCGGCATGGGCCTGGGCCTCTACCGGTCCGAGCCCACCTTCCGGCGGCACCTCGACCGCTGCGCCGAGATCCTCTCGCCGCTGCTCGGCGCGGACCTGCTCGAGCTGGTCTATCCCGCCGGCCTCGACGAGCAGGACGAGCCCGTGGACCCCGCCGCGGCGACCGGCGACCTCCGGCGGCTGCTCGGCCGCGGCAGCCGCCAGGCCGGCAGCGCCGGCAGCGCCGATACAGGCCGCGCCTCCGGGCTCGAACGCACGCTGTATGCCCAGCCCGCGGTCTTCGCGGTCGAGTACGCCCTGGCGCGCCTGTGGATGGAGTGGGGCGTCCACCCCGATGCGCTGCTGGGCTACAGCCTCGGCGAGTACGTGGCGGCCTGCCTCGCCGGCACCCTCACCCTGGAGGATGCGCTGCGGCTGGTGGCCGGCCGCGCTCGCCTCATCGAGGGCCTGCCGCCCGGGGCCATGCTCGCGGTGCCGCTGGCCGCCGAGGTGGCCGCGACGCTGCTCGGCGCCGACCTGGCGTTGGCGGCGGTGAGCGGCCCCGACCTCGCTGTGCTCGCCGGCCCCCTCCCGGCCATCGCGGCGCTGGAAGCCGAGCTGGCCGGCCGCGGCGTCGCCGCCCGCCGTCTCGCCACCACCCATGCCTTCCACTCGCCGGGCATGGCGCCGATCTGCGGTCCGTTCCGCGAGCTGCTGGCGAGCGTCGAGCTGTCGCCGCCGCACCTGCCCTACGTCTCCAACGTCACCGGCAGATGGATCACCGCCGAGGAGGCGACCGACCGCGAGCACTGGGTGCGACACCTGCTGGGCACCGTGCGCTTCGGCGACGGCCTCGGCCTGCTGCTGGCGGACCCCGAGCGCATCCTGCTCGAGGTGGGGCCCGGGCAGACGCTGGGCTCGTTTGCCAAGCAGCACCCGGCCTGCGACGGCGAGCGCGGCCGGTTCGTCTTCGGGTCCCTACGCGGCGGCTTCGAGCGCCGGCCGGACCAGGCCCTGCTCCTCGCCACCCTCGGTCGGCTGTGGGTGGCGGGCGCCAGGGTGGACTGGGGGGGCTTCCACGCCCACGAGCGGCGGCGCCGGGTCGCCCTGCCCACCTATCCCTTCGAGCGCCAGCGCCACTGGCTCGAGCCGCGCCGGCCCGCCGCCGGCGTGCCGGCCGCCGGGGCGCGCCGCGGCTTGGCCAAGCAGCCCGATCTCGCCGACTGGTTCTACCTGTCGGGCTGGCGTCAGGCGGCGCCGGCCACCGCCGGCAGCGAGCCCGATGACGCCGGCGGCGGCGCCGACGCCGGTGCTCCCTGGCTGCTGCTGCTCGACGGCGGCGGCCTCGGCGAGCTGCTCGCGGCGCGGCTGGCGGCGGTCGGCCGAAAGGTGGTGCGAGCGGTCGCCGGCGGCGAGCTCGAGCGCCTTGGCGACGGCGTCTGGGCGCTCGATCCGCTGCGCCGTGACCAGGTGGCGTCGCTGCTCGTCGCCCTGCGCGCCGCGGGCGGGCCGCCGTCGCGGATCGTCCACCTGGGGGCGGCGGATCCGCGGCCGCCGGCCGGTCCCGAGGAGGCCCTGGATCTCGGCTTCTACAGCCTGCTCGCCCTGGTGCAGGCGCTGCCCCAGAGTGGCGCCGGTCGCTGCCGCATCGACGTGGTGACGAGCCGGGCCCACCAGGTGATGGGCGACGAGGAGCTGGTGCCGGAGCGGTGCGCGGTGCTCGGCCCGGTCAAGGTCGTGCCGCAGGAGCTGCCGCACCTCGCGATCCGGCAGATCGATCTCGCACCCGGGGAGCGCTGGGACGAAGCGACGGTGGCGCGGCTCGCGGGCGAGCTGGCGGCGGCCTCGCCGCCGGTGGTGGCGCTGCGGGGCTGCCATCGCTGGGTGCCCTCCTTCGACCGCATGCGGGTCGCGGCGGCCGCCGGCAGCTCGCCGCCCTGGCGCGAGCGCGGCGTCTACCTGATCACCGGCGGCCTGGGTGGCATCGGGCTCGGCCTCGCCCGCTACCTCGCCGCGGCGTGGCAAGCGCGGCTGGTGCTGGTGGGGCGCACGCCCCAGGTCTCCGCCGGCGGCGGCGCCGGCGCCACGCGGGCGGCCAGGCTGCGCGAGCTCGAGGAGCTGGGCGGCGAGGTGCTGGTGGCGGCGGCCGACGTGACCGACGTCGCGGCGATGCGTGACGTCGTACGGCAGGCGGTGGACCGCTTTGGCGTCATCCATGGCGCGCTCCATGTCGCCGGCGTGCCGGGCGCCGGGCTGATCGAGCTCAAGACGCGGGAAGCGGCGGCCAGGGTGCTGGCGCCCAAGGTGACCGGCGCCCGCGTGCTCGACGAGGTGCTGCGCCCCCTGCCGCTGGACTTCCTGGTGCTCTTCTCGTCGGTGGCCGCGGTGCTCGGCGGTGGTCCCGGCCAGGTCGATTACTGCGCCGCGAACGCGGTCCTCGGCGCCATGGCGCGCGCCCGCCAGGCGGCGGGGCGGCGGACGGTGGCGATCGACTGGAGCGAGTGGCAGTGGGATGCCTGGCAGGAGGGTCTGCTCGGCTTCGCTCCTGAGATCCGGGCGCTGCTGCGGGACAACCGCCGGCGGCTCGGCATCACCTTCGAGGAAGGCGCCGAGGCCCTCGGGCGTGCCCTCGCCTGCGGTCTGCCGCAGGTGGTGGTGTCCGCGGCAGACCTGGGGGCGCTCGGCGACTTCGCCGGCTCGCTGTCGCGCCCCGACGCCCTCGGCGAGCTGCACGGCGACGGCGGCCCGCACGTGGCGCACTCCCGGCCCGCCTTGAGCAGCGTCTACGTGGCGCCGCGAGGAGAGCTCGAGAGCGCCCTGGCGGCGATGTGGCGGGATCTCCTCGGGCTCGAGGCGGTCGGCGCCGAGGACGACTTCTTCGAGCTCGGCGGGCACTCGCTGCTGGCCACGCAGCTCTTCGCGCGCCTGCGCGATGCGCGCGGGGTCGAGCTGCCGCTGCGCGCCATCTTCGAGGCGCCGACGGTCGCCGGGCTCGCGGCGCGCCTCACCGTGGCTGGTGGCGAGGCGGGGCTGGCGCAGCGCGCCGCGGCGCCCACGATCGAGCGCCTGGCGCGCCAGGGGCCGCTGCCGCTCTCCTTCGCCCAGGCGCGGTTCTGGCTGCTGGACCAGCTCGAGGCCGACCGCGCGGTCTACAACGAGAGCGGCATCTTCGAGCTCTCGGGCGGTCTCGACCCGGCGGCCCTGCGGCGCACTCTCACCGCCATCGTCGCTCGCCACGAGACGCTGCGCACCTCGTTTCCCCTGGCCGGCGAGGAACCGGCGGCGGTGATCCACGAGGCGGCGGCGGTGGCGCTGCCGCTGATCGATCTCGCCGGCCTGCCGCCGGCGCGCCGCCAGGGGCGGGCGGTGCTGGTGGCGGCGGAGCAGGGCCGGCGGACGTTCGACCTCGGGCGCCCCCCGCTGTTCACCGCGCATCTCCTGCGGCTGTCCGGCCGCGAGCACTGGCTGCTGGTGCGGACGCATCACCTGATCTGGGACGGCGAGTCGGCGCAGGTCGCGGCGCGCGAGATCGCCGCCGCCTATCCGGGCTGCGCAGCGAGGCAGACCCCATCCCTCCCGGCGTTGCCGATCCAGTACGTCGACTATGCCGCCTGGCAGCGCTCGCGGCTGGGTGACGAGGCGCTGGCGGCGCGGCTCGGCTACTGGCGCGAGCGCCTGGCCGGTGCGCCGCCGCAGCTCGAGCTGCCTGCCGACCGTCCACGCCCGGCGGTGCGCTCGCTGCGCGGCGGGGCGCGCTCGCTGCCGCTGCCGCCCGCGCTGTGGGCGGCAGTGCGCACCCTGGCGCAGGCCCGTGGGGCGACCCCGTTCATGGTGCTGATGGCCGCCTTCCAGCTCCTCCTGGCGCGCTGCGCGGACGTCTCCGACGTGGCGGTCGGCACGCCCGTCTCCGGCCGCGACGCGGCCGCCACGGAGGGTCTCATCGGCCTCTTCATCAACACCGTGGTGCTGCGCGAGACGAGCGCCCTGGCGGGCGATTTCGCCGCCCTGCTCGGCGGCGCCCGGCAGGCGGTGCTCGAGGCCCACCAGCACCAGGTCCCCTTCGAGGGGCTGGTCGCGGAGCTGGCGCCGCAGCGCGGTCAGGCCCGCCAGCAGCCCTTCTTCCAGGCGCTGTTCAGCCTGCAGGATCCGCCCCCGGTGCCGGACTTCGGCGGGCTCACGCTGCGCTTCCGCGACCTCCCGGTCGAGCTCACCAAGTTCGACCTGACGCTGATCGTGGCCCAGCGCGGCGGCGCGGCGGCGGCGACGCTCGAGTACCTGGCCGACCTCTTCGACGGCGCCACGGTCCAGCGCTGGCTCGCCCAGTACCTGCAGCTGCTCGCGGTGGCGACCGCGGAGCCCGCACGCGCGCTGGCCGGCCTCCCCCTGCTCGACGCCGCCGCGCGCTGGCAGATCGCCGGCGAATGGGCGGGCGAGGAGCGGCCGCGGCCCGCCGGACAACGCCTGGAGGACGAGCTCCGCGAGTGGGCCCGGCGCGCTCCGGATGCGGTGGTCGCGGTGTGCGAGTCGCACTGGCTCAGCTACCGCGAGCTCGACGACCGCGCGGAGCGCTGGCGCGCGCGGCTGACCGCGCTTGGTGTCGGCCCCGAGTCGCGCGTCGCCCTGCTGCTGGAGCCGGGCCTGGAGGCGCTCGTCGCGGTGCTGGCCGTGCTCAGGGCGGGAGGCGCCTATGTGCCGCTGTCGCTCCGGTTTCCCCCCGAGCAGCGCGCCCTGCTGCTCGCCGAGGCGGAGGCGCGGGTGCTCCTCACCGAGTCGCGCCGGCGGCCGGAGCTCGCCGGCTTCGACGGCACGGTGCTCGCCCTGGATGAGCCGGTCCGTGGCGGTTCGCGCCGGCCCGTCGCGAGACCGCGCCCTGGCCTCTCGGACCGCCACGCCGCCTATCTCATCTACACCTCGGGCTCGACCGGCCAGGCCAAGGCGGTCGTCGTCGAGCACCGCCAGGCGCTGTCCCACGTCCAGTCGATCCGCGAGCGCCTCCCCTTCGCTCCAGGGATGCGCTACGCCCTGATTCATCCCCTGGCCGTGGACGGCAGCAAGACGCTGCTGTTCGCCGTGCTGGCCGGCGGCGGCTGCCTGCACGTGATCACCCAGGAGCGCGCCACCGACGGCCGGGCGCTGGCCGACTACTTCGCGACGCGCCAGATCGACGTGCTCAAGATCGCGCCTTCTCATCTCGCCGCCTTGCACCGCACGATCGAGCCCGCTCGCCTGATGCCGCGGCGCTGGCTGATGGTGGGTGGCGAAGCGTCGCGCAGCGACTGGATCGCCGAGCTGCTGCGCCTCGCGCCGGCGTGCACCATCTGCAATCACTACGGTCCGACCGAGACCGCGGTCGGCGTCGTCACGCAGCTGCTGCGCGCCGGCGAGCCGCCGGCGACGGCGCCCCAGGCGCCGCTCGGGCGGCCGCTGGCCAATGCCTTCGTCTATGTTCTCGACCGGCGGCTGGCGCCGGTGCCGATTGGCGTCCCGGGCGAGATCTTCATCGGCGGCCGCTCTGTCTCCCGCGGTTACCTGAAGCGCCCGGCAGCGACCGCCGAGGCATTCCTGCCGGACCCGTTCGGCGCCGCGCCCGGGGGGCGGCTCTACCGCACCGGCGACCTGGCCCGCTGGCGCCCGGACGGCACTCTGGAGTTCCTCGGGCGCACCGACTTCCAGGTCAAGGTGAGAGGCTTCCGGATCGAGCTGCGCGCCATCGAGGCGCAGCTCGCCCTGCATCCCGCGGTCGGCGAGGCCGTGGTCACCACCCGGCCGGACGCCGCCGGCGACGCTTGCCTCGTCGCCTACCTGGTGCCGGCGCCGGGGGCCGAGATCCGGCCGCGCGAGCTGCGCGCCTTCCTCAGGAGCCGCCTCCCCGAGTACATGGTGCCGGCGGTCTTCGCGAGCCTCGACAGCTTGCCGCGCCAGGCGCAGGGAAAGATCGACGTGCGGGCGCTGCCCGCTCCGGCCCCGCCGAGGTCCGGCGACCATGGCGCCGCGCCGCCCCGCACCGCCACCGAAGAGAAGGTCGCCGCCGTCTGGTGCGAGGTGATGGGGCTCGCGCAGGTCGGACTCGAAGACGACTTCTTCGCCCTTGGCGGCCACTCGTTCCTCGCCATGCAGCTGGTGTCGCGACTGCGGCAGGCGCTGGCGCTCGACATCTCGCTGCGCGACCTGTTCGCGGCGCCCACCGTCGGCGGCCTGGCCGCCGCCGCCGAGTCGCTGCGCGGGCCGCAGGCGCCGCCGCTGGCGGCGGCCGCGGGGCGGCCGGCCGACCTGCCGCTGTCGTTCCAGCAGGAGCGCTACTGGTTCATCGTCCAGCTGGGCGGGACCCGGACCCTCTCCGCTCGCGGCTACCGCCTGGAAGGCGATCTGGACCTCGGCGCGCTGGCGCGCGCGCTCAACGCCGTCATCGCCCGCCACGCGGCGCTGCGCACCGTCGTCGACGCGGCCGGCGAGCGGCCGCTGCAGCGGGTGCTGGCCGCGGCGCCGCTCACGTTGCGGGTCTACGACCTCTCGCGGCTGCCGGAGCGCAGCGGCAAGCTCGCCCATGAGGCGTGGGGCGGGCAGTTCCAGCGCTTCGAGCTGCCGCTCGACCGCGCGCCGCTGCTGGCGGCGGCCGTGCTGCGGCTGGACGCGCGCGAGCACTCCGTGGTCCTCATGGCCCACCACGCGGCCTTCGACGCGCTGTCGTGGGCGGTGCTGTTCGGCGAGCTCGACGCCCTCTACGGCGCCTTCAGCCGAGGGCTGCCCGCGCCGCGGCTGCCGCACCTGCCGATCGACTACGCGGACTACGCCATCTGGCAGCGCCAGCGCTTCCACGGCGAGGCGCTCAAGGCCGAGGTGGCGTTCTGGGGCGGCCGCCTGGCGGGTGCGCCGCTGCTGCTCGACCACCTCGCCGACCTGCCGGCGGCGCGGCCCGGCAGCCGCGCGTCGAGTTACTCCCTGCGCCTCGAGACGCGCGTCGCGGCAGGGCTCATGCAGCTGGGGGCGAGGCACGCGGCGACCCCATTCATGACCCTGCTTGCCGTCTACAAGGCGTTGCTCCACTGCACGACGGGGCTCGCCGACATCAGCGTCGCCACCTATGCCACCGGTCGCGGCCACCTGGAGATCGAGGGCTTGATCGGGCTGTTCGCGGGCCTGGTCGCTCTGCGCACGCGGCTCGCGGGCGCGATGCCATTCACCGCGGCGCTCGCGGAGGTGCGACGGGTCACCGTCGAGGCGTTCTCACGCCAGCAGGACCTGCCGCTGCAGAAGCTGATCAGCGAGCTCTACCCGGCGGTCGATCTGCGCCGCCTCGCCGAGGCGATGTTCAGCTACCTGCCGGCGGTCGGCTCGCGCTTCACCCTGTCGCTGCCGGGGGTCCGGGTGAGCGCGCTGACGCGGGAGGACCTCGAGGGCGCCGCCGATCTCTCGCTCGCCCTCCGGGAAACCGACGACGGCGTGCGGGGCCGCTTCCAGCTGGCAGGGCGCATCCTGCCCGCGACCGGGGAGCGGCTGGCGCGACGCTTCGAGCTCCTGGCGGCCGAGGTCGCGTCGCACCCGGAGTCGTCGCTCGCAGAGCTGTGGGCGGCGGTCGCCGCCGCGGAGAGCGCCCGGCGCGACCGCCAGCTCGAGGAGCTGCAAGCCGCCAGCCGCGCGCGCTTGCGCAGGAGCGCGCGGCGCAACGCCGCCGGCTCGCCGGCTTGAGAAGGAGGTCCAGGAACATGGCAGGACAAGATCGCTTGGATTGCATCGTGGTTGGCCACAACGACCTCGATTTCTCGCTGGTCGAGCAGGCGCTGATCAAGACCCGGCACAATTCCGCGGCCTACGTCGACCTGCAGGCCAACTCGGTCTCCTACCGTGGCCGGCGCATGACCTACATGTCGCTGCTCAACGAGGTGCTGAAGGATGCGCACGGCAAGGACTACGGCCTGCACGAGTGCCAGCTGCCGCATCTCGGCACCGCCTACCTCACCAGCTTCCTGCGCCGGCGCGGCTTCGCCGTCGAGATGATCAATTTCTTCAACGAGTCGCTCGGCTTCTTCCAGGATCTGCTCGAGAGCGCCGCGCCGCGGGCGGTGGCGATCACCACCACGCTCTACGTCGAGCACTCGCCGATCCAGGAGATCGTGGCCTTCGTGCGCCGCCACAGTCCCGAGACCCGCATCATCGTCGGCGGACCGCACGTCCTCAACCTCTGCGCGACGCACCAGGAGGAGGCCCTGGACTTCATCCTCGAGGCCATCGGCGCCGACCTCTACATTCACGACTCGCAGGGCGAGCTGACCCTGGCGCGAGTGCTCGAGCAGCTGCGCCGCGGTGGCGATCTCGCCGCCGTGCCCAATCTGATCTATGTCGCGGACCCCGCGGACCAGGCGTTCCGGCGCACGCCAAGGGCGCCGGAGAACAACGACATGAACGCCGAGGCGGTGGACTGGCGCCAGTTCGACAGCGGCTTCATCACGCCCACCGTGCAGATGCGGACGGCGCGCAGCTGCGCCTTCAGCTGCTCGTTCTGCCGCTATCCGGTCAATGCCGGCGCGCTGACCTTGACCGGTCTCGAGGTGCTCGAGGGCGACCTGCGTTACCTGCAATCGATCGGGGTCCGCAACCTGGTGTTCATCGACGACACCTTCAACGTGCCGCTGCCGCGTTTCAAGAAGATCTGCCGCCTGCTGATCGAGCTCGGCGCCAGCTTCGACTGGTACTCCTTCTTCCGCGCCTCGAACTCCGACGACGAGGCGATCGACCTGATGGCCGAGAGCGGTTGCAAGGGGGTCTTCCTCGGCATCGAATCCGGCGATCCCACCATCCTCGAGTACATGGCCAAGCACGCCACCGTCGAGAAGTACCTCCATGCCATCCGCCGCTTCAACCAGGTCGGGATCACCAGCTTCGCGTCGATCATCGTCGGCTTCCCGGGGGAGACCGACGAGACCTTCCAGAACACCTGCGAGTTCCTGACCGCGGCGAACCCGACCTTCTACCGCGGCGAGATCTACTACCACTACACCAACGTGCCGATCCACCAGCGGGCCGAGGAGCTCGGCCTGCACGGCGCCGGCTACAGCTGGCGGCACCGCGGCATGGACTGGAGCCGCGCCGCCGAGCTGGTCCAGCAGATCTACCGGACCCTGCCGGGGCCGCGGGTGCTGCCCGGCTACATGTTCGACTTCTGGGCGCTCCCCTACCTCACCGGCAAGGGCTTCTCGATCGACCAGGTCAGGGCCTTCACCGACGTGGCGCAGGGCATGGTGGTGCGCGGCTTCGACCAGGCCAGGCCGGACCACGGCGCCGACGAGGAGCGGCTGCGGGCGATCTTCCGCTCTCCGGGGCAGGAGGCGGGCGCGCTGCATGGCTGAGCCCGCCAACTCCCTCGGGGTCCTCCGGCCTGCCGCCGCGACGGCGGCGCCCGAGGACTGGCGAGCCTTGCCGCCCGCCGAGGCCCTGCACCATCTGACCGGCCTGCTGGTCGAGCAGGCGGCGCGATTTGCCCGTGTGCTGCCGGCGAGGGTGAGCCCCGGAGCGCCACTGGCGCTGCTGGGCCTCGACTCGCTTGCCGCGATCGAGTGGCAGCAGGCCCTGAGCGACGAGCTGGGAGTCTCCCTGCCGCTCGCCCAGCTCACCGGCGACGACTCGGTCGGCGCCCTGGCCTTGTCGATCCTCGGCCGGAGCGGCGCCGAGCCGGTCGCCGCGGCGCCGCTGGCCAGCGCCGGCGACGCCCTTGGCGAGCACCCGGCGTCGTATGGCCAGCGCGCCCTCTGGTTCCTCGATCGCCTGGCGCCCGGGGACGGCGCTTACAACATCGCGGCGGCCGGCCGCGTGTCGGGCCGTCTCGACGTCGCGGCCTTCGGCGCGGCGCTCGACGCCCTGGTGGCGCGCCATCCCGCCCTGCGCACGACGTTTCTCGAGCGCGGCGAGCCGTTGCAGCAGGTCTGGCCGTGGCTGGCGCCGGAGCGCGGCGAGATCGACGCCCATGGCTGGGAGGAGGCGCGGCTGCGGCGGCGGCTCGCCGACGAGGCGAATCGTCCCTTCGACCTGGCGCGGGGGCCGCTGCTGCGCGTGCTGCTGTTCCAGGCAGAGGGCTCGACCGCGCTGCTGTTCGCCGTCCACCACATCGTCTGCGACCTCTGGTCGCTCGAGGTCATGGCGCGCGAGCTCTCGGCGCTCTATGACGAGCGCACCGGCGGCGCACCGGCCCGCCTCGCGCCGCTCGCCTGGCGCTACAGCGATTTCACCCGCTGGCAGCAGCAGGTTCTGGCGGGGCCCTTCGGGGAGCGCCTGTGGCAGTACTGGCGCCGCCAGCTGGAGCCGCTGCCGCCGCCTCTCGAGCTGCCCACCGATCGGCCGCGGACCCCTGGCGCCACCCGCGGCGGCAGGCGCAGCCTGTTCCTCGAGCCGCGGCGGGCCGCGGCGATCGAGCGGCTGGCGCGGCTCGCCGGCGCCACGCTGCCGGTAGCGCTCGCCACCGCCTATGCGCTCGAGCTGGCGCGCGCCGCCGGCCGGCAGGAGATCGCGCTGGGCTTCTTGACCGGCGGCCGCGGGCGGCCCGAGCTCGGCAACCTGGTGGGCTATTTCGTGAACCCGCTGGTGCTGCGGCTGCGGCTCAATCCTCGCCTGGGCCTCCGCGATCTCGTCGGCAGGGTGCGCCAGGTGCTGCTCGGCGCCTTCGATCATCAGGACTATCCGCTGCCGCTGCTCGCCGACCGGCTGCGCCGGCAGGGGCGGCCGGAGCGCGACGCACTCTTCCAGGCGCTGTTCACCATGCAGACCGTGCGCACGCCTGCGGCCGCGGGCCTGGTCGGCTTCACGCTCGGCCGCGAAGGGGCGCGGCTGAGGCTGGGGCGCCACGAGGTCGAGTCGATGCCGCTGGTGCCCGGCGGCGCGCAGTTCGATCTCACGCTGGCGGCCGGCGAGATCGACGGCGGGGTCGCTGCCGCGCTGCTGTTCGACGCCAATCTGTTTCACCCGGCGACGCTCGATCGCCTGCTCCGGCACTGGGGCAACGCCCTGGACGAGGGCGCTGCCGATCCCGAGCGGCCGCTCTGCGCCCTCTCCCTGCTCACCCCCGGGGAGAGGCACCAGCTGCTGGTCGAAGGCAACGACAGCGCGGCGCCCGGGGCGCCGTGGCGCTCCGCGGCCGAGATGCTCGCCGCGCCGGCGGCGCGCCATCCCGACGCCATCGCGGCGTGCTGCGGCGAGCAGTCCCTCACCTACGGCGAGCTCGAGCGGTCGGCGCGGCGGCTCGCCGCCCGGCTGCAGGAGCTGGGCGTCGGCCCGGAGGCGCGGGTCGGCGTCTGCCTCGAGCGGTCGGCGGCGCTCGTCGTCGCCTTCAGGGGCATCCTCGCGGCCGGCGGCGCCTACGTGCCGATGGACCCCGCGTACCCGGCGGCGCGGCTGGGCTTCATGGCGGCGGACGCCGGCATCCAGGTGCTGGTCGGCGAGCGGGCCACGGCCGGCCGCCTGCCGTCCTGGGCGGGCGCGACGGTGTGGCTGGACGAACCGCCGTCGCCGGCCGCGGTCGCCCCGGCCGGCGCGCGGGGCCGCGGGCCGGCGCTGCTGCTCGCGGACAACCTCGCCTACGTCATCTACACCTCGGGCTCGACGGGGAAGCCGAAGGGGGTGGGCGTCTCGCACCGGGCGCTGATCAACCTGGTCGAGGCCGTGCGCCGCCGGCCGGGCCTGCACCGTCGCGACGTCGTCCTCGCCGCCACCTCGCTGTCGTTCGACGTGGCGGTGGGCGAGCTTGCCGTGCCGCTCGCCGTGGGAGCGCGGCTGGTGGTGGCCCGCGGCGACGAGGCCGCCGACGGCACGCGGCTGGCAGCGCTCGCCGCGCGGTCGGCGGCGACGGTGCTGCCGGCGACGCCGACCACCTACGGCATGTTGATCGACGGCGGCTGGGAGCCCGGGGCCGGCTGCTTCTCGCCCTGGAGCGCGGGCGAGGCGTTGCCGCCCAGCCTGGGCGAGAAGCTCGGCGCGCGGTCGGCGGCGGTGTGGAACCTCTACGGACCGACCGAGGCGGCGATCTACGCGCTGGTCGCGCGCGTCCGTCCGGGCGCGCCGGTCCGCATCGGCCTGCCGCTCGGCAACCTCGAGATCGCCGTGCTCGGGAGCGACCTCGAGCCGCTGCCGCTCGGCGTCCCCGGAGAGCTGTATCTCGCCGGTGCCGGCATCGCCCGTGGCTACTGGGGGCGCCCGGAGCTGACCGCGGAGCGCTTCGTGCCGCGCGCCTTCGGCAGCGAGCCCGGGGGGCGGGCCTATCGCACCGGCGATCTGGCGCGCTGGTGCACGGACGGCGACGTCGAGTACCTCGGGCGCATCGATCAGCAGGTGAAGGTGCGCGGACACCGCATCGAGGCCGGCGAGGTGGAGGAGGCGCTGCTGCGGCTCCCCGGCGTCCACCAGGCGGTGGTGGGGATGCGGCCGGACGCTCAGGGGCAGGGCGAGCTGGTCGCCTGGCTGGTGCCGGCAGCCGGCGCCAGCCTCTCGGGACGGGAGCTGGGAGCCGCACTGCGCCGCGTGCTCCCCGCGGCCTTCGTGCCCAGCCGCTGGCTGTCGCTGCCGCAGCTGCCGCGGTCGCCGAGCGGCAAGGTGGACCGGCGGGCGCTACCCGCTCCCGCGGCGCCCGCGAGCGCCGCAGCGGAGGCGCCGCGCGGCGCGGTCGAGCAGATGCTGGCGGAGATCTGGGGCGAGGCGCTGGGGATCCCGGCGATCGGCCGCGGCGACGACCTGTTCGCGCTGGGCGCCCACTCGCTGATCGCCACCGGGATCACGGCCCGGGTGCGCGAGGTGTTCGGCGTGGATCTCGGGGTGCGGGCGCTGCTCGAGACGCCGCGCCTGCTGGATCAGGCGGATCGCATCGCTGCCCTGCGGCGGCCCGGCGACGAGCCCCCGCCGCGCGTCGAGCGCCACGACTGGGGCGGCGGCGACGCCCCGCTCTCCTGCGCCCAGGAGCCGATCTGGCTGTTCGAGCAGCTGGTGCCGGGCACTCCCGTGTATCACCTGGCCGCGGCCCTATGGCTCGCGGGATCGCTGCGGGTCGCGGTCATGCGCGCGGCGCTGGCGCACCTGACCGGCCGCCACGAGATCCTGCGCACCCGCCTGGGCGAGGAGAGCGGCCGGCCCACCCAGGTGGTCGAGCCCGCGGTCGCCGGCCTGCCGCTGCCGGTGCTCGATCTCGCGGCGCTGCCCGCGGCGTTGCGCCGGGCCGAGTGCCGGCGCCGGCTCCTCGAGGCGGCGCGGTGGCCGTTCGACCTGCGGCGCGCCGGCTGGCTGCGGGCGTTGCTCGTCCGCGGCGCCGCCGGCGAGGCCGCGGAGCAGGTGCTGCTCGTCGTCCTGCACCACGCCGCGGGCGACGCCTGGTCGATCGAGCTGCTGGCGCGCGAGCTGGGGGCCGCCTACTCGGCGCTGGCGCGGCGCGAGGCGCCGGCGCTGCCGGCGCTGGCGGTGCAGTACCGGGACTGGGCGCTCTGGCAGCGGCAGTGGCTTGGCGGCGAGGCGGAGGGGCGCGAGAGCGCCTTCTGGCGCGAGCGCCTCGAGCCGCCGCCGCCGCCGCTGGACCTGCCCGCGGACCGGCCGCGGGCGGCGGTCCTGAGCTACCGCGGCGGGCGGCTGCGCCGGCAGCTGCCGCGGCGCGCGGCGGCTGCCCTGGCCGCGCTCGCCAGGCGGCGCCAGGTCACGGCGTTCATGGCCGTCCTGGCCGCCTTCCAAGCGCTGCTCGGCCGGCTGACGGGGCAGCTCGACTTCGCCGTCGGCGTCCCGTTCTCCGGCCGCGCCAGGCCGGAGGCGCAGCCACTCATCGGGTGCTTCGTCAACACCCTGGCGATCCGTGCCGAGCTGGCGGCGGCGCCCCGCTTCCTCGATCTTTTGGCGCGAGTGCGGCAGGCGGTGCTGGCGGCCCACGACCACGCGGAGGTGCCGCTCGAAGCGCTGCTCTCCGCCCTGCGGCCCGAGCGCGACGCCAGCCGCCATCCGCTCTTCCAGACGCTGTTCAACATGGTCGATCGCGCCCCCGCCCCGGCCCTGCCGGGCCTGCGGGTCGAGATCGAGGAGCTATGGCCGGGGTGCATCAAGCTTGACCTCGCGCTCAGCGCCGAGCGGCAGGGCCATGCAGGCGAGGGGATGGCGCTCGCCCTGGCCTTCGCGAGCGACCTGCTCGACGCGACCACCGCCGCGCGCTGGCTGTCGCACCTCGAGGTGCTGCTGCTCGGCGCGCTCGAGGATCCGGAGCGCCCGCTCGTGGCGCTGCCGCTGCTGAGCGCCGGAGAGCGCTGGCAGCTGCTGGGCGAGTGGGCGCACGGCGAGGGCAGCCGGGACGCGGACGCCGCGGAGACCTGCATTCACCAGCTCTTCCAGGCCCGGGTCGAGCGCTTCCCCGACGCGGTGGCGGCGGTCTGCGAATCCGCCTGGATCACCAGCGGCGAGCTCGACCGGCGTGCCCGGGACCTGGCGGCCCGCTTGCGGGATCTCGGCGTGGGGCCGGAGAGCCGGGTGGGGCTCGCCGTCGAGCCGTCGCTCGCGATGCTGATCGCGGTGCTCGCCGTGCTCGCGGCCGGCGGCGCCTACGTGCCGTTGTCCGCGCAGTTCCCTGCCGAGCGGCAGCTCTTCATCCTGGAGGACGCCGGCGCGCACCTGCTCATCGCCGAACGCGCGCGCCGCCGGGCGCTCGCCGGCTTCGGCGGCCGGGTGCTGCTGGTGGACGACGGGACGGCGCCACCTTCCGGCCGGGTCCCCGGCAGCGCCGGCATCCGGCCGCTGCCCGGCAACGCGGCGTACGTGATCTACACCTCGGGTTCGACCGGCAGGCCGAAAGGGGTCGTGGTCGAGCATCGCCAGATCGTCGCCTACGTGCGCGGCATCGAGGCGCGCGTCGGCTACGGTGGCGCCGCCGCCCTGGTGCAGCCGATGGCCGTCGATTCGAGCAAGACGCTGCTGTTCGGCGCGCTCGCCCACGGCTGCTGCCTGCACCTCGTCGCCGCCGAGCGCGCGACCGACGCCGGCGCCCTCGCCGACTACTTCGACCGCCACGGGATCGAGCAGCTGAAGATCTCCCCCTCCCATCTCGCGGCGCTGCACGGGGCCGCCGTGGAGCCCCGTCGCCTGCTGCCGCGGCGCTGGCTGATGCTCGGGGGCGAGGCGTCGCGCCGCCAGTGGGTGGACGAGCTCCAGCGGCTGGCGCCCGGCTGCGAGATCTGGAACCACTATGGCCCGACCGAGACGACGGTCGGGGTGCTCGCCTATCGCGTCACCGGCAGCCGCCGCCGGCCGTCGTCGCCGCGGGTGCCGATGGGCCATCCCTTGCCCGGCTGCTCGGCCTACCTGCTCGACCGCGAGGGCGAACCGGTCGCGATCGGCGTGCCGGGACAGCTCTTCATCGGCGGCCGTTACCTCGCGCGGGGCTATCTCGCGCGTCCCGAGGCGACCGCCGAGGCGTTCCTCCCGGACCCCTTCTGCGGTGCGCCCGGGGTCCGCCTCTACCGTACCGGCGACCTGGCGAGGCGCCTGCCCGACGGCGCCCTCGAGTTCCTCGGCAGAGTCGACAAGCAGCTCAAAGTGCGGGGTTTCCGCGTCGAGCCGGGAGAGATCGAGGCGGCGCTCGGGCGGCATGCGGCGGTGCGCGAGGTGGTGGTCGCAGATTGGACGGATCGCGCCGGCAACCGGCGGCTCGCCGCCTACTGGACCGTACAGCCGGGCAGCTCCGCAGGTGCCACCGAGCTGCGCCGGCACCTCAAGGACCACATCCCCGAGTTCATGATCCCGGCGGCGTTCGTGCGCCTGGCGCACCTGCCTCGGCTGCCGCACGGCAAGGTCGACCTCGGGGCCCTGCCTGAGCCGGTCCTCGAGAGCCGCGAGCGCGACTCGCTGCCGCCGGCCGGCGCCGTCGAGGAGCAGCTGGCGGCGATCTGGTGTGAGGTGCTGGGGCTCGACCGGGTGGGCGCCGGCGACGACTTCTTCGCCTTGGGCGGCGATTCGATCCTGAGCATCCAGATCGTGTCGCGGGCCAGCCGGCTGGGGCTGCGCCTCACGCCGCGACAGCTGTTCCAGCACCCGACGATCGCCGAGCTGGCGCAGGTGGCCGGCACCGCCGCTCCCGGCGCCGGCGGCGGCGAGCCGGCCGCGCTTGCCGGACCGGTGGCGCTGGGGCCGGTTCAGGCGGCCTTCTTCGCGCAAGATCTCGCCGAGCCATGGCATTTCAACCAGGCGGTGCTGCTCGAGCTGGCGCAGGCGATCACCGCCCCACGCCTCGGGCGGGCGGTCGCCGCGCTCGTCGCGCACCACGACGCCTTGCGCCACCGCTTCGCTCGCGGCCCGTGGGGATGGTCGCAGCGCGCCACCGCCGCGGAGCGCGCGCGGCTGTTCGGCCGCGTCGATCTCGCGGCGGTGCCGCGCCGCGCCGCCGCGGCCGCGCTCGCCGCCGCCGAGCAGGTGCAGGCGGGCCTCGACCTCGAGCGCGGCCCGCTGCTGCGCGCGGTGCTCTTCCACCATGGCGGCGACCGCCGCGACCGCCTGTTGCTGGTGATCCATCACCTGGTGGTTGATGCGGTGTCCTGGCGCATCCTGCTCGACGACCTGGCGCTGGCCTGCGCCCAGCTGGCGCTGGGCGGCGAGCCCGCCCTGCCCGCCCGCACCGCCTCCTACCAGCGCTGGGCGGCGGCGCTGGCGCAGCAGGCGGGTAGCGAAGCGGTGGCGGCAGAGCTCGCCTTCTGGTTGGCCGAGGAGCGCGCCGCGCCGCCGCGCTTGCCTGGCGATCAGCGGCCCGGCGAGGAGCTGGTGGCGTCGGCGCAGACCCTCACCGCCTGGCTGAGCGAAGCGGCGACGGCCCGCCTGCTGCGCGGCTGGCCCCGGATGCGGCCCTGGCGCGTCGACGCGGTCCTGCTCGCCGCGTTGGCCGCCAGCCTCCGCGACTGGACCGGGTGTGAGCAGGTGCTGGTGGACCTCGAGGGACACGGTCGCGAGGGCGTGGTGGACCACCTCGACGTGACGCGCACCGTCGGCTGGTTCACCGCCGTCTTCCCCGTCCGGCTGGATCTCGCCGGCGCCCGCCGGCCGGCGGAGGTGGTGGAACGGGCGAGCAGACGGCTCGGCGAGCTCTCCGCTCACGGCCTGGCCTATGGCATCGCGCGCTTCCTCGGCGGCGAGCCGGCGATCGCGGAGCGGCTGGGGCGGATCCGGCCCGAGGTGAAGCTCAACTATCTTGGCCAGCTCGAGGCGCGAGGCGGGCTCGCGTCCGGCTGGTTCCGGCCGCTGCAGGAACCGGCCGGCGCGCCGCGCAGCCCGCGCGGCCGGCGCGGTCATCGCCTCGAGCTCGCCGCGGCGGTGGTCGAGGGACGCCTCCGGCTGGACTGGACCTGCTCCCGGGCGCTCCATGCCGCCGGCACCGTCGGCGAGCTGGCGGCGAGCTGCTGCCGCTTCGTCGAGCGGTTGCTCGAGGACACGGCGGCGCCGGCGGCAGCGGGCACCGCAACCCGGGAGGCGCACGGCCTGACGCCGGCCGAGCTGCAGGCGGTTCTCGGCGAGTTCGAGTTCGAGGCGGATGGATGATGGCCGAGAACGTCGAAGACGTCTTCCCGATGACCTCGCTGCAGGAGGTCATCCTGTTCCATGCCCTGCAGCCGGGGGAAGGGCTCTACCTGTCGCAGATCGCCTGCCGCCTGCGCGGCCTCGACGTGCCGGCGTTCGAGCGCGCCTGGCGGCAGGTGGTGAACCGGCACGCCAGCCTCCGCTCGGCTTTCGTCTGGAGGTCCATCGAGAGACCGCTGCAGGTCGTGGCGCGGCGGGTGGGAGTGCCCTTCCATCACGAGGACTGGAGCGGGCTCCCCGAGGGCGAGGAGGAGGGCCGGCTGGCGGAGCTCCTGCGCGCCGACCGCAGCCGCAGCCTGCAGCTGTCGCGGGCGCCGCTGATGCGCCTCGCGCTGATGCGCCTCGCCGGCGGCCGCCATCTCATGGTCTGGACCTACCACCATCTGATTCTCGACGGTTGGTGCCGGTCGCTGGTGCTGCGCGAGGTGCTCGCTTGCTACGCGGCCGGCGTGCGCGGCGGCGAGCCGGCGCTGCCGCCGAGCCAGCCGTACCGGCGCTACGCCGACTGGCTGGGGAGGCAGGATCTCGGCCGCGCCGAGGCCTTCTGGCGCCGGCGGCTTGCCCCCTGTCACGAGCCCACGGCGCTGCCGCTGCCGGCGCCTGCCGCTGCCGCCGCGGGCGAGCCTTTCGGCGCCCGCGCGATCCTGTTGCCGGCGCCGGTGGTGGCGTCGCTCAGGGCGCTCGCCGCCGGCGCGCGCTTGACCCCGGCCACCGTGGCGCAGGGCGCCTTCGCGATCCTCCTGGCGCGCTACTGCGGGCAGGAGCGCGTGCTCTTCGGCACCGTGGTGGCGGGCCGCGCCGGCGACCTCGAGGGCATCGAGTCGATTGTGGGCCTGATGGCCAACACCCAGCCGGTCGTCGGCGCCCCGGCGCCGGAGCTTGGCCTGCTCGCCTGGCTCGCCGGCTTCCAGGAGGAGCTGCTCGAGCAGCGTCTCTACGAGCACTGCCCGCTGTCGCAGGTGCAGAAGTGGGCGCCGCACCTGCGGCCGGGCCGGCCGCTGTTTCACGCCATGTTCGCGTTCCAGAGCTATCCCGGGATCGGCGCGATCCCCGCCGTGGAGGGCTTCGAGATCGGCGAGGTCGAGGCGCACGAGCGGGCCAGCGTGCCGCTGGCGCTGGCCGTCGAGCCGGGTGCAGCCTGGCGGCTCGCCGTCGCCTACGACCGGCGCCGGTTCGCGGACGCCGCCGTGCTGCGCCTGCTCGCCCACTTCCGCGAGCTGCTCGCCAGCATGGCGGCGCGGGCCGGGAGCCCGGGGATGCGGGTCGGCGATCTCGACCTGCTCGGCCCTGGCGAGCGGGCGCAGCTGCTCTGGGAGTGGAACGACGCCGCCGGCGGGTGCGAGGAGCGCGCGCCGCGGCGCTTCCAGGCGGCGCACCAGCTGGTCGCGGCGTGGGCGGCGGCGGCGCCCGCGGCACCGGCGGTGGTCTGGGCGGCTGGCGAATGGAGCTACGGCGATCTGGCCGAGCGCGCGGGCCGACTGGCGCGGCGACTCGCGGCGCTCGGGGTCGGCCCCGAGGTCGTCGTGGCCCTGGTCCTCGGGCGCTCCACGGATCTGCTGGTCGCCCTGCTGGCCGTGCTCGAGGCGGGCGGTGCCTTCTTGCCCCTCGATCCGGCCTACCCGGCGGCGCGGCTTGCCTATCTGGTGGGCGATTCGCGCGCCGCGATGGTGCTGGCGCGCAGCGACGAGGCGGCGCGGCTGCCGGCGGACCTTGCGTGCCCGGTGGTGTGGATCGACGCCGCCGCGGCGCCTGCGGAGGTGGCGCGCGCCGGCGGCGAGCGGGCGGTCGATCCTGCCGGCCTGGCCTACGTCTTCTATACCTCGGGCTCGACCGGCCTGCCCAAGGGCGTGGGCGTGTCCCAGAGCACGCTGGTCGACTTCGCCCTCGAGATGGGGAGGCAGCTCGGCCTCGGGCCGGGCGACCGCATGCTGCAGTTCGCCTCGCCCGCCTTCGACGTGCTGATCGAAGAGGTCTTCCCGGTCTGGCTGCGCGGCGGCGCCGTCGTCGTGGCGGACGGCGGCGAGCTGGTCGCGCCGCATCGCCTGGGCGCCGCGATGAGGGCGCTCGGCGTGACGGTCGTCGAGTTGCCCGCCGCTTTCTGGCAGCTGTGGGTGGAGGAGCTGGCGGCGGGGGAGACGGCGCTGCCACCCGGTCTGCGGCTGGTCCTGGTGGGCGCGGAGAAGCCGCGGCGCGAACGGCTGGCAGACTGGCGGCGCACCGGCGTGCCGCTGATCTACGTCTTCGGCCTGACCGAGACCGGAGTGACCTCGAGCCTGCACCGCTGCGACGCGATGGTGGACGGCGAGCTGCCGATCGGGCGGCCGGTCTGCGGCGCCCGCCTCTACGTCGTCGATGCGCGCGGGGAACCGGTGCCGGCGGGCGTGCCCGGCGAGCTGTGGATCGGCGGCGCGGGCGTCGCCCGCGGCTACCTGGGCCGCCCGCGGGAAACCGCAGAGCGCTTCCTGCCGGACCGCTTCGGTGAGCGGCCGGGCGCCCGCTTGTATCGCACCGGCGACCTGGTGCGCTGCCGGCTGGACGGCGAGCTCGATCTCCTCGGCCGCATCGACGACCAGGTCAAGATCCGCGGCTTCCGCGTCGAGCTGGGAGAGGTCGAGGCGGCCTTGCGTCACCATCCGGCGATCGCCGACGCGGCGGTGGTGGCGCACGGCGATGGCGACGGAGCAGGCGAGCGGCGGCTGGTCGCCTACCTGCGGCCGGCCGCGGATCATGCGCCGGCGGCGCCAGGCGGCGCGGCGGCGGGCGCGCTGCTCCGCGAGCGCCGCCTCGAGCTGTGGCCCTCCCATGGCGAGCATGCGGTCTACGACCCGGCCCTGTATCGCCGCATGGCGCAAGACGAGGAGCGCAACCGCCGCTATCGCGAGGCGATCCGCCGGCGGGTACCGGGCAAGCTGGTCCTCGACGTGGGAACCGGGGGCGAGGCGGTGCTGGCGAGGTTCTGCGCCGAGGCCGGGGCGGCCCGCGTCTATGCCGTCGAGCGCTCGCCGGCAGCCTGCACCGCGGCGCGGCAGCTGGTGGCGCAGCTCGGACTGGCCGAGCGCATCGAGGTGATTCTGGGCGACGCCACCGAGTGCGAGCTGCCGGAGCGAGTCGACGTCTGCGTGTCGGAGCTCATCGGCTCGATTGGCGGCGCCGAGGGCGCCGCCGCGATCCTCAACCGGGTACGGCAGCGGTGCCTCGCGCCCGGAGGCCAGATGGTGCCCAGCCGCTGCCTGACGCGGATCGCGGCCGTCGAGCTGCCGGAGGCGTTGCGCGAGCGGCCGCGCTTCGGGCAGCTGGCTGCGCACTACACGGGCAAGCTGCTCGAGCAGCTCGGCCAGGACGCCAACCTGCGCGTCTGCGTGCGTCATCTGGCGGCGGCGGCGCTGCTCTCGGATACCGGCGTCTTCGAGGAGCTCGACTTCGCCCATGAGCTGGCGGAGAGCTATGACCGCGAGGTCAGGCTGCGCATCTTGCGCCCCGGGCGGCTGGACGGGTTCCTGGTCTGGATCGAGCTCGAGCCGGAGGCCGGCGATGCGGTGAGCGGATGGACGCACGATAGCTCCTGGCTGCCGTTGCTGCTGCCGGTCTTCGCCGGCGGCGAGGCGGTCGAGGCCGGAGACGAGATCGCGGCACGGGCGGCAGCGTCGCCGTCGGCCGACGGCATCCATCCGGACTACCGCCTGGCGGGGGAGCTGCGGCGCGCCGGCGGCGCCACGGCGGAGTTCTTGGTTCGCTCGCCGTATCGCGAGCCGCTGGGGGACGATGCGTGGTTCGCCCGCCGGCTGCTCGCCGGCTACCGGCGCGGCGAGCGCGCCGAGGAAGGGCGGACGATCGCCCACCAGGACTTGCGCGGCTGGCTGGCGGCGCGGCTGCCGGATTTCATGCTGCCCTCCGCCTTCGTCGCGCTCGCCGCGCTGCCGCTCACCCCCAACGGCAAGCTCGACCGCCAGGCGCTGGCGGCACTGGCCCTGCGCCCCGCCCAGGACCGGCCGGGCGATTCGCCGGCGCCGCGCAACCTGGCCGAGACCACGCTGCTCGGCTGCTGGCGGGAGGTGCTGGGAGCCGAGGCCATCGGCATCCACGACAACTTCTTCGATCTCGGCGGCGACTCGATCCTGAGCCTGCGGATCGCCGCGAGCGCCCATCGCCGGGGCCTCGAGATCGCTCCCATGGCGCTGTTCCAGCACCAGACGGTCGCCGCGCTGGCCGCGTCGCTGGCGACGCTTGCCGGCGGCCCCCGGCCGGCCTCGCCGCCGGCCCCGGCCGGCGTCGCGACGCCGCCGCTCACCCCGATCCAGCGCTGGTTCTTCGACCAGGATCTCCCCGAGCGCAGCTGGTGGAACATGCCGCTGCTGCTGCAGCCGGCGTCCGAGCTGACGCCGGGACGGGTGCGGCCGGCCCTGGATCTGCTGGTCGAGGCGCACGAAGCCCTGCGCCTGCGCTTCGTGCGCAACCCGCAAGGAGGCTGGTCGCAAGAGGTGGCCGCCGGCCCGTTGCGCGCGCCCTTCTGCCGCATCGACCTGGGGAAGCTGCCGGCGTCGCGGCAGCCGGGAGGGCTGGCCGCGGCCGCCGCCCAGGCGCAGCGCGGCCTGGATCTCGCCACGCCGCCGCTGCTGCGGGCGATCTGGTTCGAGGGCCTCGGCGGCGCCGGCCCGGCCGAGGCCGCCGCCGGCGCGGCCGGCACGCGCCTGCTGCTCGTCGCGCACCACCTGATCGTTGACGCCGTCTCGTGGCAGATCCTGACCGCGGACCTCGAGACGGCATGCGCCGACCTGCTGCGCGGCGGCCGTCTCGCGCCACCGCCGCCGGCGACGCCGTGGAGCGCCTGGGCGGCACGGCTTGCCGAGCTGGCGGCCGGCGGCGCTGTCGCGGCGGAGGCGGCGATCTGGCTCGCGGCCGCCGGCCAGCCGCTGCCGCCGCTGCCGGTGGACCTGCCGGGCGGCGACAATCGCGCGTCCGCGTCCGCGTCGGTCACCGTCACCCTCGAGGCGCCGCCGACTGCGGCGCTGCTGCGGCGCGTCCCCAGGGCCTACCGGACCCAGATCCAGGAGGTGCTGCTCGCGGCGCTGCTGCGCGCCTTCGCGAGCTGGACCGGCCAGGCCGCGCTCGCCGTCGAGCTCGAGAGTCACGGCCGCGAGGAGCTGTTCTCCGGCCTCGATCTCGCGCGCACCGCCGGCTGGTTCACCGCCGCCTACCCGGTGCGCCTCGAGCGCTCGCCGGCGGGGACGCCCGGCGAGGATCTGCGGGCGGTCAAGGAGCGGCTGCGCGCCGTGCCGCGGGGAGGCATCGGTTATGGCCTGCTGCGCTACCCGGTCACGGGCGATGCCCCGGCCGCGCTCGCCGC
This sequence comes from Thermoanaerobaculia bacterium, assembly GCA_035308185.1. Classification (GTDB taxonomy): domain Bacteria; phylum Acidobacteriota; class Thermoanaerobaculia; order Multivoradales; family UBA5704; genus JASLEW01. Next base: position 11,972 of record DATGHG010000136.1, on the reverse strand, counting down.
GCTGCCCCGGCCGGAGGTGCTGTTCAACTACCTCGGACAGATCGACGCCGGGCGCAGCGGCCAGGGTCTCTTCGGCCTGGCCGCCGACGCCATCGGGCCGGCGATCGGCCCGCGCTCACCGCGCGGGCACCTGCTGGAGGTCAACTGCCGGGTCGCGGCCGGGCGTCTCGCGGTGCGCTTCACCTACTCGGCGCAGCTGCACCGGCGCGCCACCGTGGAGGCCCTGGCGCAGACCTACCTCGACCAGCTGCGGGAGATCATTGCGCACTGCGAGGCGGTGCCCCGCACGGTGCCCTCGCCTGCCGATTTCCCGCTCGCCCGGCTCGACCTGGCGGCGCTCGACGGCGTCATCGCCCGCTTCACCTCCGAGGTCGAGGACGTCTATCCGCTGGCGCACTCGCAACGGGGGATGCTCTTTCACACCCTGCTCGAACCAGATGCCGGCGCCTACGTGGCGCAGTTCGTCTTCGCCCTGCGTCGGGCCGTGCCCGCGGGCGACCTCGAGCGTGCCTGGCGGCAGGTCGTGGAGCGCACTCCCGTGCTGCGCACCGCCCTGCTCTGGGAGGGCCTCGACCAGCCGCTGCAGGTGGTGCTGCGCGAGGCCGACGCGCGCTGGACGGTGGAGGACTGGACCGGCCTCGACGAGAGCGCCGCGGCGGCGCGCCTGCAGGCCCACCTCGCCGAGGACCGCCGCCGCGGCTTCGACCCGGCGCGGCCGCCGCTCGCCCGCATCGCCCTGCTGCGGCGCGACGGCGCGGAGGACTGGCTGGTCTTCAGCCTGCACCAGGCGGCGCTGGATGGCTGGAGCCTGCCGCTGCTCTTCGAGGACCTCTTCGCCAGCTGCGGCGCCGCGGGCCCTGCCGGCCCGCCGGCGCCCGCGCCGCGGCCGCCGTACCGGGACTACGTCGCCTGGCTTGCCGCTCGCGACCTGACCGCGGCCGAGCCCTTCTGGCGCCGCCTGCTGGCAGGTTTCGCCCAGCCCACGGTGCTCGCCTTCGAGCCGCCGCCAGCCGACGGGGCCGAGGGCCACGGCGCCATCCGCGTGGTCCTCCCCGTGGACCTCCGGCTACGGCTCCTGGGCTTTGCGCGGCAGCATCGGCTCACCCTCAACACCCTGGTGCTGGGGGCCTGGGCGCTGCTGCTGAGCCGTGCCGGCGGCGAGGAAGACGTGGTCTGCGGCAGCACCGTCTCGGGCAGGCCGCCGGAGCTGCCGGGAGTCGAGGCGATGATCGGCCTGTTCATCAACACGCTGCCCGTCCGCGCCGCGACGGCCGGCGCGCAGCCGCTGCTGGCATGGCTCCGCGAGCTGCAGGGCCAGCAGCAGGAGGCGCAGCGCCATGCGCACGTGCCGCTGGTCGATCTCCAGCGGTGGGCGCCGATCGCCCCTGGCCGGCAGCTCTTCGAAAGCCTGGTGGTGTTCGAGAACTATCCCCTGGAACCGACCACCGGCGAGCGCTGGCGAGACCTCGGCCTGCGCCGCCTCCTGATCGAGGAGCAGACCCATTTCGCCCTCACCCTGATCGTCCATCCGGAACCGGATCTCCGGCTCACCGCGCTCTTCTCGCGCCGCCGGGTGAGCGCGGCCGGCCTGCGCCGCGCGCTCTCGCACCTCGAGCGGCTACTGGCCGGCTTCGTTGCCGCGGGCGCGGCGGCCACGGCGACGCTCGCCGACCTGCAGCCGCTCGCCGCGGCCGAGCGCCACCAGCTGCTGCGGGAGTGGAACGACAGCGAGCGCCGCCGCGACGAGGGGCTCTCGCTCCCCGGCCTGTTCGCCGACCAGGCAGCGCGGACGCCGGACGCCGTCGCGGTGAGCGCCGAGGACCGCCAGCTTACCTACCGCGAGCTGGCTGGACAGGCGGCCCGGCTGGCCGGGCGCTTGCGCGCCGCCGGCGCGGCGCCCGAGCAGCCCATCGGGATCTGCCTCGAGCGCTCGCTCGAGATGGTGGTCGGCGTGCTGGGGATCCTCGCTGCCGGCGCGCCCTACCTGCCGCTCGACCCCGAGAATCCGGCGCGCCGACTCGACGCCGTCATCGCGGAGGCCGGGATCTCCCTGATCGTCACCGCCGGCGACGCGGCCTCGGCGGCGGCGCCGACCGGCGTGCGCCGGATCGCGCTCGACCGCCCGCAGGCGGCAGCGGCGCTCGGCTCGCCGCCGCCGCCGGTGCCGGTCGGCGCCGAGAGCGCGGCTTACGTGATCTTCACCTCCGGCTCGACCGGCCAGCCGAAGGGAGCGATCAACTCCCACCGCGCCATCTGCAACCGCCTGCTCTGGATGCAGGAGCAGCGCCCGCTGCGGGCCGACGACCGCGTGCTGCAGAAGACCCCTTTCGGCTTCGACGTCTCGGTCTGGGAGCTGTGCTGGCCGCTGATCGCGGGCGCGCGGCTGGTCATGGCGCGGCCGGGCGGGCATCGCGACCCCGCCTACCTGCGGCGGACGATCGCGCGCGAGGCCATCACCACCCTCCACTTCGTGCCCTCGATGCTGCACGCCTTCCTCGCCGAACCGGGGCTCGAGGCTTGCGCCTCGCTGCGCCTGGTCATCGCCAGCGGCGAGGCGCTCGGCGCCGATCTCGCGGCGCGCTGCCAGGCAGCCCTGCCGGCGGAGCTGCACAACCTCTACGGACCGACGGAGACGGCGGTGGAAGTCACGTCCTGGCGCTGCGATCCGTCGGCGCTGCCACGGTCGCTGCCAATCGGCCGCCCGATCTCGAACCTGCGGCTCCACGTCCTCGCCCCCGACCTTGCGCCGGTCGCCGCGGGCGTCGCCGGCGAGCTCTTCATCGGCGGCCGCGGGGTGGGACGCGGCTACCTCGGCCAGCCCGCCCTGACCGCCGAGCGCTTCATCCCCGATGCGCTCGGCCCCGGCCGGGGCGAGCGCCTGTACCGCACCGGCGATTGGGCGCGCCACCGGCTCGACGGTGCGCTCGAGTTCCTCGGCAGGCGTGATCAGCAGGTCAAGGTGCGCGGTTTCCGCGTCGAGCTCGGCGAGATCGAGGCGGCGCTGCGGCAGCATCCCGGAGTCGGCGACGCGGCGGCGGCGGTGTGGGCGGACGCCGCCGGCGCCAACCACCTCGCCGCCTACTACGTGCCGGCCGCGGCGCCGCTCGCCGCCGCCGAGCTGCGCGCGTTCCTCGGCCGGCTGCTCCCCGCTCCCCTGGTGCCGGGCGTCTGCGTGCCGCTCGTGGCGCTGCCGCTGTCGCCCAATGGCAAGCTCGACCGCCGGGCGCTGCCGCCGGTCGGCGCGCCTGCCGAGACGGCGAGTGAGGCGGCCGGCAGGGCGCCGCGGCCGGGACTCGAGGAGCGGCTGGAGGCGATCTGGGCAGGCGTCCTGGGGCGCCAGCGGATCGGCGCCTTCGCCAACTTCTTCGAGCTCGGCGGCGATTCGATCCAGGCCATGCTGGTGGTCTCGCGGGCTGCCCGTGCCGGCCTGCGCCTCACCGCCAAGAGCCTGTTCGAGCATCCGACCATCGCCGGCCTGGCAGCGGCGATCGCGCCGGACGCGACCAGCGCGGTTGCAGCCGGCGGCGCGGCCGGTGCCGGCGCCATCGCCGGCGCGGTGCCGCTGACCCCGGTGCAGCACTGGTTCTTCGAGCACCAGATGGCAAACTTCTCCCACTTCAACCTGGCGACGCTGCTCGCCGCCCGCGAGCCCCTCGCCGCCCCGGCGCTGGCCCGCGCCGTCGCGCTGCTGGTCGCCCATCACGACGCGCTGCGGCTGCGCTTCCGGCGCGAGGGCGGCGGCTGGCGCCAGTTCAATGCCGAGGCCGAGCCTCACTGCGTCTTCTCCCTGATCGACCTCTCCGTCCTGCCGGCGGCGACCGGCGCCGCTGCGCTGCGCGCGGCGCAGGAGCAGCTGGCGGTCGGCCTCGACATCGTGCATGGACCCCTGGTGCGGGTCGCCCTGCTGCGCCGCGGCGGCGACGAGCCCGACCGCCTGCTGCTCACCGCTCATCACCTGGCGACCGATGCGGTGTCCGGGCGCATCCTGATCGAGGACCTGGCGGCGGCCTACCGCCAGGCGAGGCGCGGGCTGCCGCCGGCGCTGCCGCCCAAGACGACCGCATTCAAGGCCTGGGCCGAGCGGCTCGCCGCGCACGCCGCCGCTGCCGCCGGCGCGCCGGCGGCCGAGATCGCCGAGCTCGAGCGCGATCTCGCCTACTGGGCGGCGGACGGCCACCACTGGCCACCGCAGCTGCCGGTGGATTTTCCCGGTGGCGAGAACCTCTCCGGCTCCTTCCGCACCGTGCGCTGCCGGCTCGGCGGGGACGAGGTGGAGACCCTCGCCGCCAGCAGCCTGGCGGCCTATGGCATGCAGCTCGGCGAGGTGGTGCTCACCGCCCTGGCGCTCGCCGCCACGGCGTGGTCCGGCCAACCCGCGTTGCTGGTGGACGTGGAGCGGCACGGGCGCGAGGACCTCTTCCCCGGGCTGGACCTGTCGCGCACCGTGGGCTGGTTCACGGTCATCCACCCGGTGCTCCTGGCGCCGGGCGCGGCGGAGCCCGGCGCCGCCCTGCGCGCGGTCAAGGAGCAGCTGCGGCGGGTCCCGCATCATGGCATCGGCTACGGCCTGCTGCGCTACCTGCGGCCGGGAGACGAGCGCGGCGAGCGGCTGCGCGCCCGCCCGCAGGCGGGTGTGCTGTTCAACTTCCTCGGCCGCATCGACGGGCACGACGAGGGCAGCGAAGGCGCGACGCTCTTCGCGGATCTCGGTGAGCCCGGGGCGCCGGCCACCGATCCGCTGGCGCGGCGCCCCCACCTGCTGCGCGTGGACGCCTGGACCGCCCGCGGCCGGCTCGAGGCGGTCGTCGCCTATAGCCAGAACCTGTTCCGCGCCTCGACCATCGAGAGCCTGGTCGCGGCGCTCGGCGCCAGCTTGCGGGAGATCCAGCGGCATCTCGAGTTGCCGGCGGCCGGCGGCTACACCCCTGCGGATTTCAACCTCGTCGAGCTGCGGACCGAGCAGCTCGAGCGGCTGGCGAGCAAGTACCGGACGAGGAGCGTCCCCGGATGACCGGCGCGATCGAGGACATCTATCCGCTGTCGCCGACGCAGCGCGGGATGCTCGCACACTTGCTGAGCGAGCCCAGGTCGCGGGCCTATTTCGAGCAGTTCCACTGCGAGCTGCGCGGCGTGCTGGACGGCGACGCCTTCGCCGCCGCCTGGCAGGCGGTGGTCGCGCGGCAGCCGGTGCTGCGCACCACGTTCGACTGGGAGGAGGCCGACGAGCCGCTGCAGGTGGTGCTGCGCGAGGCGCCGCTGCCGTTCCCTCGCCTGGACTGGCGCGGCCTCTCCGCCGAGGAGAGCGACCGCCGCCTGCGCGAGTTCCTGCGCCAGGACCGCGAGCGCGGCTTCTCGCTGACCGAGCCGCCGCTGATGCGCCTGGCGCTGATCCAGCTGGCCGAGGACCGCCACCGCTTCGTGTGGAGCCACCATCACCTGCTGCTCGACGGCTGGTGCCGGCCGCTGCTGTTCGACGAGGTGCTCACCCTCTACGAGGCGGCGCGGTGCGGCGCCGCGCCCAGGCTCGGCCCGGTGCGGCCGTTCCGCGACTACATCGCCTGGCTGCAAGCACAGGACGCCGCCGCCACCGAGGCGTTCTGGCGCGGCCAGCTGCGGGGCTACGGCGGCGCCGACCTGGCGGCGTGCGTGGCGGCGCCGGGGAGGGGCGGCGAGCGGGCCGGCGAGGACAACGAGCAAGCGCGGTTGTGCGCCGGCTTCAGCCGGGAGCTCGAGGCCTCGGCGCGCCGCCACGGCGTCACCCTGAACACTCTCGTCCAGGCCGCCTGGGCTCTGCTGCTCAGCCGCTACGGCGGCGGCGACGACCTGGCCTTTGGCATCGTGGTCTCGGGCCGCCCGCCCGAGCTCGCGGGCGTCGAGTCGATGGTCGGGCTGTTCATCAACTCGCTGCCCCTGCGGCTGAGGGTCCCCTGGGAGCTGTCGCTCGCCTCCTGGCTGCCGGAGCTGCAACGCCAATCCTTCGGCATCCTCGAGCACAGCCATGTGTTCCTGGGCGACCTGCGGCGCTGGTGCGAGCTGCCGCCTGGGAGGCGGCTGTTCGATGCGCTGCTGGCCTTCCAGAACTTTCCCGTGGACCAGGCGCTCGCCGACCGCATCGGCATCGAGGTGGCGGCGAGCGGCACGTTCGAGCTCTCGGAGTTCCCGCTCAGCCTGGTCGTCGAGCCGGGACCCCGCATCGGCCTCTGGCTCGGCTTCGATTGCCGCGTCGTCGGACGCGCCATGGCGGCGAGGATGCTGCGCCAGTACGAGGGCCTGCTGCGCGCCATGGTGGCGGCGCCGGCCGGCAGGCTGCGCGATTTCGAGGTGCTCACGGCAAGCGAGCGCTGGCAGCTGCTCGGCGAGTGGAACGACACCGCCGAGCCGCCGGCTGCCCGGTTGACGGTCCCCGCCGCGGTCGCCGAGCGGGCGCGCCGGACGGGTGAGGCCATGGCGGTGCTGGCCGAGGGGCGGGCGGTGAGCTACCGCGAGCTGCTGGCGCGGGCCGGCGGCGTCGCCCGGGCGTTGCGTGCCGCCGGCCTGCCGCCCGGAGCCGTCGTGGCCGTGCTGGTGGAGCGCACGCCGGAGCATCTCGCCGCGCTGCTCGGCGTGCTGCTGGCAGGCGCGGCGGTGCTGCCGCTGGACCCCGCCTACCCGCGGCAGCGGCTGCGCGCGCTGCTCGACGACTCGCGCGCCGCGGCGCTGCTCGGCGCCCGGACGGCGGAGAGCGCAGAGCTGGCCGGCCCCGGCCTGCGCCTGATCGACCTGGCAGCGGTGCCCGCGGCCGCCGCGCCCGACGCGGGAGCCGAGTCGCCGGGCCTGGGGGACCTCGCCTGCGTCTTCTACACCTCGGGCTCGACCGGCAGGCCCAAGGGGGTCGCCCTGGACCACCGGGCGCTCGCCTGGTTTGCCCTGGAGATGGCGGCGCGCCTCGACCTGTCGCCGCGTGACCGCATGCTGCAGTTCGCCTCCCCGGCCTTCGACGTGCTGCTCGAGGAGCTCTTCCCGGTGTGGCTGCGCGGCGGCGCCGTGGTGCTCGAGAGCCCCAAGACCCTGGGCTCGCCGGCCGCCATGGCCGCGGCGATGCGCGAGCGGGGCGTCACCGTCGCGGAGCTGCCCGCGCCCTACTGGCATGCCTGGGTGAGCGAGATGGAGCAGGCGGGCGCCAGCCCGCCGGCCTCCCTGCGGTTACTGCTGGTGGGTGCCGAGAAACCTGCCGTCGATCGCCTCGCGGCCTGGCAGCGATACGGGATACCGCTGCTCTACGTCTTCGGGCTCACCGAGACGGCGGTGACCTCCTCGTGCCACCTGCTGGCCCCCCGCCAGGCGCTCACCGGCGAGCTGCCGATCGGCCGCCCGCTGCCGGGCGTGCGCTACTACGTGAGCGACGCCGGCGGCGGCGCGGCGCCGCTCGGCACCCAGGGCGAGTTGCAGATCGGCGGCGCGGGCGTGGCCGTGGGCTACCTGGGCCGGCCGGAGGCGACCGCGGAGCGCTTCGTGCCCGACCCCTTCTCGAGCGAGCTCGGGGCCAGGCTCTATCGCACCGGCGACCTGGTGCGGCACCGGCCGGACGGGGCGCTGGAGCTCCTGGGCAGAGCCGACGCGCAGGTCAAGGTGCGCGGTTTCCGCATCGAGCTCGGCGAGATCGAGGCGGCGATGCGCCAGGTCGCAGGGGTGGCGGGCGCGGCGGTGGCGCTCCGCGCGCAGGCGGCGGGGGAGCCGCAGCTCACGGGCTACGTCTGCCCGGGTCCGGGCTGGTCCGTGGCGGGGCCGGCCGCTGAGTCCCAGCCCGGCGCCCTGCTGCGCGAGCCGCTCGCCGAGGGCCGCACGATCACGGCGCAGGAGCTGCGCGCCCACCTGCGGCAACTGCTGCCCGATCACATGGTGCCGGCGGTCTACGTGGCGATCCCCTCCCTGCCGCTGACCGCCAACGGCAAGCTCGACCGCCGCGCGCTGCCGGCGCCGCCGGCGCCGGCGGGGCTGCCCGCGGCCACCGGCCTGGCGGCGGGCGCGCCGAGCAACGAGGTGGAGGCGCTGCTCGCTGGCATCTTCTGCGAGGTCCTGGGGTTGCCGGCGGTCGGCATCCACGACAACTTCTTCGAGCTCGGCGGCGATTCCATCCTGAGCATCCAGGTGGCGGCGCGCGCCCGCCGGTACCGTATCGAGCTCGCCCCCTGGCAGCTGTTCGAGCAGGACACGATCGCCAAGCTCGCCGCCATGGTGGCCGCACAGCGCGCCGCCAAGGCCGCGGGCGCTGCCGCCACGCCGGCCGCCGCCGCCGGTCCCGCCTCGCCGGCTCCCACTGCCGCCGGCGCTCCACCGGCGCTCACGCCGATCCAGCGCTGGTTCTTCGCTCAGGACCTGCCGCAACCCGCGCACTGGAACATGTCGCTGCTGCTTGCCCCTACGCGCCGGCTGGCGCCGGGTCTGGTGCGCCACGCCCTTGGCGAGGTGGCGGCGCGCCACGAGGCGCTCGCCTGCCGCTTCGTGCGCTTGGACGGCGCCTGGAGCTGCCAGCTCGACGCCGCCCGCCCGGCGCCGGCGCTGGCCGCGATCGACCTGTCGCGGCTGCCGGTGGGCGCCTGGCAGGCGGCCCTCGCGGACGCTGCCGGGCAGGTCCAGCGTGGCTTCGACCTCGGGCGCGCCCCACTGCTCGCCGCCGCCTGGTTCGAGATCCCGGCGGGCGACGCGCGGCTGCTCCTCGCCGCCCACCACCTCGTCGTGGACGCGGTTTCCTGGCGCATCCTCGTCGAGGAGATGGACACCGCCTGCGGCCAGCTGCTGCGCGGCGAGGCGGTTGACCTCGCCGCCGAGCCGATCGGCTTCGGCGCCTGGTCGCTCCAGCTCGCTGCCGTCGCCGGCTCGCCGGCGCTCGCCGCGGAAGGCGACTACTGGCTCGCCGGCTCGCGCCTCTCGGTGGCCCCGCTGCCCGTCGATCTGCCGGCGGGCCGCAACCTCGAGAGCGCCGCGGCGTCGGTACGGTTGATGCTGCCGGCGGCCGCCGCGAGCGGTGCCCTCCACGCCGGCGCCGATGGCTCCGGCAGCCAGGCGCAGGACCTGCTGCTCACCGCCCTGGCGCGTGCGGTGCGGCGCTGGACCGGGCGGCGCCACCTGCTCGTGGACCTCGAGGGGCATGGCCGCGAGGGGCTGCTCGCGGGCGTCGATCCCTCGCGGACGGTGGGCTGGTTCGCGACCGTCTACCCGGTGCTGCTCGAGGCGGCGGACGGCGATCCGGCGCTGACCCTGGCGGCGGTGCGGCAAGAGCTTCGCGCCGTCCCGCGCCGCGGCATCGGCCATGGGCTGCTGCGCTGGCTGGGGAGCGAGGAGCAGCGCGCGGCGCTCGCCGGCATGCCGGCGGCGGAGCTGTCGTTCAACTACCTGGGGCGGGTCGCCGGCGGCGGTCCCGAGGCGGGCGGCCTCTTCCGCCTGGCGCCGGAGCGCATCGGGCGCGGGGTGAGCCCCGACGGGTCTCGCGCCCACCTGCTCGAGATCAACGCCTGGCTGGGGGAGGCCGGTCTCGAGATCGAGTGGACGTTCAGCGCCGAGGTGCACCGCCGCGCCACCATCGAGCAATTGGCCGCCGACCAGCTGTGCGAGCTGCGGGCATTGCTGGCGCCACGCCCCGCCTCCGGCCGGCGCGCCCGCGGGCCGGCCGATTTCCCGCTCGCCGCCCTGGACCAGGCCGCGTGCGACCGCTTGCAGAGCGCGCTCGCGGGCCGCGGCGAGGTGGAGGACGTGTACCTGCAATCGCCGCTGCAGCAGGGCATGCTGCTCCACGGCCTGCTCTCTCCCGGTGCCGGCATGTACGTGGCGCAGCTGATCTGCGAGCTCACCGGCGAGATCGACGTGCCGGCGATGACCGCCGCCTGGCGCCAGGTCGTCGAGCACCACCCGGTGCTGCGCACCGCCTTCTTCTGGGAGGAGCTGGAGCAGCCCGTCCAGGTGGTCTTCCGCCGGGTCGCCATGGAATGGGCGGAGATCGACCTCGCGCGGCTGCCCGAGACGGCGCGGGAGGAGAGCTTCGAGGAGTACCTGCTGGCGGACAGGCGCCGCGGCTTCGACGCCGCTGCTGCGCCGCTGCTGCGCCTCTGCCTGTGCCGCCTCGGCTCGCACCGTCGCCGTCTGCTGTTCACCTTCCACCAGATGCTGCTCGACGGCTGGAGCCTGCCGCTGGCCCTGGCCGACGCGCTGAGCGCGTACGAGGCGGCGCTCGGCGGCAAGGCGGCCGAGCTGCCCGCGAGGCGGCCTTACCGGGACTACATCGCGTGGTGGTTGCGGCAGGACGCCGGCGAGGCGGCGGCCTACTGGCGGCGCGCGCTGGCCGGCGCTCGGCCTGCGCCGCTACCGCGCGACTCCTGGCCGCCGCTGGCGGCGCCGGCGCCGCCAGCGGCGGGCCGGGCGGGCGACTACGCCGAGGAGCGCCTGCGCCTGCCCGAGCGGCGGCTCGTCGAGCTGCAGGACTTTGCGCGCCACCACCGCGTGACTCTCGCCTCGCTGGCGCAAGCCGCCTGGGGCCTCGTTCTCGGCCGCCTGAGCGCCGCCACCGAGGCGATCCTGGGCATCGTCGTCGCCGGGCGGCCCGAGGAGCTCGAGGGCATCGAGTCGGCCGTCGGGCTGTTCATCAACACGCTGCCGCTCCGGGTGCCGCTCGACGGCGCCCTGGCGGTCGCCGATTGGCTGCGCGAGGTGCAACGTCGCGGCGCCGAGATGCGCCGTTACCAGCACACCCCGCTGGCCGAGGTCCAGAGCTGCGCCGGCGTGACGCCGGGCCGGCCGCTGTTCGAGAGCATCCTGGTGTTTCAGAACTACCCGGTGGCGACGGTGCTCGCCGAGCGCTGGCAGGCGCTGGGCGTCGGCGCCGCCCGCACCTGCGAGCAGACCCACTACGACCTGACGCTGGTGGTCGAGCCGGTGCGCGAGCTGCAGCTGACCATCTCCTACCCGCGGGCCAGCTTCCGGCGCCCGACGGTGGCGCGCCTGTTGCGGCAGCTGCAGGCGGTGCTCGACGACCTGCCGCGGGCGGCGCGAGTGGCCGCGCTGGGCGGGCTCCGGGCACCCGAACGGCACCAGCTGCTGGTCGAGTGCAACGACGTCCCTGCCGGCGGCGAGCCCGTCCCGGTGGTCGAGGCCTTCCTGCGCCACGCCCGCGCCCACCCCCGGCGAGTGGCCGCCGTCTTCGAGCGCGCCGAGCTGACCCGTGGCGAGCTGCTCGCCGCCAGCGGCCGCCTGGCGGCGCGCCTGCAGCAGCTGGGCGTCGGGCCGGAGACCGCCGTCGCCGTGTTCCTGGAGCGCTCCTTCGGCCCCCTGGTCGCGCTGCTGGCGGTCTTCCGGTGCGGCGGGGCCTTCGTGCCGATCGACCCGGCGCAGCCGCGCGAGCGGGTGGCGCTGCTGCTCGCCGAGTCGAGCGCCGCGGTGGTGGTGACGCAGTCGTCGCTGCTCGCCGAGCTGCCCGCCCTGGCGGTGCCGGTCGTCTGCCTCGACGGCGGCGAGGAGCAGGCCGGAGACCCGGACGCGTCGCCGGCGCCGGTGAGCGCCGATCCGGCGCACCTCGCCTACGTGATCTTCACCTCCGGCTCGACCGGCCGCCCGAAAGCCGTGGCAGTCGAGCAGCGGCAGCTCGCGCACTACGTATGGGCGGTGCGCGCGCGGCTCGCCCTGCCGCCCGAGTCGAGCTTCGCCACCGTTTCGAGCTTCGCCACCGATCTCGGCCACACCGCCATCTTCCCGGCGCTCGCCGGCGGCGGTTGCCTGCACATCCTGGCGGAGAGCCGGATCGGGGATCCGGAGGCCGTGGCGGAGCACTTCTCGAGCCACCCGGTGGACTGCCTGAAGATCGTGCCGTCTCACCTCGCCGTGCTGCTCTCGGGCCACGACCCCGCCGCGATCCTGCCGCGGCGCTGCCTGGTGCTGGGCGGCGAGGCCGCGGATCCCGGCCTGGTGGCGCGGCTGCGCGAGCTCGCTCCGGGGCTCGACGTCCA
>DATGHG010000135.1:0-7285 GCA_035308185.1 Thermoanaerobaculia bacterium | reverse complement strand
GGTCGAGGGGCGAACGGCCGCCGCGAGAGCCGTTCGCGGCCGGCGTCGCGGCTCTCGGAAGCGGCGGCGCGCCGGCCGCGTAGCCCAGGCTGGCCAGGCGCCGGCGGGTCTCGGCGTCGGGCGTGCCGGCGCCGGGGGCTGGGGCGCGCGCTCCGGCCTCGATGGCGGCGAGCCGCGCGGCAAAGCCCCTGGCGCGCTCGTCGCCCGCCGGTATGCCGGGAGTTGCCAGGTTCCGCGCCTCCTTGGGGTCGCTTTGCAGGTCGTAGAGCTCGGAGTGCGGCGCGGCGATGTACTTGAGCTCCCGGCGGCGCAGCGCGAACAGCGGGCTCCAGCCGAAGACCTCGGGATAGCGGGTCTCCGCGTAGAGCTCGGCGGGGGCAGGCTCGCGGCCGGCGAGCAAGGCCGCCGAGAGGTCGCGGCCGTCGAGAGCGCCGCCGGCCGGCGGTGGCAGCCGCCGCCCCAGCAGTCCGGCGAGCGACGGCGCGAGGTCCACCAGGCTCACAGGCGTGTCGACCCGCCGGGCGGCGAGGCCGGGCGCGCGCAGCAGCAGCGGCACCGCCAGCACCGGCTCGTAGAGCAGCAGGCCGTGCGTCAGCTCGCCGTGCTCGCCGAGCGATTCGCCGTGATCCGCGGCGACCGCCACCACCGTGTTGCCGTCGAGGCCGCGACTGGCGAGCGCCGCGAGCAGCCGTCCGACCTGGGCGTCGGCGAAGGCGATGGCCCCGTCATAGGGCTGGCCCGGATGGCGCTCGCGGTAGGGGGACGGGGGATTGTAGGGGGCGTGGGCGTCGTAGAGATGGACCCACAGGAAGAACGGCCGCGGATCGGCCGCGGCGAGCCAGGCGAGGGCGCGGTCGACCACCTGGTCGCCTGGCCGCTGGGCCTCGAGCAGCCAGCTGGCGTCGGTCGGACGTTCGATCTCGTCGTCGTAGACCGCGAACCCGCGGTCGAGCCCGAAGCGATGATCGAGCACGAAGGCGCCGACGAACGCGCCGGTGCGATAGCCGGCGCCGGCGAGCACGGTGGCCAGGGTGGGGGTGCCGGCGGCCAGCGGGGCGGTGCCGTTGTTGCGGATGCCGTGATGCGGCGGCAGCAGGCCGGTGAGGATGGTGGTGTGTGAGGGCAGGGTGAGCGGCGCCTGCGAGCCGGCATGGGCGAAGCGCACGCCCTGGCTGGCCAGCGCGTCGAGATGGGGTGTCTCCGCCGCGGCATCGCCGTAGCAGCCCAGGTGGTCCGCGCGCACGGTGTCGAGGGTGACCAGCAGCAGGTTGAGGGGCTGCCCGCCGGCGGTGTCTGCGGGGTGGGCCGTGCCGGTTGCGCCGGCCGTGCCGACCGCGGCGGCCGCGCGTGAGTCGGGTCCCGAGCAGCCGCCGGCGAGGGCGGCGGCGAGCAGCACCCATCCGGCGAGGGAGGTGCGGAATGGCATCATGAGAGTGGTGCGGCGCGCCCGCCGTTTGCCGCCCTGGACCTCGGCCCATGGCGGCCGCTGCCGGCCCCGGAAGTCCTCCGCTACAGCCATCGATCTGAGGGGAGAATAGCGAAAACACCGCAATGCGGGAAGCTTTTGCCGCTGCTGCCGGCCCCGACCGGCGGTGCCGCGGTCGCCGGCGCCTCTGCTACCATTGGCGGGCAAGGCATCCAGGAGGCATCCATGACCGACGGCTACGAGCAGGCCCAGGGGCAGCGCAATCTACTCGAACGCTTGGGAGCCAAGATCCCCGGCTACCGGGGCTACCAGGACCGCGAGCTGCGCCGCGACGTCGACAAGTTGCAGCGCGAGCACCTCGCTGCCGAGCTGGGACGCTTGAAGGGCATGCTCGCCAACCGCGCGCGGGACTACACCGACGCCGGCCAGCTGGCGGCGCTCACCCCTTTCGGCCGCCTCGACCGCCAGCTCGACGGCCTGCAGCAGACCGTCCGCTTCAGCGACTACGGCGCCTCCGGGTTGTTCGATCCGGTGAAGATCAACGAGCCCGAGCTGCAGCGGCTCTACGCCTTCGACCTCGCCGTCCTGGACGACGTCGCCGCCGTCGAGCAGGCGATCGCCGCAGTGCCCGGTCCGGGAGCGCCCGATTCGGGCGCGGCGCTGGACCGGGTGCGCGACCTCGTCCAGGCGCTGGACGACAAATGGCGCCAGCGCCGCCAGGTCATCACCCAGGCGGTGCAGGCGACGCAACCGGCCTGAGACCGCCGCTGCGGAAGACCACCACAGGAGATCCAACGATGGACGTGATCCAATACCACGACCCGGACGGGCAGACCATGGTGGCGCGGGTGCCGCCGGACGGCACCTGGGACATCCGGCTGGGCAGCCAGCTGATCGTCGAGGAGAGCCAGCAGGCGGTGTTCTTCCGCGACGGCAAGGCGCTGGACACCTTCGGGCCCGGCCGCCATACCCTCGCCACCCAGAACGTGCCGATCCTGACGCGGCTGCTCAGCATCCCGTTCGGCGGCACCTCGCCGTTCCAGGCGGCGGTGGTCTTCGTCTCGATGAAGACCTTCCTGGACCTGAAGTGGGGCACCAAGGAGCCGGTGGTCTTCCGCGACAAGGATCTGGCGATGGTGCGCCTGCGCGCCTTCGGCAAGTTCGCGGTGCGGGTCGCCAACGCCCAGCTGTTCGTCAACACCATCGTCGGCACCAGCGGCGCCTACTCGACCGACGGCGTCGAGAGCTATTTCCGCGACGTCATCGTGGCGCGCCTCAACGACGTGCTGGGCGAGAACCTGACCTCGATCTTCGATCTGCCCAAGCTCTACGACAACTTGGCGATGGGGCTCAAGTCGCGGGTGGCCGCCGACTTCGGCAAGTACGGCATCGAGCTGGTGGATCTCTTCCTCGGCGCCATCACGCCGCCGGAGGAGGTGCAGAAGATGATTGACGAGCGCAGCGGCATGGGCGCGCTCGGCGACATGAACGCCTACCTCAAGTTCAAGACCGCGCGGGCGATCGGCGATGCGGCCCAGCAGCCGGGCGGCGGCACCGGCGGCGTCCTCGGCGCCGGTCTCGGGCTCGGCATGGGCGCGGGTGTCGGGGCGATGCTGCCCGGCATGATGCGCGACGCGATGCAGGGCGGAGCGCCGCCGCCCCCCGCGGCCACGGCGGCGCCGGCGCCCGTCGTTCAATCGCCGCCCGCCGCCGTCGCTGGGGCCGCACCCGCCGCGGGTGTGGGGACGCCGCCTCCGGGAACAGGAAGCGCCGCCTTCTGCTTCAACTGCGGCCAGAAGCTGCCTCCGGGTGCCGTCTTCTGCCCCTCCTGCGGCACCAGGGTCGCGGCAGCCTAGCGGACGACCCCGACCAACGCGAGCCGGCAGACCGGTTGCCGCGCGGGCGGCGGCCCCCGCCGTTGCCGCGGTGACCGGCCGGCGCGCGGCCGTCACCCGTTCGTGCCGCGAAGAGGGGTAAACCAGTGCACTGCGTCGCAAATCCAGTAGCCCATTCGCCGGCCCTCCGGCCCCCTGGCGGCGTTGCGCCTCCTCGACATAGTCTCGACTATGCCTGCGTCGGCGCGTCTGGCCAGGTGCCCGGATTGCTCGGCGCCTGGGCTACCGGATTTGCGACGCAGTACACTAGACCGTCCTTTATGGCTCTCGCATCCACTCGGGCAGGAGGTCGGCGGTGAGCTCTCGCGAGCCGGGCACCGTTCTCGACGGCAAATACGAGATCGTCCAGCGCCTCACCAGCGGCGGGATGGGAGAGGTGTACCTGGTGCGCCATCTCCATCTGCAGGAGCTGCGGGTGATCAAGATCCTGCGCCAGGACCTTGCCGCCGACCCGGTGGCGCAGGCGCGCTTCGTCCGCGAGGCGCGGCTGGCGACCCAGATCAAGCACCCGAACGTCGCCATCCTCTACGACTTCTCGCGCCTGCCGGAAGGCAGCTTCTACATGGTCTGGGAGCACATCGAGGGCCGGGACGTCGGCGACTGGCTGCGGCAGAACGGTCCGTTCCCGGTGGCCACCGCGATCCGGTTGGGCATCCAGGCGCTGCGCGGCCTCGGCGCGATCCACTCCGCCGGCATCATCCATCGCGACGTCTCGCCCGACAACCTGATGATCATGGAGAACAGCCGGCAGCAGGCCTGGTTGAAGATCATCGACCTCGGGCTGGCGAAGAACCTGGCCGCCGACGACAGCGGCAGCGGCAGCTTCGAGATCACCCAGGTCGGGATGTTCATGGGCAAGCTGCAGTACTGCTCTCCCGAGCAGGCCGGCGCGGCGAGCGGCGAGGTCCTGGACCGTCGCACCGACCTCTACTCCTTCGCCCTGGTGCTCTACGAGATGATCACCGGCCTGCCGCCTTTCGAGTCCGAGAGCCCTCACGGCTTCATCTTCAAGCGGCTCTCCGAGGACCCGTTGCCGATGGTGGGCCGCAACCCCAAGGTGGAGGCGCCCGCGGAGCTGGACCGCGTCGTGCGGCAGGCGCTCGAGCGCGACCGCGAGCGGCGTTTCCCCGACGCGGTGAGCTTCATCGTCGCCCTCGAAAGAGTCGAGAAGGGACTGAGCAAGGTCGAGACCCGCGAGGTGGTGATGCCCGGCGGTGGCGGCGCCGGCGCCCGCTTGCCGGCGGCGCCGCGCCAGCGCAGCTCGAGCGAGCTGTCGCGCGCCGAGCGCATCGATCTGCTGGCGCAGATCGAGCGGGCAGCGAAGCGGGTCAGCGAGAGCTCGCTCGATCTGGCGCGGGTGGAAGGCGCCATCGCCGCCGGCCAGCTCGGGGAGGCGCGGCGGCTGGTGGCGCAGCTCGAGGCTGCCAATCCGCGCGCCGCCGGACTCGACCAGATCAAGGAGCGGCTCGCCCAAGCGCCGGCGGCGCCGCCGGTTCCGGCAGCGTCGGCGGCGGCGGCCGCGGCCGCGGCGATTCCGGCAACGCCCGAGGCGCCGCGGACGGTGCCGGCGAAAGCGGCGGTGCCGGCCGCGCCCGCGCCGATTGCGGCTCGCGACACTGCCGGCAGGCCCGAGGCGAAGACGGCGGACGAGCGGCAGCGCGTCGCCGAGGCCGAGAAGGCGCTGCGGCGCTACCTCGAACGCAAGCAGCTGGCCCTGGCGCGCCTGGCCCTCGAGACCCTGCTCGAGCTGGCGCCGCAGCATCCCAATCGCGCCGACTACGAGAGCTGGGTGAGCCTGCTGGCCGAGGAGGTGGAGCGCGACCGGCGCGCCGAGATGGCCTTGGCGGCGGCGCGGGCGGCGGTGGCGCGCCGCGACTTCGGCGAGGCTCGCCGGGAGCTCGAGCGGGTGCGGCGCAACGACCTTTCCGGCGAGCGGGCCGAGGTGCTCGAGCGGGAGATCCAGGAAGTCGAGCAGGGGCTGCGGCAGGGCGCCGAGTTCGAGGTTCACCGGCGGCGCCTGGACGAGCTGCTCGCCGCCCGCAAGCTGGCGGAGGCGGAGCGCGAGATCGAGCAGCTGGCCGGCCTCGGGCTGAGCAAGATCACCCTCGATTCCTACCGCGAGCGGGTGCAGGAGGCGAGCCTCGCCGCCGAGCAGGAGCGCCTGGCGATCCCGATCGAGAAGCGCTACCGCGAGCTGCTGCAACTCCGAGACTGGTTCGGCGCCCGCGACGCCGCGGCCGAGATGGAGCAGGTGGCGCCCGCCAGCCCGCGGGCGCCCGCCATGTATGCCGAGATCGAGCGCCTCGAGTCGATCCATCGGCACCAGCAGGCGGCCGAGCAGGGCGTGCGCCAGGTGGATGCCTTCCTGGAGCGGGGCGACCTGCCCAACGCCGAGCTGGCACTGCGCATCCTGCTCAGCATCGACCCCGAGAACCGCCATCGCAAGCGCCTCGAGCGCCAGCTGCGCGCCGGCCGAGGATGAGCGTGGCCAAGGCGACCGCGCCCGCCCCCCGGCAGCGCCTGCTGCGCCATGCCTTCATGAAGCTGACGCGGGACTTCGACGCCCGCTTCGAATCCCTGCTGCTGACCGGCCGCGTCTCGAAGTGGTACAGCGAGGTGGGCAACGAGGCCACCACCGTCCCCGCCGGGCTGGCGCTCGGCGCCGGCGACGCGCTGTGCACCCTCCACCGCGATCTCGGCGCGATCCTCGCCGTCTACCTCGATCCGGCGCGGACCTTTCCCGGCCTGGGTTTCGGCGAGCCGGACGGCCGGCGGCCCGACCCCGAGAGCCTGCTGCGCCGCCTCGCCTGCCAGCTGCTGGGCAAGGGTGAAGGCTTCTCGCAGGGCGTCGAGCGGTCCTTCCACTACGGCTACCTGGCCCCCGAGCACGGCATCCTGCACCTCGGGATGATCAGCCATCTCGGTTCGATGATCCCGGTGGCGGCGGGTTGCGCCTTTGCCTTTCGCCAGCGCCGGAGCGATCGGGTGGCGATCAACTTCATCGGCGAAGGCGGCACCTCGACCGGCGATTTCCACGAGGGGCTCAACATGGCGGCGGTGTGGAAGCTGCCGCTGGTGCTGGTGATCGAGAACAACCACTACGCCTTCTCGACCCCGGCGGACCAGCAGTACGCCGCGAGGCGGCTCTCCGACCGCGGCATCGGCTACGGCGTCGCCGCCGAGACCGTCGACGGCAACGATCCGGACGCCATGGCCGCCGCTCTGCAGCGAGCGGTGGACCGCGCGCGGGCCGGCCAGGGGCCGACCCTGCTCGAAGCCATGCTGGGCAGGATGCGGGGTCACGCCGAGGGCGACGACTCGCTCAAGGTGGTGCCTCCCGAGGAGCTGGCGGCCTACCGGGCCGCGGACCCGGTGCCGGCCTACGCCCGCCGCCTCGCCGCGGAAGGCGTCCTCGATGACGCGACCAGCCGGCGGCTCGACGAGCGCATCGCGGAGCTGGTGGAGCGAGCCATCTCCCAGGCCATCGCCGCGGCGCCGCCGGATCCGGAGGTTGCAAGGCGGCCGGTCTTCGCACCGGTGGCGGAGGCGGCTGGGGTCGCGGTCTCCGGCCGTGATACGCCCGGTCGGCCAGCTGCCGCCGGGCGGCGGTCGGGCGGCGCCGGCCAGACTCGGGAAACGACCTACGTCGACGCCATCAACCTGGCGCTGCTCGAGGAGATGGAGCGCGACGAGTCGGTGCTGGTGCTGGGCCAGGACATCGGTGCTTTCGAGGGGGCCTTCCGCACCACCCGCGGCCTTCACGGCCGCTGGCCGCGGCGGGTGCTCGACACCCCGATCGCCGAGAGCGGCACCATCGGCATCGCCATTGGCGCCGCCGTCCTCGGCTATCGGCCGGTGGTCGAGATGCAGTTCGCCGACTTCATCTCCTGCGGCTTCAACCAGCTGGTCAACGTCGCCGCCAAGCTCTACTACCGCTGGCAGGTCCCCTGCCCGATCGTCGTCA